>REET01000124.1 GCA_007694925.1 Phycisphaerales bacterium | reverse complement strand
AACTTCATCTGCGGGTGGCGGACGATCGACTCGCACGAGGCGCCGATTTTCAGGCCAGTTTCCTGGACGATGCGGTAGCACCACTCGACATCGTCGGCGTTGAGGAAGACCTCGGGGAAGAGGCCGGTCTTGGCGATCGCGCCGGTGCGGACCAGGGCGCTGCAGGCGGCGGCGTAGCCGACCTCGACGGTTTTCTTCGGGGCGGGCTTGTTCTCGCCGTAGCAGGGCCCGAACTGGCCGAGCCAGCGTCCGACCTTGCCGCCGATCTCGAAGACCACCCCTGTTTCGGGGTGTGCGATCGAGGAGCCGATCACACCGAATTCGGGGTAGGCGTCCATCGCGCTGACGAGGGCGAGCAGGGCTTCAGAGTCGGGGCGGGCGTCGCTGTCGAGCAGCCAGACGAACTCGGGGACTTGCTCAGGGTCGGTCGCCAGGTGCTGGATGACGAAGGCCATGCCGGCGTTGTAGCCGCCGCTGCCGCCCTCGTTGGAGGCCATGCGGAGGAGGCGGATGTCGAGTTCCTGGGGTTGGCGGACGCTCGCGAGGGGGGGATCGGAGGCGTTGTCGACGACGACGAGTGTGATGTCCAGGAGGGGGGAGTCGGGCGTGCCGCCGAGGTTCAGGCGGGTGAGGTCGCCGTAGAGCAGGGCGAGGTCGGCCGGCGCGTTGAAGCAGGGGGTGACGATGGCGACGCGGCGTTGCCCCGCGGCCCTCGGGCGGACTGTTCTGCCCACGGAGGGGTAAACGGCGACGGGCCTGGCGAGGCCGAGCTGGTCGATCGGGGCGTGCACTTGCATCGATCCTAGGGCATTGGGCTTGCCCGTGGTTGGAGGGTGTTGTACCGTTGGCCCGATAGGTTTATCGCTCCCCCCGAGTGTGTCGGGGGCGAGCCCGGCCCCGCACGCCGCGATTCTCGGCAAGAACCCCCGAGCGCGGACCCCGCCGCGGGAGGTCAGCCCCGGGCCCAGATGGACCGAACAGGGCAGGAGACGGTACAGCCATGGTGTCAGATCGATTTTACGGTCGTGGTCGCGGCGCGTTCGCGGCTGAAATGTTCGAGCGACTTGAGCCTCGGATCGTGCTTGCGGCGATCGACGGCCTGCCGGCGTTGTCGGCCCTGGAGCTGGACACCAACCCGGTGGTGATGTTCGACACGAATGTCGGGCGGGTCTTCATCGAGCTGTTCCCCCAGGACGCGCCGGGCACGGTCGCGAACTTCCTTGAGTATGTCAAGAGGGGCCAGTACTCCGAGAGCTTCTTCCACCGCACCGTCGACGACTTCATCGTGCAGGGCGGCGGGTTCGTCTTCAACGAGAACGAGGGCTTCCGCCAGATCTTCGAGCCCGACCTGGGCCCGATCCAGAACGAGTTCGGGCGCCCGAACCTCGAGCGCACGATCGCCATGGCCAAGCTGGGCGGCAACCCCAACTCGGCGACCAGCCAGTTCTTCTTCAACCTGAACGACAACCCGAGCCTCGACACGCAGAACGAGGGCTTCACCGTTTTCGGGCGCGTGATCGGCGAGGATTCGTGGACGGTCGTCCAGCTCATCGCCGACCTGAACCGGCAGAATGTCAGCGATCAGAGCGTCTTTGACACCCAGATCCGCGACCGCTTCGGCAACCCGCTCTTCACCGACTCGAACGGCTTCTCGACGACCGATCCGGAAGGGAACACACCCCGCAATGTCAGCGGCGCTTTCGGCGAGGTCCCGATCGTCAACAGTTTCACCGGCGACATCCAGCCCGGGAACCTGGTGCAGCTCCTGAACGCCCAGATCGTCAAGACGGGCGATGGCACGGCCTTCTACACCAACATGGTCGTCTACCCCGAGGGCTTCGCCTCGCCGACCTCGACCGAGACGCTCAAGCTCGTCAACCCGCACGGCACCCCGGTGCAGGTGCAGGTGATCGCCCGCTACGAGTTCGGGATGCGCGACACCACGCTGACGGAGATCACCATCCCCGCCAACGCGACGGTCAACATCACACTCCACGACTCGTCGGACCCCGAGAACTCGCTGGTCGAGCAGTTCAACCCCTACGCCCTGGAGGTCTACTCGGCGCCGGTCGAATCGGGCAACCCCGCGGCGATCGCCGCCTCGATCAACCGCTTCGACTTCGGCGACGACACGGGCGAGTCGTTCGTGCTGGTGGCCGAGAACCCGGGAGACCGGGCCACGGCGTGGAACTTCGCCGGCGTGCTCAGCGGCCTGAACGCCCGCAGCTTCGTCGTCTGGCAGAACCTGACCAGCTCCAGCGCGGACCTGACGGTCACGATCTACTACCGCAACGAGTTCAACGCTCCGATCGACGAGTCGGCGAGCTTTACGCTGGGCGCCAACCGTCGCGGCGGCGTGGACCTGTCGACGGTCGGCTCGATCGCCGGCCTGCCCGCCAACACATTGGTGAGCGTCCGCGTCGAGGCGAACAGGGAGATCGCGGTCGCGGCCAGCTCGTTCATTGCGAGCGACACGCTGCCGCCCCGTTCGTCGACGGTCTCTGGCGTGCCGAACGAGGGTAACCAGGTCTCGATCATTCCGAATGTCGTCGTGCCGACGGGCGGGCGTGCCGTTCTGTCGATCCTCAATGTCGGCGGCGCACCCTCGATCGCGATCGGCATCCAGGCGTTCGTCGAGACCTCGCCCGGAAATATCGCGCAGATCACGCCCGGTTTCACGCTGTCGAACAACACCCGCAACCAGCTCGTTCTCAACAACCAGATCGACAACATCTCGACCATCGCACGCGACCAGCCCTTTACCCTGAGGATCGACGGCGGTGCGGGACGGCTCTTCGTCTCCGGCGTGATGATCGAGTACGGCACGCAGAGCGGCGCTCCGGCCAACAGCCCCGTCGGCGGCACTTCGGTGCACGGGCTCCGCAACGCGGCGACGGTCCACCACTTCGCCGACTCGTTCGTCGACCGCATCAGCTCCTCCGAGGGCGCCCGCGAGGTCATCAGCGTCTACAACCCCTTCGGCAACCAGAACGTCACCGTCCGCCTGACCTACCGCTTCGACGACGGCACGACGATCCAGACCTCGCTGATCACCGTCCCGGCCGCCTCGCCCGTCAACATCCGGCCCGAGGACAACGCCCAGGTGCTCACCAAGGTCGATACCGACCCCGAGCGCTTCTCCAACTTCAGCATCATGGTCGAGAGCTTCGACATCAGCGGCAACAACGCCCGCCCGGTCGTGGCGACGCTCCAGCGGCAGGACAACCGCTCGGGCGAGATGAACCGCCTGATCGCCTCTGGCCCGATCCAGTTCGGCGAGATCGTCCCGCTGACGGACTCCCGCTTCCTGCCGGGCTCGCAGGCCTGAGCTGATCGATCGCAACTCCTCTGAGGGCCGGCCGCTTTGGCCGGCCCTTTTTTCGTGCCCGCCGCGGGCGCCCGAGCGTGCCCCGGCGTTCGGCCCGGGGCGTTGAGCGACCGTAGACTGCGGGCTCATGAACGCCTTCTGGGGATTCGCAGGGCGGATGCTCCGTGACCGGGTGCGGATCACGCTGGCGCTCCTGTGCGCGCTGGTCTCGGCCTCGGGGCTCGGGGCGGGGCTGCTGGCGGTCTACCCGATCCTCGAGACGATCTTCGAGGGCTCGCGCGAAGGGCTGCCCGAGCGGGCCGAGGCGTACAACGCGGGCGAGCCCTTCGTCGCGGTGCCCCAGTGGGTGATCGAGCGCCTGCCCGAGGGCCCGTTCAACGCGGTGGTGGCGATCATGGTCGCGCTGGGGGCGCTGGCGCTGATCGGCGGGACGACAAACTTCCTGCACGCGTACCTGTCTCTTTCGGTCGTGTACAAGGCGGTGACGGACATCCGGAGGCATCTGTTCTCGCGGGTGCTGCGGATGCCCCTTGGGCTGGCGGTCTCGCGCGGGACTTCCGACGCGATCAGCCGCATCGTCAACGACACGACGCAGCTCGCCTCGGGCATGACGGCGTTGCTCTCTCGGGCGGTGGCGCAGACGCTCAAGGGCGTCGCGGCGTTCGCGGCGGCGCTGATTCTGGACTGGAAGCTCTCGATCGCGGCGATCTTCGCGGGTGTGGTCATCGCGGTGGTGATCCGCAAGCTCTCGACGAAGATCCGGCGGTACACGCGCCGGGCGCTGGAGCGTCAGGCGGACCTGTACGGCGCCGCCAGCGAGGCGCTGCAGGGCCTGCGCGTGGTGAAGGTGCACACGAACGAACGCCACGAATCGGCGAGGTTCCACACGATCAACAAGGCCGTGATGCGCCACCTCTTGCGGGCCAGGACCGCCCGTGCGCTGATGAGCCCGCTCAACGAGGTGATCGCCCTGTTCTCGCTGGGGCTGCTGACGATCCTGGCGGCCAGGCTCATCATCATCGACAACGCGCTGGACCCCTCGAAGATGCTGCTGACGCTCGGGGCGCTGTTCATCGCCGCGGCGTCGCTGAAGCCCCTGACCGGCATCGTCAACGAGATCCAGACGGCTGCTGCGGCGGCGGAGCGGATCAAGCAGCTCTTAGACACCGAGCCCGAGCCCGGGCACGACGCTGGCCTGCCCCGCCTGGGTCGCCACACCGAGTCGGTGCGTTTCGAGGGCGTGGGGTTCACCTACCCCGGCGCCGCGACGCCCGCGCTTCGCGGGGTCGACCTGGAGGTCGCCCACGGGACGACGGTCGCGGTGGTGGGGCCCAACGGCTCGGGCAAGACGACGCTGCTCTCGCTGGTGCCCCGCCTGTTCGACCCGACCGAGGGACGCGTGCTCGTCGACGGGACGGACATCGCGACTGTCGGG
Source organism: Phycisphaerales bacterium (assembly GCA_007694925.1). GTDB lineage: Bacteria > Planctomycetota > Phycisphaerae > Phycisphaerales > UBA1924 > SLFH01. Next base: position 14,713 of record REET01000124.1, on the reverse strand, counting down.
GTGCGGAGCCTCCGGCGCCAGATCGGCGTCGTGACGCAGGAGACGGTCCTGTTCGGCGCGACGATCCGCGAGAACATCGCCTACGGCATGAGTGGGGCGACTGCGGAGCAGATCAGTGCGGCCGCGAGGCAGGCCCGGGCCGCCGAGTTCATCGAGGCCCTGCCCGAGGGGTACGAGACGGTGGTGGGCGAGCGTGGCTCGACGCTTTCGGGCGGGCAGCGTCAGCGGATCGCGATCGCGCGGGCGATCCTGCGCGACCCGGCGATCCTGATCCTCGACGAGGCGACGAGCATGATCGACGCCGACAGCGAGGCGCGGATCGGCGAGGCGCTGGCGGAGTTCAGCGCGGGGCGGACCTGCCTGGTCGTCGCCCACCGCCTGAGCACCGTCAAGAACGCCGACAGCATCGTCGTGATGGACGGGGGCGAGGTGGTCGACCGCGGGCGCCACGCCGAGCTCCTGGAGCGTTGCGAGGTTTACAGGTTGATCGCCAACCACCAACTCGTCGCGGCGAAGTGAGGTTCACCCAAGCATGCACGATCCCAACGCCGAGGGCAACGCGTATTTCAAGTGCGACTACTGCCTGTCGCCATGGTCGGAGGACCGACCGATGGTCGAGGGCCACCGCGGCAGCCTGCTGTGCGTGCGCTGCCTGGAGGTCGCGTACCGGGAGCTGGTGGTCGAGAAGGGCGAGGGCGAGAAGATCGCGACGGGCGACGAGTGCCGGCTGTGTTTGCAGTCTAACGACAAGCCGCACTGGCGGAGCCCGGTCGACGAGGCGGCGTTGCTCTGCCGCTCGTGCGTGAAGCGTTGCGCCGCGATCATGGCCAAGGACAAGGAAACGGACTGGTCCCCGCCGGCTTGAGGCGTGCGGGGGCTCGGGCTCAGCCGCTCTTGTGGTCCGACGACGGGGGCGCAGGCGAGTTGTCGGCGTTCTTGATCTCCGAGCCCGCGTTCCTGAAGAGCTTGACGACATCGTCGTCGATCGAGCGGAGGTGCAGGTCGCGCTGAGGGAAGGAGATCTCGACGCCGGCCTTGCGGAACTCCTCGTCGATCTTCATGTGCAGGGCGTGGCGGGTCGGCATGTTGAAGGAGATGTGGGGGACGAAGGCGAAGAGGCGGAAGTCAAGCGAGTTGTCGCCGAAGCCGAGGAACCAGCAGCTCGGGGCGGGGTCCTTCATGGTGTCGGGGTGCTCGTTGGCGATGCGGAGCAATGTCTCGTGGGCGAGCTTGGTGTCAGAGCCGTAGGCGATGCCGACATCGACGGTGACGCGGAGCGTGTCTTCTGACAGCGACCAGTTGATGACGCGTCCGGTGATGAACTCGCGGTTGGGGACGATGAGTTCTTTGCGGTCCCAGTCGGTGATGGTGGTGGCGCGCATCTGGATCTTGCTGATGCGTCCGCTCGTGTCGCCGACGGTGACGACATCGCCCACACGGATGGGGCGTTCGAGCAGGATGATGATGCCAGAGACGAAGTTGGCGAAGATCTCCTGGAGGCCGAAGGCCAGGCCGAAGGTCAACGCCGCGACAAGCCACTGCACATTGGTCCAGCTGATCCCCACCGCCCCGGCGACGACGAAGATGCCGATGCCGGTGAGGATGTAGCGGACGATGGTGCTGACGGCGAAGCGCCCGCCGCTGTCGAGCGGCAGGCGCTGCAGCAGGATGATCTCGATGACGGCGGGGACATTTCGCACCGCGACGACCGCAACGACCGTGAAAACGATCGCGGTGAGCAGGTCAGAGAGCGTCAGGGCGTCTGTCAGGGGCAGGCCGGCCTGCTCATCGGCGGTCCTGGGTTCGAGGCCGGGCGTCATGCCGCCCGGGTTCATGCCCGGGAAGGCCGGGGCGCCGGGGGTTGCTTCCCTTGCGGGCGTCTCGGCGGGCGGGCGGCCTTCGTCGTCGGTGAGCAGCGGGGCGGGCGCGGGCTCGCCCCGGTAGCGTCGGAGGACATCGAGCACTTCGGGGCTCTCGGCCTGCTCGCGTTCGTCGGCGATGGCCAGTCGGGGGTAGAGCTCGACGCGGTCGAGCATGTTCAGCGCCGGCAGCACGGGGTGCCAGATCCCCCAGAGGCTCATGACCAGCGTGATGGTGATGGCGAAGCGGATGAGGTGGCGTGTCTGGGCGTCCAGGCCCGGGATGTCGACCTTGTCCTCATCGACCTTGTCGATCTCCTCGCCCTTCTGCTTGGGCTCCTCGGGCTGGTCGCCCTTCTCGGCCTTCTCTGCCTGGGCCTTGAGCTCGGCGAGGCGCGTCTCGCGGGCTCGGATCGCCTGCTCGATCGCGAGTCTGCGCCTGGCGATGTACAGCCAGCGCTGCAGCACGCCGCCGACGAGAATCAGCCCCAGCACCAGCCCGAGCGTGAGGCGGAAGCGGTCCTCGATCTCCGCGGCGGTGTAGACGAACCCGAGGGCGGCGAGCACGATGAGCACCGCGGGCGCCGCGATCGCGGCGTCGAACCAGAGGTAGCGCGTCCTGTCGAGCCAGCCCCCCTTGTTGGCCTTGAGGAACGGGGCCATCGCGCCGCCGCTGGGGCGGCCGACGACCCAGATGAACGCGCCGACGCCGGCCATCGCGACGATGAACGCCGCGCGTCCGATCGTGTCCAGCGGGTCGAGCTGCTCGCTCATCGACTCGGCGGCTCGGAGCGCCGCGTACGAGATCGTGATCAGGGGGATGTACCAGCGGAGGTGGCGCCGGACGATGCCCGTGGAGGTGTTGTTCCAGCGGAAGTGGTTGATCGCCACCCCGCTCGGGCGCAGCAGTCGTTTGAAGAAGTGGAGCGAGAGCACGATCCACGCCGCGTCGCCCAGCGCGAGCCCGACCGCCACAGGCATCCCGTCGGGCGCCTGGCGGAGCGAGACGCCGGCGGCAAAGAGAATGGCCGGCGTCGGCGTGGCCACCAGCAGCTCGGCGAGCATCGCCTTGAGCGTGATGATCACCTTCATCCCCTCGCGTTTGCGAGCGAGCTCGTCGAAGGTTCTCGCCCAGCGGCGCAGCGGGGGGTTGACCAGGATCGCCAGCACCGCGATCAGCGCCGCCCCGAGCGTGGTCAGGGGGAAACGCACCACCGCCTCGACCCATCGGGTCCACGCCCCGGGCGATGCGGCGTGCTCGACAAGACGCCGCATCCGGCTCGGGCTCCAGTCGCCCAGCACGCTGTGGCTGCGGATCCAGAGCACGCGTTCGTCGATGAACGACGCGAACCCGCCCGAGACGATCCGGAGGTCGCCGACGGTCTGGTCGTAGTCGCTCCAGCGCGAGCCGTAGCGGGTCGCGAGGCTGATCAGGTCGTTGACGAGGTCGCGTCGCAGCTCGACGAGCTCGCTGACCCCACCGGCGAGGCGTTCGCGGTCGGCCTCGGGCAGGGCCTGGGTGAGCCTCTCGCGGTATTCGGTGATGAGCGGCCGCTCTTCGAGCACATCGAAGCGCATCAGCTCGATCTCGCTGTACTCCCTTCGCCGGTTCTCGATCTGCTGGGTCAGGCGGCGCTGGTCGGGAAGGTTGGCGCGGGCCCGCTTGAGCACCGCGCCCAGCGCCGCGTCCAGCCCGATCGCCCGCACGCGCTCGCGCGTCCGCTCGAAGTCGGCCAGCACACGCGTCAGCTCGGCCCGTTGCTGGTCGAGGCTGGATTCGAGGTCGCCGACGCGTCGGGTCGTTTCGGCCAGGGCCTGGGCGAGCTCGATGTTCCGCTCGGCGAACTCGCGGACGAGCGCCGGCTGGTCTTCTGTCAGGCGGGCGAGCTCGCGGGCCCGCTCGGTGCGCACGCGTGCGGTGTCGCGCCGGATCTCGTCCACCCGCTGCTGCAGCAGGGCGACCTCCTGCTGGGCGCGATCGCGACGCCGAACCTCGAGCTCGAGCTGCGGGCCGATCGCGGCATCGGTCGCGTCCATGTACCGCAGCTCTTCGTTGTTCGTCGCGATCCGCGTGCGAAGTTCACGCTGGCGAGCGAGCTGCTGGTAACGCTGCGCCCGCACGACGCGGGGGTCGTCGCCGTCGGCGGGCGGAGACGCCAGCGCCTGCTCGACCGTCGCCAGCTCCGACTCACGCTGGGGCTGCAGCTCGCGCAGCGCACCCCGCCTCGCGGTGCGTCGTTCGGGCTCTCCCTCCAGCCTCGTGATCTCCTGCTGGTGGCGGGCCAGCTCCGACCGGGCTCTGGCCAGCTCCGCCTCCAGCTCCGAGAGGCTCATCTCCGCGAACCGGGCCCGGTCGACTTCCTCGCGCTGGCGCAGCAGGCGTTCTCTGATCTCGGCGATCCGCTGGGGCGCCTCGTTGGCCTGCGTGCGGAACTGTTCCCCCGCCGAAGCACGCTGGGACTGCGCCGCCAGCGACTCGCGGGCGGCACGGAGCGCCGTCTCGATCCGCTCCCGGTCGGCGGCGTCGATGTTCTGGTCCTCGGCGACCCGCCTCGCCAGCGCGTCGATCGCCTCGGCGTTCACCTCTTCAGGGAGCGTGGCTGGGGCGGGGCGGGCCGACTCCTCGACGGTCTGCGGGCCCGGCCCCGCGGCGTTGCCCTGGCCCAGCAGCGGAAACGACCAAAAAACAAGGAGCAGCGAGGCCAGAATCGGGAGGGCGCGTCGAGCGTTGGACATAAAAGACAATTTCCGTCTGAATCGGGGTCGAGGATCGCTCCGAGCGAGCAGGATAGCGGACGGTCCTGCCGCGGGAACCCCGTGCGCCGACCCGTCACGAACCGGGCAGGTGCTCGTCGATCCAGTCGTCCTGGCGGAGCACCGCGGCGCGATTCCGCCGGTCGCGGGCCTCGCTGCGTCGCTGGGCGATCCTGAAGGCGGCAGCCGCGGCCTTGGTCTGGCGGAGCTCGCCCCGCAGCCCGGGCCGCTTGAAGACCGTCCGAAGGTCGGGCGCGTGCTGGGTGAGCAGGTCGTCGTCGAGGGCGGCGAAGATCTGCGAAGAGCCCGGGTCCCCCTGGCGGCCGGAACGCCCGATGAACTGGCGGTCGATCCGCTTGGCCCCGTGCATCTCCGTCAGGATGACCGCGAGCCCGCCCGCCCGCCTCGCCCGCTCGTCCAGGCGGATGTCGGTCCCGCGACCGGCCATGTTCGTCGCGACGGTGATGGCTCCCGCGGCGCCCGCGTGCTCGACGAGCTCGGACTCCTCCGCGTCCTGCAGGGCGTTGAGCACCCGGTGCTCAAGCCCCCGGGCCGTCAGCCGCTCGGAGATCAGCTGCGAGACCTCGATCGACCGCGTGCCCGCCAGCACCGGACGCTCCAGCGCGTGCAGGCGTTCGATCTCCTCGACGATCGCGTCGATCTTCGACTCGGGCTCGGCGAAGATCCGCATGGGGAGTTTCTTGCGGACGATCGGTCGGTTGGTCGGCACGCAGAGCACCGGACGCCGGTAGACCGTCTCCATCTCCCGCATCGCGTCGGCCGCGGTGCCCGTCATCCCGCACAGCACCGGGTAGCTCCGGAAAAACCGCTGGAAGCTCAGGCGTGCGAGGGTCTCGCGGTCGGCGGTGACCTCCAGCCCCTCCTTGGCCTCGACGGCCTGGTGCAGCCCGTGCTCCCAGCTCCGGTCGTGCAGGAAGCGGCCGGTGTACTCGTCGACGATGACGACCTGCCCGTCGACGATCTCGTACTGACGCCCCCGCAGATAGCAGCAGCGGGCGACGAGCGCCTGACGCACCAGCTCCTCGGCGCGCCGGTCGGCCCTCCAGATCGCCTCGGGACGCTCGGCCCACATCCGGCGGGCCCGGTGCAGCCCGCGGCTCTTCAGCTCGGCCTTTCGCCGAAGACGGTCGACGGAAAAATCCGGGCCCTCGTCGAGCTTCCTGGCGATCTCCGCGGCGCCGAGGTAGACCTGCGCCATGTCGTCCTCGCGACGGCTGCGCGCGATGATCAGGGGCACCACGCCCTCGTCGATCAGCACCGCGTCCGCCTCGTCGACCAGCGCGACGCACAGCCCGGGCACGATCGGCCCCGCCCCCGCCGCGTTGCCGAACCGGGCCATCATCTGGCGCCCCGCCCACGCGGTCGCCAGCGGGCGGATGCGGAGCTGGTCGCGCAGGTAGTCGGCGGTGATCTGCTTGGGCGTGCCGTAGACGATGTGGCGCGAGTAGATCGTCGCCCGCTCGTCGGGCGACTGCTCCTGCTGGATCGCCCCGACCGTCAGGCGGCAACGCGTGTAGATCGCCTCGCGGCTCTCGGCGTCTCGCTTGGCGAGGTAGTCGTTCACGGTGAACACATGCACGCGCCGGTACTTCCACGCGAGCATGACCGCCGCGATCGAGCCCGTCAGCGTCTTTCCCTCGCCCGTGAGCATCTCGACGATCCGCCCGCGGTAGAGCCCCAGTGCGCCGACGAGCTGCACTGTGTAGGCCTCCTCGCCCGTCAGGCGTCGGGCGACCTCGCGGGCCAGCGCCATCCCCTCGCGGACAGTCTCCTTGTCGTCGGTGCGCAGCAGGAACCGCTCGCGCACGCGCCCGATCGCCTCGTCGAGCACCGCCTCGGAATACCCCCGGACCTTCGGCGCCAACGCGTCGATCTGTTCCGCCTCGCGCTTCAGGACGCGAAGGCTCGACCCCTGCGTTGTCAGCTTCATCCGCGTCCACGCGGCGACCTTGTCGAGCCCCTTGAGCGTGCGCTCGGCGCGCCGCCGGCTCATCAGCGACTCGTAAAGGGCGTGGTACCTCGTCAGGGCCTGCGACACGGGCGGAACTCCTACAGCGTCACCCGGCCCTGCACCAGCTTGTGCAGGCGGTCGGCCCACTGGGCCATCAACGGACGGCTCGGCAGCGTAAAGCGAACGCGCACACGCTCGCCGGGTGCGCCCGTCGGCTCGCCGTCGGCGGGCACGATCCGGAGCTCGAACTGGCGGCTGGTCGCCATCGTCCCCGACTCGTCCTGCGGGTCGGTCGCGATCGTCCCGCCCCCGGCGTAGCCCAAAGACGCGTGCGCCAGGCGGCTCTGCCCCGACTCGACGACCTCGACGATGTTCCCCTCGATGCTCCTGCCCGCGTCGGACAGGAAACGGACGCTGGCGACCACGGGCAGGTCGCCCGTCGCGTGCCGGATCGCCCAGGTGTTCTCACGCTGGCTCAGCGTCGCGACGATGCGCGAGCCCCGGTCCTCGACGATCTCGCAGATCGCCGTGCCCTCCTGCACCCACGCGCCGACGAACTCCGACGGATCGGCCCCGGCGACCACCCCCGCGTGCGGGGCCCGGACCGTCAGGCGGTCGATGCGGTTTTCGAGGATCGCGACGCGCTCGGTGAGGTTCGTGACCGCCTCGGCCAACTCGTCGGCCGCGGGCGACGAGCGGGCGAGGGCCGAACGCCATCGCACCTCGGCCCGTGCGAGCTCGGCGCGGGCCGTCGCCAGCTCGACGCGGATCTCGGGGTTGTCGATCGTCGCGATCGCATCGCCGGCGCCGACCCGCATCCCGGGCGAGACGAAGGCTTCGACGATGAACCCGTCGGAGGCGAAGAAGACGCCCGACCGGCGCGCCGGCTCGACCACGCCCGAGGCCTTCCGCCAGTCCGGGAACGGGACCATCCCGAGGGAGACCACGCCCATCGCGAGCATCAGCATCGTCGCCGTCACCGCCCGGACGCGCTTGTCCAGGAGCGAGGGGTGCGAGGCCAGCCAGTGCACGAACTTGCCCACCGGCAGCACGAACCACATCGCGCCCGTCCAGATCGCAAGCAGCAGGCCCAGGGCGAACATCTTGCCCATCACAAACAGCGTGATCGAGATGAACAGGAAGACGCGGTACGCCAGCGCCAGGATCCCGTAGGTCACAAGGATCCGGCGCTCGCCGGCGTTGGTGGTGGGGGGCTGGTCGTTCTCGATCCCGAAGGCGTAGCGCTTGAAGAAGTGCTTGATCATGTTCTGCGCACGCTGCATGAGGTTGGGCACCTCAAGCAGGTCGCTCAGGATGTAGTACCCGTCGAAGCGCATCAGCGGGTTGGCGTTGAACAGGATCGTCGAGATGCTCGCGATGAACATCGCGTTGTACGCGATCTGGTGGATCAACGCCCCCGGCTCGGTCGACAGCCAGACCATCGCCGCGATCGCCGCCACGAACAGCTCAAAGATCATCCCGCCCGAGCCCACGGCGATCCTCTTCCACTTGCTCTCCAGCGCCCACGACGCCGTCGCGTCGACATACGGCGCCGGGAAGAGCACCAGCAGCATCACGCCGAACTCGGGCACCTGCCCGCCGAAGCGTTTGAGGATCACCCCGTGCCCGATCTCGTGGATCGCCTTGGTGACGATGAACACAACCGTCAGCCAGCCCCAGTTCGCCGGCGCCAGCGTGTTGTCCACGCTCGCGGCCAGGCGGTCAAAGTGCGGCAGGATCGCGACGATCGCCCCCAGCACCACCGCCAGCCACACGAAGAAACCCACGCGGTTGAGGATCGGCCGGAACAACGGCTCCAGCCAGGCGAAGATCCCGTCGGGGTTGAACAGCCTGATCTTGAAATACATCAAGCCGACGGCCTGGCCCATCGCCTTCTTCTTGCGACGCTCGCGCCCGCGCCTGAGCAACTGCTCGGTCTCGGGCGGCGCGTCGACGCTCAGCAGGTTGGAGCTGTAGAGCTGGCCGATCAGCTGCAGGGCCTCCTGCTGCGTCGGCGAGTCGTCGCCGTGGCGCTGCAGCAGGATCGTCCAGACCTCCTCGACGGTGCGCTTGCCGTCGAGCAGGCCGACGAGCTCGTGCCCGATCGGGTTCAGGCGGAAGAACTGGTTGGTCGTCGGGTCGTGCGCGACATGCCAGCGACGCCCGCGGTAGTGCTGACGCGTCACCTGCACATGCGGGCGCAGGCGGGGCTTGAGCGCCCGCACGCGGTGCCAGAAGGGTGAGAATGTCGGTCTCTCGGCCAAGGCTGTTCAGCCTCCGCCCCGCGTCGCGGGGCCGGTGTGTTTCTGATCGCGTGCCGGCTTACATCCAGAGCCACAGACGCGCGGTGTCGATGATCCGACGCGACAGGATCGACGCGATCGACCGGTCGCCGGTGTTGAGCTTCACGAGCCCCTCCATCCCGGGGCGCAGCCAGGGCGCAGGGTCGTCGAGCCTCACGCGCACCTCGAACGAATTGGTCCCGTCCTTGGGCCTGCCCGAGCGGACCACGCGTTCGATCGTGATGTCGAAGCGTTGCCCGGGGTCGGCCTTGGTCGCAAGGCTGTGCCGGCCGAGGCCCTCCTCGACGGCCTGCTCGACCAGGCGGATGTCGCGGTCGTCGACGCTCGCGACGCCGTAGAGCTCGTTGATGTCCGCGATGATGAACATCACATCGCCCATGCCGACGGCCGAGCCGACGCGTTCGCGGAGATCGCCCTCGATGATGACGCCGGTGATCGGCGCCCGCACCACGGCCTTTTCGAGGCGTTCGTTGTAGAAGGCGAGCTCGGCCCTGGCCGCCTCGGCCTCGGCCCGCGCTTCCTCGATCTGCGCGCCGCGCCCGGGCTCGTCGGGGCCGGCCATCAGCGCCTCGACGCGGCGTTCGGCGATCGACAGCGACTCGGACGCGCGCACCGCCATCAGGCGCAGCTCGCGAGTCTCCATCCGGGCGAGGATGTCCCCCGCCTCGACGCGACGGTTCTTCTCGATCCCGTCCTCGAGCGTTTCGAGCACGCCGTTAAACGGCGCAGAAACCACGCGCTGCACGCGCGGGCGCAGCTCGACGGGCGCCTCGACGCGGTAGGGCCGCTCGACCACAAACGCAGTCACCAGCAGCAAGAGCACCGCGATCGTCGCGATCTTCCAGACCGTGTGCCTGGGCCCGACAAACCACGAGCCGGCCTTGGTCGCAGAGTGCACCGTCCGCAGCGCGAGGTTGCGATCGTCGCTCCGGCGCACGCTCAGCACCGGGCCGACCAGGTCGGCCGTCGCCTGCAGCCACTCGGCCACGCGCACATTCAGCGGAGACTGCTCCGACGCCGACTCGACCGTCAGCACACCGACCACGCGGTCGTCGGCCCGGATCGGCACCGAGACCACGCGCAGCTTCGCGTCGCCCGAGGCGAGCTCCTTGTGCGCGTGCGTGATCGCCTGGCCCAGCAGGACATCCGCCTCCTGTCCCGGGGCTTCTGCCGTCTCGGGCGGGGGCGGGTAGAGCACCCCCTGCTCCTGGTCGAGGCACTCGTCCATCGCCCCTTCGAGCTTGCGGACCATCGCCATGCGCCGGTCGATGTGCTCGGTGTCGCTGATCGCCACGACCTTGACCGCGCCCGAAGCCCCGATCCCGCGCACCCAGCCCAGCGCCACGCGGTCGAGCCCGAGCTGGCGCTGCAGGTCGTTGCAGATCTGCATCGACGCGCCCTTGAACCCCTCGGCCTGGTTGATCGATGCGATCAGCCTCGCCGCGAGGTCCAGCGCGATCGTCGACTGGCGGAGGCGCAGCAATTCCTGCGTCGCGCGGTGCCCGTGGATGTAGCCCGAGAGCAGCTCCAGCACCGCCAGCGTCGCCTGCATCGCCTGGTCGGAACGCGCGTCCAGGTGCAGCACCACCGCGTGCCGACCCTGCGGCGCGCCCGAGGGCGAAGACGGGCCGATCACCGGCACCGCCACGATCATCCCCGCGCGGTCCTGACCGTACATCAGGTCGCCCTGGTCGAGCGAGAAGACGCGGCTCTGCCCGTCCGCCAGCGCCGACGCGGCCGCCCGGCGAGACTCCGCCGCGTGCTCGACCGTGCTCAGGTCCCCGCTGGGCGCCTGCTGGCCCGGCGACATCGGCCAGACCGACACCGGGCGGGGCTCCGCCTGCGAGTCGTCCTCGCCGGCGCTCTGGGGCAGCGTAAACAGCACCGAGCGCTTCGCCGTGGAAACCTGCGACATCAGCGCCTGCAGCCGGACGAGAAAATGCTCGTCGCCCGGCGAGGGCTTGACCGCTTCATCGACGACGCGTCGCCACGCCGGCGAACGGAGCCTGCTCAGATCAATCACGGCCCGCGACCTCCGCGCCTTCTTCCCGCACCGGCGACGGCACGGTCTCGTTCATCCGCTGCAGCAGTTCCTCGCTCGGGGGCGAAAAACGAACCCACGCCGCCAGGCCAGACTGCATGTGCTCGGGGTTGGGCACATCGATCCGCACGCGCTGCTTGCGGCTTGCAAAGTCCGCGGCCCGGCTCACCTCAGACACTGTCCCCTCGATCACCAGTGGCCGCCCCGGACGCCCGATCAGCACCCAGGCGCTGTCGCCCCGCGAGATCGACAGCTCCTCGATCAGCGTCACCGGCGTGTGCACATCGATCCGCAACGGGTCGAGCTGCACCACGCGGATCACCGGCGTCGTCTCGCGGATCACATCGCCCACATCGACCATGATCGACGCGACATACCCCGAGAACGGCGCGACGAGGCGCAGGCGGTCGGCCCGCGCTTTCGCCCGGTTCAGCTGCAGCAGTTCCTGCTTCTGGTTCTCCTTGGCGAGCAGCACATCGAGCTCGGCGATGTTCACCGCGACCTGGGCGCGGTTGAGCTGCTGGCTCGTCGCGGCGCCCTGGTTGAACGCGTTGCGCATCTCCTCCAGCTCGGTGCGTGCGTTGGCGAGCTGCTCATCGGCCCGCTTGACGGGCAGGTCCACCTCGGCGCGCACGCGCTGGATCTCGACCATCGCGAGGTCTTCGGTGTCGTCGCCCCGGATGAGCAGGTCGCCCTTGTCGACCCACTGGTCGCCCCGCACCGCGATCTCGCGCACCGCGGTGGGCACCTGGAAGCCGATCTCCGCGTCCTGGCCCGGCTTGGTGAACGAGTGCTCGCCCCCGAACCGCGACGCGAAGCGTTCGATCGTCTCGACCGGCTCGAGCTGCACCAGCCACACTCGCGGCCGCGCCTCCCCGAAGGCCTTGGCGTACATCTCGTTGGCGGCCTGCACCAGTTCCGCGTGCGTCGGCTGCACCTGCCTGCTGCGCGGATACTCACGCTCCGCCTGGGAAAAGGCCGGAGCCGCCGCACCAAAGAGCACCGCCGAAGCCAGCACGCCCGCGAATCGTCGTCCGCGCATCGCTCGATCTCCGATCTCTAAACTGCCCGATCATCGCGCCCGGTTCAAGGCGGGGACCCTCGCGGGCCGGCCGGACGCCCCACTCACCCCGTAGCAGGTACGACGACCGCCCCCCGCGGTTCCCCGGACCAGCACCGCACGCAGGGCGGGGTCTACCCTCTTTGCACGCGGATCGCCCGCGCCAGGAGGTTCGTTCGCATGGCTCAGTCTACCGCCCAGCACGCCGCCCGTCCTCAGGCCCTCGCCCTCAACGGCGGCGAACCGGTCTTCAAGGCCCCCGTCCCCTTCATGTCCCTCGCCCTGACCCCCGAAGACAAGGCCGCCGCCATGGGTGTCCTCGATTCGGGCATGCTCCGCCAGGGCCCCAAGTGCGCCGAGCTCGAAAGACGTTTCTCCCAGGCCACCGGCGCCAAGCACGCCCACACGTGCGCCAACGGCACCTGCGCCCTCCAGCTCGCCTACGAGCCCCTCCTCCAGCCCGGCGACGAGGTCCTCGTCTGCGCCTGGACCTACATCGCCACCGCCAGCATGATCGTCGCCCGGGGCTGCAAGCCCGTCTGGGCCGACTGCCTCCCAGACACCTATCAAATCGATATCACAGACGCCGAGAAGCGAATCACGCCAAAGACCAGGGCGATCGCCGCCACCCATGTCTACGGCATGCCCGTCGACATCGACGCCGTCGGTGCCCTCGCCAAGAAGCACAACCTCAAGGTCATCTACGACGCCGCCCAGGCCCACCTGGCCACCTACAAGGGCAAGGGCCTCGGCGAGTTCGGCGACGCCGTCACCTATTCCTTCTACGCCACCAAGAACCTCGGCACCGGCGAGGGCGGCATGATCACCACCAACGACGACGACCTCTCGTTCAAGATCCAGCGCCTCCGCTCCCACGGCGAGGGCGACACGAAGTACCTGCACGAATCCATCGGGTACAACTACAGGATGAACGACATCACGGCCGCCATCGGCTGTTCCCGCATGGACCGGCTCCCCGAGCAGACCGACCGCAGACGCGAGATCGCCGCCCGCTACAACGAGCGCATCGCCGATGTCCAGGGCGTCGCCACCCCCGTCACCACGCCCGGCGCCGAGCCGGTCTGGCACCTCTACACGCTGAGGCTGGAAGAGGGCGCCATGTCGTGCGACCGCGACGCCTTCTGCGCCGCCCTCAAGGCCGAGGGCGTGCCGACGGCGGTCCACTACCCCCTCTCCCTCACCGAGCAGCCCGCGTTCAAAGGCTTCGTCACCGACCACCCGCCGGTCGCCCGCGCCGTCGCCAGGGGCGTCTTCAGCCTGCCGATCCATCATGACCTGACAGACGAGCAGGTCGACAAGATCGCCGACGCCGTCGCCAAGGTCGCCGGCGCATACCGGGCCTGAGCCGGGTCTAGTCCTTTGGATTGCCCACGGTGACGACCAGCAGGCGTGCGAGGTTCTCGCAGCGGGCCTTGCCCGACCAGGCGCGGGGGATCACCAAGGTCGCCCCCACATAGTGGATGTGCCCGTCGAGCTCGATCCCCCCGTCGAGCACCATCACCACCAGGCAGCGCCCGCCCTTGAACTCGATCGTCTGGTCGGGGTTCAGCACGACCCTTTCGACGCTGAAGTGCTCGGTGTCGCAGAGCACGCCCCGCGTCATGCCCTTGCCGAGGCTGGTCGACTCCGGGGCCGGGCCGAAGTCGATGCAGGCCATCGATTCCTCGATGTGCAAGTCCCGCCCCTCGCGCCCGTACTCCTTGGCCCAGTCGTAGACCCTGAAGGTCGTGTCGCTGGGGGTCTGGATCTCCGCGACCAAGACGCCCGCCCCCAGCGCGTGCACCGTCCCGCTGGGCAGCAGGTGCATGTCGCCCGGCTTGGCGGGGATGTCCTGCAGCGCCGCGGGGACCGAATCCGCCTCGTCGACGGGTTCCTTGCCGGTCCTGGCGGCCAGTTCGACCCTGCGCCGGAACTCGTCCGCGTCGATGCCCTCTTTGACCCCCTTGTAGATCACCGGCTTGGAGCCGTCGTCGAGCGGGTCGGCCCGCAGGACAAACCAGCACTCGGTCTTCAGGCGGGCCTCGGGGTGTTCCCCGGCGTATTCGGGCGAGGGATGCACCTGCACGCTGAGGTGCTCGCGCGCGTCGAGGTACTTCACCAGGAGCGGGAAGCGGCCCTGCAGCAGGCGCTTGCTGTGGATCAGTTCGTCGCCCCAGAGCTCGATCGCGTCGCGGAGGGTCTGGCCGTCCAGCGGTCCGCCTCGGATCTTCGAGACGGCTTCACCCCCGCCGCCCCCCGAGGCGGAGGTCGAGTCGAGGTCGGCGAGCTCCCACGATTCGCCGATGCGGTCCCCGTGGGCGACCTGCTTCTCGAACTCGCGCAGACGATCACCGCCCCAGACCTTTTCTTTCAAGATCGGTTCGAGCAGGATCGGGAACGGAGCCTGGTCGGGCAAGGACGCCTCCCGTAGGCGAAGGCTACTGGTCCTCGGCCGCCAACTCCATCCCGCGGATGCGTGCGTCGAACGCGATGCGTTCGCCGTTGACGAGGCCCTGGAGGTCGCAGATGAACTGACGCCGCCCGAACTTCACATCTCGGCAGAGGATGAAGAGGTCGTCGCCCGGCTGGACCATCGACCGGAACGAGCACTGCTCGATGCGGAGGAAGGCCGCGAGCTTGGGGTAGGGCTTGCGCCGGTTGAAGAGGTAGCAGGCCATCTGGGCGCCGGTCTCGACCTGGAGGACGCCGGGGAACATGGGCTTT
>REET01000174.1 GCA_007694925.1 Phycisphaerales bacterium | reverse complement strand
GCTGCGCCAGGTTGTCGGCCGCGTGCTGCCAGATCGGGCGTGCCTGCCATTGCTTCAGCGTGATGCGGTCGCTCTGGCGCATGTACTCGCGCTGGAGCTGGCGGAGCTGGCTGGCGAAGTTGGTGTCGTAGACCGCCAGCGTGATCTCGTAGTTCAGCCAGAACGAACGCTGGTCGAGGTTCGCAGAGCCGATCAGCGCGATGTCGCGGTCGGCCGTCAGCGTCTTGGCGTGCAGCAGGCCCGGCCGGTACGCCATGATCTTCACGCCCGCGTCGAGCAGGTCGCTGAAGCTTGCGCGCCCGGCCGCCGCCACGATCCACTTGTTGTTCACCTTCGGCAGGATGAGCGTGACATCCACCCCGCGCATCGCCGCGGCCGAGATCCCCGCCAGAATCGTCGGGTCGGGCACGAAGTAGGGCGTCGTCAGAATCAGCTCCTGCTTGGCCATGTAGATCGTCGTGAGGAACGACGCCTGCACCGCCAGCGGCTGGCGCCCCGGCCCCGACGGGAGCAGCTGCACCGCCGAGGTCTCGCGCTGGTCGCACGCCTGGACCGGCGGCAGGGGCTTGAGCGTCTCCTCCAGCCCGCTGATCCGCTTTTCGGCGTCGGCGTTCCAGTCGGCCGCGAAGACCAGCGCCATCGCCTGCGCCGCCGGCCCCTCCATCCGAACCGTCGCGTCGATCCACGGGCCGATGCCGGGCTTGCGCGAGGGTTTGAACGAGTCGTCGGTGATGTTCTGCGAGCCGCAGTACGCGATCCGTCCGTCCACCACCAGCATCTTGCGGTGGTTGCGCAGGTCGACCCGCGAGAACAGAAACCGCACCGGGTTCACCGGCAAGAGCTCGGTCACCTCGGCCCCGGCCTTCTTCAGCCGCTCGGGCAGGCGTGAACGCAGGAACGCACGCGACCCCGCCCCGTCGACCGCCACCCGCACCTTCACCCCGCGCTCGGCCGCACGCGCCAATGCCTCGGCCAGCTCCCGGGGTTTTCCCGACGGCTGGAAGATGTAGGTCAATAGGTGGCAGTGGTCCTCGGCGTTGTCGATGTCGGCGATCATCGCGTCGAGCGTTTCTGCCGCGTCGGTGTGCAGCGTCAGGTCGTTGCCCGTCAGCGCCGGCGTGTGGCAGAGGGCCGAGCCGAGGTCGGCCAGGTGGCGGAATCGGGCGGCAGAGTCCTTCCACACCCGCTCCTCGTGGGCCCAGAGGCGCATCGCGACCGGCTCGATCTCCCGCTCGGCCTCTTCGAGCCGTTTCACCCTTCGCGAGCCCAGGCGAAGCTCGCCGATCAGCAGGTACAGCACCATCCCCGCGACGGGCACAAAGAGCACCAAGAGCAGCCACGCGTGCGTGTTGGCCAGCGGCTGGCGACGCATGATGACCCGAGCCGCCAGCACGAGCTGACAGGAGATGTGCAGCACCAGCGAAGTGACAGGCCACCAGGTCGAGAAGGGCATGGTTCGATGTTACGGGGGGCCGGTGGCGGTCGCTCAGCGCCGCACAAAATACCAGAACGGCGCCGCGATGATCACGAGTGACACCAGCAGCACGAACAGCATCAGATAGCACAGCCTGCGGGCCGCTCGCTCGCCTTCCTCTGGGAGCGCGGGATGGTCGTTTGGCAGGCTCGAAAAGTTCTTCTTTGTGACCCACCCGGCCGCGATCAAAAGGGTCAGGCAGGAGCCGATCGAGAGCCATGTCCACCACGGCAACCATCCGTACATCGGAACGAAGCTGATGAGGATGGTCACCGGAAGCCCAATGATCTGCAGATCCGGAGAAATCCTGTACCAGTAGAACAGTTCGTACAGGTGCCAGAACAACGCACCGCTGAAGTACAACGCGCTGAGCACCAGCAGCCCGAGGGTCATCCGCCGGATCCAGCGCCTGGAATCGATCACCCAGCAACCGACGAATCCGGACCGGAGCCCGAAGCCGCACTCGGGGCAGCGCAGCGCGTCGGGCGTGCCCACCGCGAAACGGCAGCGTGGGCAGACGAGCGCCGCGTCCGGGCCCCCGTCCGGTATTGCCGCATCGCCCGCGTCGGTCTCGGCCCGGCTTGTCCCCGTCTGTTCCGGCATCGCGACATCCCGCAGTGGAGTTCCAGCTACCCGGCGATTCGTCCCCGGGGCGTGCCCGCCCAGCTTACTGCGGCGGGGCCTGATCGCCAAGGGCGACTTGTCGAACAGACCGCGATCAGGGAAACAGCAGCGACGCCACGATGAGCTTGTTCAGCCAGATGAAGAACTCCATGAACCAAAGTGTCGCCAGAGCGGCAACAGCGCTGAAGACGACGAACGCGAGTGTCCGCCACATCCCCCGGGGCAGATACGAGAGCAAGATGCGTACCGGCGCCAGCAGCGCAACGACAAGGGCAAAGCCAGATAAAACGATGAGGACCATTACCAGGAAGCATGCCGTGGTTCTGGAGGATCTCACGCGCAGACTGATTGGTCCGGTGCACGCGAACCGGATGGAGAACGCCGCCCATAAGCCGACGCCACAGACGATCCGCACCATGTACGACGCGTCGCTCTCCGGGATGCCGAACTGCCCCTGTTTCGGGTCTAGTGCGTGGATGCCGATGATCAAGAGCGCCGCCACGCCCAGGAAGGCCCAGAGGATCGCCATGGTCGGCAGGCCGAGGAAGGTCGATGGTGATTCGACCGTCGGGAGGGTGAGTTGGGGGAGGAGAGGCTTACCGTTCACGGTGGTGTTGTCCGAGATCTGCGTGCGGCGATGTTTGAATGTCTCGGCTGCCGCTCGCTCACCAGTAGTTTCGGATGTACTCCCACTGCATTGCAAGCCGAAGGATGAGCAAGGCGACCGTCAGTTTCAGCAGCCGGGAGATCCGCTTCCATGCCGCGGTCGCGTGGTTCTTCTCGGGATCGGTGTTCTCACCGT
Source organism: Phycisphaerales bacterium (assembly GCA_007694925.1). Classification (GTDB taxonomy): domain Bacteria; phylum Planctomycetota; class Phycisphaerae; order Phycisphaerales; family UBA1924; genus SLFH01. The sequence continues at coordinate 16,640 of REET01000174.1, read as the reverse complement.
GTGGCAGGAGGTTCCTCTTTGCGACCCAGAGCGCGTAACAGGCGAGCGGCGCCGTCGCGAGATAGGTGACCAACTGCGGCCAAGGAGCCCGGTGCCAGACTGCTTCGGCCGCGATGACCAGCTGAGTCAGCCAGCCGACATCGGTCGCCTGCGCTCGGAACGGTCGTCGGTGCGCGATCTCGTAAACCACCACGAGGACCGTCGTACCGAAAAGCAGCAGGGCGATCGCCAGCAGCAGGAGTGTGATCCGGCGCATCCATCGCTTCGAGTCCACCACCCAGTGCCCGACATACCCGAGCCGCAGGGCGACGCCGCACTCGGGGCAGTTCGGAGCGTCGGGCGTGCCCACCGCGAAACGGCAGCGGGGGCAGACAAACGCCTCGTCTCGGCGCTCGGCCGCCCCGTCGCCCGCGTCGGTCTCGGCCCGCTTTGTCCCCGTCTTCTTTGGCATCGCGACATCCCGCGGTTGAGTACCGGCCCCCGGCGATTCGTCCCCGGGGCGTGCCCGCCCAGCTTACCGCCCAGGTTACCGCGGCGGGGCGTGATCGCCAAAGGTCTTGCAAGGCCGCAGCCCATCACCCCAGAACCATCGCCAGCAGCAAAATCACAAACAGCCAGCCCACGAGCTCCATGCCCAGCAGCGTGACGACAGCGCACGGCGCCGCCAGAACGACGAACAGGCCCGCCCGCAGCTTGCCCGGCCGCATCCGTGAGAGCCAGACCCGCAAGGCCATCAGGAGCACGATCCAACCGACCGGGCCCGACACCACAAGCAAGGGGCTGACCAAGAGCATGCGCCGTGTTGGCGGCACCCTCTGCTGCGATTCCCCCGTGCAGGCAAACCGGATCGAGAACGCCGCCCACAGAGCGAAGGCGCAGACGATCCGGACCATGTTCGAGGCGTCGCTATCGGGAAGGCCGAAGCCGGGATGCGGGTCAAACACGTTGATGACCACCAGCAGGACCGCCGTCACGCCGATGAACGACCAGAGAACCACCAGCGTCGGAGTGCCGAGGAAAGTGCTGGAGAGCAAGGTCTCAGGCGGGTGAGTGTCCTTCGCGGGAGTGCTGATCGTGGTCGATCGCCACCACATCAATCTTCTCCGGGGCGAACATCGGTTCGCCACCACCTCTAAACCCTGAAGAACTGCACCCACAGCGCGACCAACTGCACCGCCGTCGTCGCAGCGACCAGCACCAGCATCACAAACACCCTGCGCCACGCGCGGTGCGTCTCGTCTGGCTCGGGGTCGCCCTTCGAGCGGAGCAGCCGCAGGTTCCGGAACGAGCCGAAAGCAACGATCGCGAGCAGAGCGGACGAAAGCAGCAGCCCGAGAAACATCGGCCAGTACTCGTCGATGTCATCTAGGCAAACTTCGACGAAAACGGCGATGTTGGTGAACCAGCCGTACGCACCTCTGCCCGCCCATTGGTACCAGAAGGAAAGCTCGACGATCGGCCAGACGAGCGAGGCGGCGAGATGCAGCACCGAAATCGCCAGCACGCAGAGCGTCAGCCGCCGCAGCCACCGCCATGAGTCGATCGTCCAGCCGTTGGCATACACCATCCGCACGGCGCCCCCGCACTCCGGGCAGTTGGCGGCGTCGGGCGCAGCGATCTGGTAGCCGCACCATGGGCAGCCAAGGTCGTTGCCGGGCTTGGCAGGCTCGCTTGAGCTCGGGTCCGGCGGGGCCGGATTGCTGGCTTGGCTGGTCATGGCCGTTGTCCCGTGGGCGGCGGATCAGACGCGAGGATACCAGAATGTCGGCATGAACTGCACCTGCGTGCAGATCCGAACGGTCCTCCGCTCCTTCAGAGCGGTGGTGTTTGGGGGACGGCTGACCACGGGTTTCGCTCGGCCTTTGGCCTCGCTCCACCCGTGGCTACATTCTTGGCGCCCCGTTGGGGCTTGGAGCGAGTTGCGTTGCAAAGCGACGCTTCAGATGGAAGTGCGAGGCGATCGCGATTGTGCGATGCCGCGGCGCACGCCCTTCAAAACGCCCGCTGCACCACCGCGTCGGCCATGCGGCTGAGGTACCGCTTGGGGCCCGAGTCGGCCAGCGGGGCGAGCACGGCTCGGGCTTCTTCGACCAGCGATTCGGCCGCGAGTCTCGCCCGTTCGATCGCGCCGTCTTCGCGCAGCACGCCGACGAGTTCGCCCGGGGCGTCTTCGTCGCCTTCGGCCGCACGCTTGAGCAGGCGGAGCGTCGCGGCACGGCGAACGGGCTCGGCCTTGGCGAGGTGGTCGATGATGGGGTAGGTCAGCTTGCCTTTTTCGAGGTCTTTGCCGACGCTCTTGCCGACCACGCCCTCTTCGCCCGTCAGATCCAGGAGATCGTCCTGGATCTGGAACGCCAGCCCGAGCAGCCGCCCGAAGCGGTCCATGCCCGACGCCAGCGCCTCGTCGGCCCCGCCCTGTCGCGCGCCCAGGCGGCAGGCCACGCCGATGAGGGCCGCCGTCTTGCGGTCGAGGATCTCCCGGTAGGTTTCCATGTCGAGGCTGAGGTTCTCGCGGTTGGCGAGCTGGAGGAGTTCGCCGGCGCAGAGCGTCATGCTCACCTCGCCGATCGCCCGCGAGGGGTAGGGGTCGTCGAGGGTCGAGCAGAGGTGGTACGCCGCGGTGATCAGCAGGTCGCCGAGGATCACCGCCGTCTCGTTGCCGTGGAGGAAGTTGACGGTCTGCCCCCGCCTGCGGACCGCGGCTTCGTCGAGCACATCATCGTGCACGAGCGTCGCCATGTGCACCATCTCGCAGACGGCGCCGAGCACGATCAACTCATCGGTGGCGGACGCCTCGGGGTCGTCGGCCGAGGGCGAGCAGGCCATGCCCGAGAGCAGGACCAGCGCGGGGCGGAGCATCTTGCCGCGGTACCGCTCGATGTGGCGCACCAGGTCGTTGACGGGCAGAAGATCGGAGGCGAGGTGGGCGTCGAACCGCTCGGCGACACGCTGCAGCGCATCGGCAAGCGCCCCGTGCACCGGGGCGAGATCGTCGGGGATGTCGAGGATGGAGTGCATTGGGGAGGGGTGTGGGGCGTGGGGGGTGGGGGGTGGGGTGTAGGGGTTTCGAGAACCGGAGCGCCGTGGACGCACGAGGCAGCAAGGCGGCGCCCTGCGCCCGGCTCCCAGCGCCCCGCCAACTCACTTCTCCGCGGTGATGTAGCAGATGTAGCCCGCGTCGGCGGTGCCTTCCTCGGTGGCCTCGAACTCGCCGTTGCCCCCGGCGAAGCCTTCCTCGTCCTCCTCGTCGTCGACGCCTTCCCAGTAGACGGTGGTCTTCTTGAAGCCGGCCTCTTCGAGGATCTCGCGGATCTCGGGGAGGCTCCAGAGGCGCCACGAGTAGGTGAAGGCGTTGCGCATCTCCGTGCCGTCCTTGAACTTGAAGTGGATGGCGCAGTCGACGCGTCCGGAGATCGGGTTGTACTTCTGCTGGTCCCAGATGTAGGTGAACTTGCCGCCCTCGACCTCGCGTTCCTCTTCCTGCTCCTGGTAGGCCTCGTAGCCCCCGAAGTGGTCGAGGAAGAAGACGCCGTCGGAGACGAGCGACTCGCGGACGCGCTCGAAGTAGCGGCGCATCGTCTTGCGGTCCATGAAGAGCCAGTAGCTGAAGTTCATCGCCAGGACGATGTCCATCTTGCCCGTGCCGGGCCCGGGGTCGAGCACATCGCGCTCCAGCAGCTTCACCCGCTCGCGCTGGGCGGGCTTGAGCTTCGCGAAGTTGTGCTCGCGACCCCACGCCAGGGGGTCGGCGTCGATGTCCAGCCCCACGGCAATGTTGGTCTTGCGCCGAGACACCCACTCGCAGGAGGTGTTGCCGGTGCCGCAGAAGTCCTCGCGGAGACGCTCGGCCTTGCGCTTGCGCATGGCCTGGAAGGTCTCGTCGACGAAGTCGATCTCGGACTCGACATTCTGCACCGCGAGCTGGTAGAGCTCGTGGCGGTCGGCGTTGGCGGCGGTGTACTTCCGCTTGGGCTTGGCGCCCTTGCGGCTGTCGGATCTGGTCATGGTCGTGCTCATAAGGGGGCAACTCTATCGGACCGGATCGCCCCGGGCCCGCGCTATCGCCAGGCGACATCAGGCGCCTGTCGGCTGGGGCCGAGTCATCGCGCCCGTCTGGCAGAGCCGCTCACCCGAGCCCGGTTTCCACCGACGGGCGATGATTCGGCGATGGCCGGCGAACCACAAGCCCCGCACGGTCGATAGGTACCCGGCGGATCGAGCGCGCCGCGCGGGGATGGCCCCGGCGGGTCATGGTCCGAGAACCGGCCCGGGGCGTCCCGATTCCCCGCGCCTAGACTCGCCGCCCGGGGAGAGAATCCCCACCTTTGGAGGGCACCCAGATGCGTCTGTCGATGGTCGGAACGGGGTATGTCGGTCTGGTGACGGGCGTCTGCCTGGCCAATACGGGCAACAGCGTGACCTGTCTGGATGTCGATCCGGGCAAGATCGACCGCCTCAAGAAGGGCGAGTGCCCCATCTACGAGCCCGGCCTCACCGAGCTCCTCGAACGCAACATCGAGGCCGAGCGCCTCAGGTTCACCACCGACGCGATGGAGGCACACCGCGACGCGGACATGATCTTCGTCTGCGTCGGCACGCCCCCCGACGAGCGCGGGCATACCGACATGCGCTACATCCACTCGGCCGCCGACGCCATCGCCGAGGTCCTCAAGAGCCTGGGCCCAAACCAGAAGCCCAAGGTCATCGTCATGAAGTCGACGGTCCCCGTCGGCACCACCATCGCCATGCGCGACCGCATCCGCGAGAAGGTCGGCCCCGAGATCCCCTTCTCCGTTGCCGACAACCCCGAGTTCCTCAAGGAAGGCGACGCCATCCGCGACTTTGTCAAGCCCGACCGCGTCGTGGTCGGCGTCGAGGACGAGCGGACCGCGGAGATGTTCCGGCGCCTGTACGACCCCTTCGTCCGCAACGGGCACCCCATCTTCATCATGGATGTGCGCTCGGCGGAGATGGTCAAGTACGCCTCCAACAACTTCCTGGCCACCAAAATCAGCTTCATCAACGAGATGGCCAACCTCTGCGAGGCCTACGGCGCCGACATCGACGCTGTCCGCCGAGGCATGTGCTCCGACTCGCGCATCGGCACCCAGTTCCTCTACCCCGGCCTGGGCTACGGCGGCTCCTGCTTCCCCAAGGACACGCAGGCCTGCATCATGATGGGCGAGCAGTCCGGCGTGACCATGCAGCTCTCCAACGCCGTCCACGGCACCAACCAGCGCCAGCGCAACCTCTTCTTCAACAAGATGCTCAAGCACTTCGACGCGCGGGGCGGCCTGACCGGACGCACCATCGCCTTCTGGGGCCTGGCCTTCAAGCCCCGCACCGACGACATCCGCGAGGCCCCGGCCCTTACGCTGATCCGCAAGTGCCTTGGCTACGGCGTCGAGTGCCGGGGGTACGACCCCGTCGCCGCCGAGAACGCGGGCGCCGAGATCGGCCCTGTCCTGAAGATCATGGACGACCTGTACGAGACCGCCGACGGCGCCGACGCCATCGTCGTCTGCACCGACTGGGACGAGTTCAAGGCCCCCGACTTCGCCCGCCTCGGCGAGCTGATGAAGGAGAGGACCGTCTTCGACGGCCGGAACCTCTATAGGCCCGAGCAGATGCGCGAGCTGGGGTACAACTACTACTCCGTCGGACGCGTCCCCGTCGTGCAGGGCTGAGCCGGTGCCCGCCCAGGCGACGGCACAGGTCCGGTGCTGCGACTGGCTGAAGCTCGCTTCGGACCTGCGCTCCGAGCTCGGCCCCGCCTCGGTCGACCTGGTCTACGCCGATCCACCGTTTAACACGGGCGAGACACAGACGGGCCGCAGCGGTGCGTACGCCGACCGCTGGCCGACCCGCGAGGCCTGGCTCTCTTGGCTCAGGGAGCGGCTGGAGCCGACGCTTGAGCTGCTCAAGCCGACGGGCTCGATTCTGCTGCACATCGACTGGCGGACCAGCCACCTCGCCCGCGGACTGCTCGACGAACTGCTTGGTGAAGACGGGTTTGTCAACCACCTGATCTGGGTATACGGCCTCGGGGGCTCCTCGCCCCGCCGGTTCGCCAGAAAACACGACGACATCCTGTTCTACGCCTGGGATCCGCAGCGCTACTGGTTCCAGCCCCCGATGGTCCCCTCGACGAGCAATCGGATGGCCGGCGCTCCCAAGAAGTCGACGGATGTCCTGGACATCCCCGCGATCAACAACATGGCCCGCGAGCGTCTGGGGTATCCCACTCAGAAGCCGCTGGCCCTTCTGGAACTCCTCGTCGGCGCCTGCTGTCCCCCTGGGGGGCTGGTGGTCGACCCTTGCTGCGGCAGCGGCACGACGCTGGAGGCCGCGACCCGGATCGGTCGAAATGCGATCGGGGCTGATGTGAACCCCGAGGCCGTAGAACTCGCGAGAACCCGCCTGAACTGCGAATAGACTTGCTGCCATGGCCCGGCGACTGTTGAACTTCTATCAGCGACATCCGCTGATAAGCACCAACCTGAACATCCTCGCCTCGGGCGTGCTGGCGATCATGCTGGCCAAGTGGCCTGTGCAGTGGGTCTCCAACTGGATCGGCGAGGGGTACAACGGGCTGAAGGTCGTTCTCGCGGCGCTCATCGACGCCGCGTTCGACGGCGCGGTCTACCTCATCCTGCACTGGATCGCCAACCACTGGCGTCCCTACGGATGTCATGACGAGGTCGATCTCCACGAACAGAAATCGTGGTGGCGCAAGTACATCCGATCCGTCTCGGGCATCCAGCTCGAACGGCTCTTCCTCTTCCCAGTCTTCTACGGCACAGCGATGGGCGGCATGTACGCCCTGATGCACTTTGACATCATGCGCGAGGGCTGGGCGTTCGCCCTGGCGTTCTTCGTGGCCATCTGCGTGACGCGGATCGTGCACACGATCTATTGGATCAAAACCGGCCGATTCCGCACCATCAAGATCGCCGTTAGCGATGCGGACATGGAGCAGAACGACAAGGGCTCCGGGCAGAAGCGTTCTCAGTGGGGCGAAGATCCCGCAGGCCCCGGCGCGCAGCGACCCCTGTAGCTACCCTGCCAACACATGTGCGGGCTCGGCGTCATCTGGCAGACCCTCCCTCCCGGCGTTGAGGCCGAAAGCGGTATCCCTGACGCCTGGCTGGACGCGCTGGACGCCTCGATCGCCCTCCGCGGCGCCGACGCCTCAGGCCGATTCCGCCACTGGGCGGACGATCCGAAGTCCGGCGAACGCCACCTTGTCGGGATGGTCCATCGCAGGCTGGCGATCATCGACCCTGCGGGCGGCGGCCAGCCGATGACGCTCACCGATAGCGACGAACCCGACGCCCCGCCCACCCTCGCCGTCGTCTTCAACGGCTGCATCTACAACCATCGCGAGCTGCGGGCGGAACTCGAAGATCATGGCGCGGTCTTCCGCTCCGACCACAGCGACACCGAGACCCTCCTGCACGGCTGGCGTGCGTGGGGAGAGTCACTCCCCGCCCGCCTGCACGGGATGTACGCCTTTGCGGTCTGGGATCCATCGCGCCCGGGCGTCTTCGTCGCGCGCGACCCCTTCGGCGAGAAGCCGCTCTTTGCAACCCTCTGGGAGCACGACGGCGTGCTGACTCGCGCATGGTGCACCACCCTGCCCGGCCTCGTACGCCTGCGCGAGCTCGCCGGGCTGGAGTCCCCGTTCGACGAAGCCGGCGTCGCGTCGATGGTCCGCAAGGGGTGGGGGGCCGACGCGTTCGCTGACATCCAACAGTGCTCCACCGAGAGCGCCTCGGCGATGGGGCGCACGCTCGCCGCCCTGCGGAACAGCGCTCAGCCCGAGGCATCAGACGCGCTCACCCTCGATCGGCTCGAGACGCTGCTCGTGCAGGCCGTGGAGCGCCGCCTCGGAGCGGATGTCCCGCTGGGGTGTTTCCTTTCCGGGGGGCTCGACTCCTCGATGATCGCGGCGACGGCGCACCGAGCGAGCGGCGATCTCTCGACCTTCTGCGTGCGGATGCCCGAGGCTGCCTACGACGAGTCGCCCTTCGCCCGGCGCGTGGCCGAGCATCTCGGGACGGAGCACGAGACGGTCGAGGTCTCGCCCGATCCGGCCTCGGACCTCGAGTCGCTGATCGGGCAGCTCGGCCTGCCTTTCGCCGACTCGTCGCTCCTGGCGACGCACTGGCTCAGCCGCGCCGTCAAGCAGCGGGTCTCGGTCGCGCTCTCGGGCGACGGGGGCGACGAGCTTTTCGCCGGGTACACCCGCTATCGCGCGGCGGACATCCTCGCCAAGTGGGGCCCGCTCCTGAGGCTGCTCCCCGCTTCGATCTTTCCCGCACGCGACCCCAGATCGGCCTCGACCAACGCCCGCCGGCTGATCGTCGCGGCCAAGACCGGCGGCGCCACGGAGATCAACACCGTCTTCGATCGACCGACGCTGTACTCGGTCTTCCCCTCGCTCCGCGAACGGCGTCGGCACGAAGCCGCCGACGCCGAGAGCCTCCGCGCGTCCGACCTGATCGATTACCTGTCCGACGATCTGATGCGCAAGGTCGACACCGCGTCCATGGCGGTCTCGCTGGAGGTCAGGGCTCCCTTCCTCGACCACGATCTGGCGCAGGCGGCCATCGCGACGCCCATGCACATCCTGACGCCGCGGGGCGAGCGGAAGGGCCTGCTGCGCGAGTTCGCGAGGCGGTTTCTCCCCGCCGAAGTTGTCGACCGTCCGAAACAGGGCTTCGCGGTCCCGATCGGGTCTTGGTTCCGCACCGATTTCGGATCGATGCGTCAACTCCTCCGTGACCACCTGCTCGCCGCCGATCCCTTCCCCCAGCTGCCTTTCCGGGCGGATCGGGGGGCGATCGAGCGTCTGCTCGGCGAGCACGACGCGGCGGGCGAGGCCTCGATCGTGCCGTGGAAGGGCCGAGACCACAGCCAGCGCCTGTATGCGCTCCTGGTGCTCTCGATTTGGCTCAAGAGCAACGCCAAGACGCCACCTACCCTGCAGGCATGATGCCCCGCTGGTTTCTGCCGATTGCCGTGCTCGCGTTCACCGTCTCTATCGCGATGTTCATCGCGATCGCCTTCTTCTCGCGTCCGGGCTCGCCCTCGCAGGGCCCACCGGAGAACATCCCGACCCTCGGCGGCCCGGTCGATCCGAACGACGACCGCGTGATCACCGTCCGCCCCCGACGCGATCCCTCGCAGAGCCCCTCCGAGCCCGACCCGGGCCTTGAAGACATGCGCGTCGGCGCGTTCGAGGGCGTCGATCAGCGGGGCGAACCGGTCGACCAGTCCATCCTCGAGGGCGGCTACACGATCATGGACTTCTTCTTCACCAACTGCCCGCTCGCCTGCCCGGGGATGACCGCCGCGATGCGCCGCCTGCAGAACGAGCTGGAGGGCACGCCCGTCCGCTTCCTGAGCATGTCCGTCGACCCCGAGCGCGACACGCCCGAGGCCCTGCTCGCCTACGCCGAGAACAACCGCGCCGACCAGAGCCGGTGGTCGTTCGTCAATGTGCCCGCCGAGACGGTGATGCGCATCGCGTCCGATGAGCTCGGGTTCAACCTCTCAGAAGACCGCTCGCGCCGGTTCGATCTTGGCGACGGCGAGTTCATGTACAACATCAACCACCCGACACGCCTGATCCTCGTCGGCCCCGACCGACGCGTGATCGGGCTCTACCCGTTCGAAGACAGGGAAGAGCTGAAGCTGCTCGCTGAACGCGTGCGAGCGGTGACGGGAAACTGATACCGATTCCGATCCCAAGCCCCGAAGGGGCTTTCGGAGCGGAACTCCCTGACAGCAGTCCTGCGCACCTCGATGCTTTCGGAGTCGAGGACTCTGGAGCCACGCTCCGCACCGTCGGTACTGTCCGAGCCGCGATCCCTCGCCACCGCTCGTGCATCGATCACGACGCCCTACCCCCGCAGCGACTTCCCTGTCATCGCTTCGGGCTGGTCCAGCCCCATCATCTCCAGCGCCGTCGGGACGATGTCGCCCAGGCACCCGCCGTCGCGGAGCTTCCAGCCCTTGAACGCCTCGCCGACGACGATCAGCGGGACGGGGTAGGTGGTGTGGGCGGTGTGTGGGGCGTCGGTGTTGGGGTCCCACATCTGCTCGGCGTTGCCGTGGTCGGCCGTGACGATCAGCGAGCCGCCCCGCTTGAGCGTCTTGTCGACGATCTTGCCCGTCAGCCGGTCGACGGTCTCGCACGCCTTCACCGCCGCGTCGAGGTTGCCGGTGTGGCCGACCATGTCGCCGTTGGCGAAGTTGACGACGATGACTTCTTCGCAGTCGTCGGCGTCCAGCCGTTCCAGAACGGCGTCGCACACGCCCTCGGCCGACATCTCCGGCTGCAGGTCGTAGGTCGCGACCTTCGGGGACTGGATGATGCCCCGCGTCTCACCCTCGAACGGCTCGTCGCGGTAGTCGTTGAAGAAGAAGGTCACATGCGGGAACTTCTCCGTCTCGGCGCAGCGGAACTGACGCAGCCCGAGCGAGCTGAAGTACGCCCCGGCGATGTCCTTCATCTTCGGGGCCTTGGGGAAGGCGACCGGCGCCAGCGAGGCGAGGCGTTCTGAGTACGCCGTCATGAGCACGAATCTCAGGTCCGGCTTCGGCCCCCGCTCAAAGCCCCGCTCGCCGGTGTCGGGCGAGGGCTTGACCTCCGCAGCGCCGTGGAACTCCGGGAGCAGGAAGGCCGAGCAGAGCTCGCGGGGACGGTCGCCCCGGTAGTTGTAGAAAATCACCGTGTCCCCGTCGGCAATACGGCTCGAACACGCCTCCTCGGGGCTCTTGGCGATGATGGTGGGGGGCGTGAACTCGTCGCCCTTGAGCCCCTCATCCACCGGCGACTCGTAGTGGTCCGAGATCGCTTGCTCGGCGGTCTTCGCCTGCGCCACGCCCTCGGCCTGCGCGTCTCGCCCGGTCAGGCAGGCGTAGGCCCGCGCGACGCGCTCCCAGCGGTTGTCGCGGTCCATCGCCCAATAGCGCCCGATGACCGAGGCGATCCGCCCGACTCCGTGGCGCTGGAGCATCTGTTCGACCTGCGCGAGGTATCCCTTGCCGGTGTAGGGCCCGGTGTCGCGTCCGTCCGTGAACAGGTGCAGGCGGACCTCCTTCGCCTTGAGGTCAGCGCACAGCTTGACGAGGGCTTCGAGGTGTTCGAGCAGCCCGTGCACCCCCGCGTCGGAGCAGATGCCCATGAGGTGCACCGCCTTGCCGCTGTCTCGTGCGGCGGCGACAGCGTCGGAGAGCGTCTTGTTGCTCTCCAGCCCGTCGCGGCACGCCTTGGTGATCCGCACCGCCTCCTGGTCGACGATCCGCCCGGCCCCAATGTTCTGGTGGCCGACCTCGGAGTTGCCCATGGTCTCTTCGGGCAACCCGACCGCCTCGCCGCTGGTCTCGACGAGTGTGGTCGGCCACTCGGCCAGCAGGCGGTCGGCGACGGGCGTTCGAGCGAGCTTGATCGCATTGAAGCGGTCGTGCTCGGGGTTCGGGTTCTCGCCCCAGCCGTCGCGGATGACCAGGACAAACGGGGCGTGTTTCGGCGTGGCTTTGTTGTTCACGCAGGCATGGTAGTGGGCGGCGGGATCCTGCAGCACCCGGAAACGCGCGGCAGGCAGCGCTGCTGGACAGGAAAAATTCCTGTTGACCAGCAATCCTGAGTCGGGTACAGTTGAGACTGAGTCGCAATAACTGCCCCGCTCGGCTCGGGCCGGGTCCGGGCAGCGCAGTAGAGAAGAGAGAAACGGAGACCCATCATGAAGACCCGCACCCGGATCGCCGCCGGCGGCGCTCTTGTGTCGTTCGCGATCGCCTCGTCCGCCAGCGCCAATCTGCTCGACTTCATCGAGACCTTCGACACCGGCGCCGCCAACTGGCGGAACTTCGACGGCTCGGCCGAGCTGGACTGGTTCCCCTCCGGCGGGCCCGACGGCTCGGCGTACGCCTCCAGCGTCTTCAACCTGACCAACTTCACCGGGGGCTTCCCGCCGGTGGTGATCAGGGCCCAGACGAACTTCAACTCGTCGAACAGCGCGTACGCGGGCGACTGGATCGCCGCAGGCGTCACCGGTGTCTCGTTCGACATCCGCCACGATGCGCCCGAGGCGGTCTCGCTGACCGGTCGCTTCGCGACGCCGGCCAACCGCGGCGCCTCGACCGAGACCGCCTTCCAGGTGCAGCCGGGTGTCTGGACAACGATCTCGATCGACCTGACCGAGGGCAGCCCGGACATCATCTCGCTGGGCGGGCTGAGCTACCAGGCGATCTTCAGCAACATCGGCAACATCCAGCTCGGCTTCGAGCCCCCGGCCAACCTCGCCGGGCAGAACATCGATGTCCGCATCGACATCGACAACTTCGCGCTGGTGCCCGCCCCGGGCACGGCCGCGCTTGGCCTGATCGCGGGCCTCGCGGCGGTCCGTCGCCGGCGCTGATGGCTCGGGCCCCGGCCCGACGCTGCTTCAAACGAAAGCCCCCGCGAGGTGATCCTCGCGGGGGTTGTTTGTTCTTGTCGGCGTGGCTCGCCGGATCAGCCGCGGCTGTCGCGCTTGGCCTGATTGCGACGGGTCTTGCCCGCGACGCCCCGGACATTCTTGGCGATGCCGCTCTCGGCGAAGTGCTTGTCCTTGCGGGCGCCTCGCGACCGCTTGGAGGTCTTCTTCCGCCCGGACTCGACGGCGGCCTGCGGCGCGGGCTCGGACTTCAGCGGGTTGCGGCCGGGGAGGGCTCGCTTGGCGACCTTTTTCCGCGAAGCCTTCTTGCCCATGCCCCCCGCCGACGAGAGGAGGGCCGCGGCCCCGGTTCCCTTGCGAGCCGACGACTTCTTGCGGGCGGCCTTTTTCTTGGCCTTCTTGGCGGTCTTCTTCGAAGCCTTCTTGCGGACCTTTTTCGATGTTTTCTTGGAGGTCTTCTTCGTCGCCGGGGCGGCGGTTGCGCCGTCGGCGGTGTTGCTACGGCGACGGGTGACCTTCTTGTGGGCGGGGGGGGCCGTCGGGGTCTCGCCGGTCTTCGCCAGGGCCTCCTCGAATCGGTCGAGCGTCTCCTGGAAGAGTTCGGCCTTGGCCTCGGTGTTTCGGTTGTCGCCCGCGGGCTTGCCCGAACGCGGGGCTCGTTTGCCCCGCATTTCGCCGGTCTGGCGTGCGGCGAGGCTGCGGAACTTGTCGCGGAGCTTGCGGGCGCGCGCGACCTTCTGGCGGAGCCGCGCGGGGGTGAGCGTCCCGATCTCTCGCTTCCCGCTGGCGCGAACAAGCTCGTACTCGCTCGCGGTGCAAAGGGTCCTGGCTCGCTGCATGTTGATGGCCATCGGTGTGGTTCCTCTGTTCGTCTTTGGGCGTCCTTCGTGGACCGCCGCTGGTGAAGCATACAGCGCGCACGATGCATCTGCCAAGCGGTTCGGCGCTCCCGGCGTTCTGGCGGTCGCTTTCGCGCCATCGGCAGGACCGACCCCGAGAGGGATTCAGGCCGAGGGAAGGCGGGGTCGGCAGGGCCTTCGAGACAGCACGCGGGCTGGGCCAAGGAAGGCGCGAAGGAACGATTGACGCACGGTCTGTTGGAAGTAGACTGGGGGTGCAGGAACAGCACGAGCGCATCGGCGTTCGTTGCCGCTCGTGTCCGGTCGCGCCGTACGGCGCAGCGGCGAGCCCCCCTTCGTTCTTCGGCGGTTGCCGCGACGCTGCCAAACGCGGCGCAGAGTCAGAACGGAGGTTCTCATGCGACGCAGCAGTGCTCTTGTTTTCGGGGCGATGTCGGTCCTGTTGACCCAGCCGGGGCCGGGGATCGGCGTTGGTGCGGCGTGGGCCCAGGCCACGGCCGCCGAGGAGGAACAGTCGCTCCGCCTCTACGACGGGTTCGGCGGGTTCACCCGGGAGGTCACGACTTCATCGGCGGAGGCTCAGCGCTGGTTCAACCAGGGCATGCAGCTTCTCTACGGGTTCAACCACGACGAGGCGATCCGATCGTTCCGGAGGGCCGCCGAGCTCGACCCCGACTGCGCCATGGCGTGGTGGGGCGTCGCGTACGCCCACGGCCTGCACATCAACAACCCCGCCATGACCGAGCGTCAGTCCGAACTCGCCTACGAGGCCTCGCGCGAGGCGCTCGCCCGCATCGACGGGGCGTCGCCTCCGGAGCGGGCCCTGATCCGAGCCGTCGCCGAGCGGTACGAGATGCCCGTTCCCGAGGACCGTTCGCACCTCGACCGGGCGTACGCCGACGCGATGGAGCGGGCGTGGAGGGCCCACCCCCAGGACGCCGACATCGGCGCCCTCTTCGCCGAGTCGCTGATGAACCTGCAGCCCTGGGACCTCTGGACGCGCGACGGCGAGCCCAAGGGCAGGGCGACCGAGATCGTCGAGGTGCTCGAACGCGTCATGGAGCTCGACGAGAACCACCCGGGCGCCAACCACTTCTACATCCACGCCGTCGAGGCCTCACCGAACCCCGAGCGTGCGGTCCCCGCGGCCGACCGCCTGGCCGATCTCGTGCCGGGGTCCGGCCACCTCGTCCACATGCCGGCGCACATCTACGCCCGTGTCGGGCGCTGGGCGGACGCGTCGGACGCCAACGAGCGAGCGATCGCTGCCGACAGGGCCTACTTCGCGGTCGCTCCCGAGCCCGAGTTCTACTCGCTCTACTTCGTCCACAACTTTCACTTCCTCGCGTGGTCGGCGATGATGGAGGGACGCTACGAGACGGCGCTGAAGGCGGCCCGCGAGCTCAACGAAGAGATCCCCGAGGGGTTCCTCCGCGAGTGGACTTTCATCGCCGACGGCTTCACGCCCGTCACTTACCATGTCAAGATCCGCTTCGGCAAGTGGGACGACATCCTCGCCCAGCCCGAGCCCGAGGCGTACCGGCGCGTCAGCGTCGCCTCGCACCACTACGCGCGGGGCGTCGCGCTGGCGGCCTTGGGCCGGACCGATGAGGCCGAGTCGGAGCTCGATGCGTTCGAGCGAGCGGTCCAGCGCATCCCCGACGACTGGCAGATCGGGCAGAACAACGCCCTGCGTGTCATGGAGGTGGCGAGGCACATGCTCCGGGGCGAGATCGCCTATCGACAGAATCGGCACGACGAGGCCTTCAGACTCCTCCGTCGGGGCGCTCTGCTCGAAGACGACCTGGTCTACGACGAGCCGCCGGGATGGATGCAGCCGGTTCGGCACGCCCTCGGCGCCCTGCTCATGGCCGAAGACCGCTTCGCGGAAGCGGAGAAGGTTTACCGCGAGGATCTGGAGCGATTTCCGGAGAACGGGTGGTCGCTGCTCGGTCTGGAACAGTCGCTGCGGGCCCAGGGCAAGACGCCCGAAGCATCGGAGGCGAGCGCGCGGCTGGCCTCGGCCTGGACCCGGGCGGATGTCCGCCCCGTGGCTTCCTGCTACTGCCACCCCGACGCGCGCTGACCCCCGCCCCGCGCCCGGCGTCACGCCCGAGGACTATCCTCACCGACTGACGCCGGGCGCGTTTCCGGCGAGGAGACGCCGGATGATCCGTTTGACTTTGCTGGCCGTTGCGTGCGCCGTCGCTGTGATCGGGGGGACGGGTCGTGCCGACGCGACGGGCGAGCCCCCGCGCGAGCGGACCGGCCCCGTCGTCGTCTGGATCAGCATCGACGGGTTCCGCTGGGACTACCTCGACAAGGCTGAGACGCCCGTGCTCGATCGCCTGCGGGCCGAAGGGGCGTACACCCACGCCTATGTCCCCGTCTTCCCCTCGCTGACCTTCCCCGCCCATGTCTCGCAGGTGACGGGCACTCCCGTGACGCAGCACGGCATCGCGGCCAACGCCTTCTACTGCCGCGACGAGGGCGAGGTCCTCGCCTACCCCGGCCCGTCGCGCCTGCTCGGCGCAGAGCCGATCTGGATCACCGCCGAGCGTCAGGGCGTGCGGGCGGCCGTGCTCGACTGGCCCGTCTCCCACTCGCAGGAGGGCGGGGTCACCGCCAGCCGCTTCGGCAGCGGGTACAACCCCCGCATGAGCGACGACGCCCGCCTCGGCCAGGTCCTCGACGCCTGGCGCACGCACGAGGGCGACGAGCCCCTGCAATTGCTGATGGGCTACGCCGTCGCGACCGACAGCCCGGGCCACCGTTACGGCCCCGACGCGCCGGAGATGGTGGGCGTGATCGCCGACGCCGACGCCCTCGTCGGCCGCTTTCTCGATGAGGTCATGAAGCTCCGCCGGGAAAAGATGCACCCCGACGACGAGCTCTACTTCATCATGACCACCGACCACGGCATGAGCAAGGTCGAGCACATCGTCAACCCCAATGTCCTTCTGGGCATCGAGGGCAGGCGGGACATCCGCGTGGTCAACAGCGGCAATGTCGCCAATATCTACCTCACCGGCATCGAGCCGCAGCGCGAACGCCGGCGGGCGATCGAGGCCATGCTCGCCGAAGTCGAGAAGCACCCGTTCGCCAAGGCGTTCCGCTTCGAGGATCTGCCCGAGCGCCTCGGCTACAGCCATCCGGGGCGGGTCGGCGACCTCGTGGTCATCATGGACCGGGGCTACACCTTCAGCCGCAGGGTCGAGGGCCTGATGTCAACACCGGAAGAGCAGGGCGGCCCGCTGGGCATGCACGGGTACGACCCGGAGACCAACCCGGATATGTACGGCTTCTCGGTCATCTGGCGGTACCCCACGCC
>REET01000149.1 GCA_007694925.1 Phycisphaerales bacterium | reverse complement strand
GAGCCGCCAGTGCCACAGGTCCTTTGCTGATTCTTTGCGTTGCTCAGATCTTGAGCATGAGGCGCTCTGGGTTCTCGATGCAGTCTTTGATGTGCACGAGGAACCTGACGGCGCCGGCGCCGTCGACGACACGGTGGTCGTAGCTCAGGGCGAGGTACATCATCGGGCGGAGGGCGAGCTGGCCGGGGTTGTCGGGGTCTTCGACGGCGCGGCTCTTGATCGCGTGCATGCCGAGGATCGCCGACTGCGGCGGGTTGAGGATCGGGGTGGACATGAGGCTGCCGAAGATGCCGCCGTTGGTGATGGTGAAGGTGCCGCCCTGCATCTCGGCGAGTTCGAGCTTGCCGTTCTTGGCCCGCGTGCCGTAGTCCTTGACGGCCTTCTCGATCTCGTCGAAGGACATCGATTCGGCGTTGCGGAGCACGGGGACGACGAGGCCCTTGGGGCTGCTGACGGCGATGGCGACATCGCAGAAGTCGTGGCCCTTGAGGGCGGGCTTGCCGTCCTGCTCGACGATGTACGAGTTGACTGCCGGGAAGGCCTTGAGGGCCGAGCAGGTGGCGGCGACGAAGAAGGACATGAAGCCGAGGTTGACGCCGTGCTTCTCGCCGAACTCTTCCTTGTACTTCTTGCGGAGTGCCATGACATTGGTCATGTCGCACTCGTTGAAGGTGGTGAGCATCGCGGCGGTCTGCTGCGCTTCGACGAGGCGCTGGGCGATGCGCTGACGCATGGGCGACATCTTCTCGACGCTGGTCGAGCGAGAGGGGCCCGAAGCGCCGGCGGATGCCGGGGCGTCGCTGTCGCCGTCGGGGTGGGCCTGGAGGTAGGCGAGGACATCCTGCTCGCGGATGCGTGAGCCGGCGCCGGTGGGCTTGACGCGGGAGAGGTCGATGTTGAACTGGCCGGCGATCTTCTCGGCCAGGGGCGTGGCCTTGATGTCGCCCTTTGGCTTTGTCTCAGACCGGCCCTGAGCGCTGCCGTTGCTGGCGGGCGAAGCGTCGGGCGCCGGAGAGCCCTTGGTCTTTGAGGGCTTCGGTTCTTCCTTGGAGGACTTCTTGGAGTCCTGATCGGATTCCTTGGGCTTCTCGGCGGTCGCGGTCGACGACTTGCTCTCCCCGTCCTTGTCGTCGGCGGCGCCCTCCGCCTTCTTCGATTCGCCGTCCTGCTTCGATGACTCCGACGAGCCGCCCGAGGGCTTCTCTGCCGATTCGTCGATGGATCCGACAACGGCGCCGACCTCGACGGTGTCGCCCTCGGAAGCGGATCGCTTCAGGACGCCGCTGGCGGGGGCGGGGACCTCCATCGTGATCTTGTCGGTCTCGAGCTCGATGAGCGTGTCGTCCTGCTCGACATAGTCGCCGTCGTTCTTGAGCCAGGCGGCGATGACGCCCTCGGTGACGGATTCGCCGACATTTGGGATGACGATATCGGTGGCCATCTGCTGTTGCGCCCTGGTTTCTGGGAGCCTCGATGAAGAACGCCGGGCCGGTGGATTCCGTGCCCGGCGTCAGAAAGTCTACGCGCGGTCAGGCGGTCGCCTTTGCGTGTTTGGACGATGACGCCTTGCCGTTGGCCGAGCCTTGGCCGCCCTCTTCCTTGGGCGAGGGCTGCTCCTCGGCCTTGTGCTGGGGCGCCTCGCCGATCGCTCTGGAGAGGATGCCTTCCTGCTGGAGCCGGTCTCGCTTCTTCGAGCCGCTGGCGGGTGTGGCGCTGGCGGCCCTGCCGATGTAGGGCAGGCTGTCGATGCGCAGCTTCTCGCGGAGCTGGTCTGCGATGAAGATGTATGCGCCCATGTTGCGGGGCTCTTCCTGCACCCAGAGGACCTCGGTCTTCTTGGGGTAGCGGTCGAGCACCTCGCGGAGCAGCTCGGTGTGCAGGGGGTAGAGCTGCTCGATGCGGACGATGGCGGTGTCGGTGCGCCCGATGTCGTCGCGCCGTTTGGCCATCTCGTGGAAGATCTTGCCCGAGCAGAGGATCACACGCTCGACGCCCCCACGGTCGAGCGTCTTGCGGTCCGGGGCGAGGCGGTCGCCCTCGAACGCCGGGTCGTCGATGACCTCGCGGAAGGTGCTCTCGATGAGCTCGGAGATGTGGCTGGTCGGGATTCGGAGCATGCTCTTGGGCGACATGACGATCAGCGGCTTGCGGAAGTTGCGCTTGACCTGTCGCCGGAACATGTGGAAGGTCTGGGCGGCGGTGGTCGGGTAGACGACCTGGATGTTGTCGTCGCCGCAGAGCTGCAGGAAGCGTTCGAGCCTGGCGGAAGAGTGCTCGGGGCCTGCGCCTTCGTAGCCGTGCGGGAGGAGCATGGTCAGCCCGTTCCACCGCTGCCACTTCATCTCGGCGGAGGAGATGAACTGGTCGATGATGATCTGCGCGCCGTTGTTGAAGTCGCCGAACTGGGCCTCCCAGATGACGAGCATGGAAGGATCGGCGAGGGAGTAGCCGTACTCGAAGCCGAGGACGGCTTCCTCTGAGAGCGGGCTGTTGTGGATGCAGAACTGGGCCTGCTTCTCGGGGTCGGTGTTGGCGCCGCCCTCGTGGAGGTCGGGGTCGATCAGTCGGGGGCGGATGTGCGCCAGCGGGACCCAGACGCGTCCGTCCTCGGCGTCGCGGAGGACGGCGTGGCGGTGGCTGAAGGTGCCTCGCCCGACATCCTGGCCCGAGACGCGGACGGGGTGGCCCTCGATGAGGAGCGTGCCGTATGCGAGGGCCTCGGCGTCGGCGTAGCTGATCTCGCCGGTGTCGAGCAAGCTGCGCCGGTCGTCGAGCAGTTTGACGAGCTTGCGGTTGACCTTGAAGCCGTCGGGGACTCTGCCGATCGCCTCGCAGACCTCGCGGAGGGCTTCGGCGGAGACGGCGGTCTGGGCCGGCTCGTGGCTGTAGGCGTGGCTCATGCCCGACCAGCGGGCCGAGCCGGGGTCGATCGTGGGATCGACCGGTCGCTCGCGGGCCATCTTCTGGGCCTTGTCGAGCGCTTCATCCAGGCGTTGCTGGATGACGTCCATGTCGTCCTTGCTGAGCAGGCCCTCGTCGAGGAGGCGCTGGGAGTAGCTCTCCAGCACACTCTTCTTCTTCTTGATGAGCCTGGCAAGGATGGGCTGGGTGAAGCTGGCCTCGTCCTGCTCGTTGTGCCCGTACTTGCGGTAGCACCAGAGCTCGATGAAGATGTCCTTGCCGAAGACCTGGCGGTAGGCGACGGAGAAGTACGCCGCGGCGAGCACCGCTTCGGGGTCCTCCCCGTTGACATGCAGCACGGGGCACTCGCAGGCGTTTGCGATGTCGGTGCAGTAGCGTCCGGAGCGGCCTTCTTCGGGCGTGGTGGTGAAGCCGATGAGGTTGTTGACGACGACATGCACCGTCCCGCCGACGGTGTAGCCGTCGAGCTGGGACATGTTCAGGCACTCCGCCACGACGCCCTGACCGGCGATGGCGGCGTCGCCGTGGATCAGCAGCGACATCACGCGCTTGCGCTGGCGGTCGTCGCGGAGGCGCTGCTTTGCGCGGCAGCGGCCCATGACAACCGGGTTGACCGCTTCGAGGTGGCTCGGGTTGCTGGCCATCGCGAGGTGGACCATGCGCCCGTTGCCGAACTGGCGTGTGCCGGAGTAGCCCCGGTGGTACTTGACATCGCCGCCCCCGTCGACGAAGTCCTCCTGCCATGTCTCTTCGAACTCGGTGAAGATCTGCTCGTGGGTCTTGCCGAGGATGTTGTTGAGGACATTGAGGCGTCCGCGGTGGGCCATGCCCAGGACGATCTCTTCGACGCCGAACTCCGAAGCGCTCTCGACGACGCGGTCGAGGAGGGGGATGAGCGACTCTGAGCCTTCGAGGCTGAATCGCTTGTCGCCCGGGTAGCGCTTCTGAAGAAACCGCTCGAACATCTCCGCGGAAAGGATCTGCTCGAGCAGGTGGATCTTCTGGCCCCTGGTCAGCGGGCTGCGGTCGACCCCCCTCTCGAAGCGGTCCAGCAGCCATTCACGCTCGGTGCGGTCGGTGATGTGCATCACCTCGACGCCGAGGGTGCCGCAGTAGCGGGCTTCGAGGTGCTCGATCAGGCGGCCGAGGGTGACGACACCCTCCAGCCCGACCGTCGATGCATCGACCTCGCGCGAGAGGTCGCCCTCGGCGAGCCCGTGGGTCGACAGGTTCAGGGCGTCGGGCCGCTGGCGTGCGCGGTCGAAGGGGTCCAGCCTTGCGGCGATGTGGCCGAGGCGTCGGTACGCCTCGATGAGGTCGCCGACGCGGGCCTGGAACCGGAGGGTGTCGGCCTCTTCCGAGGAGCCCCTGGCCGGACCGGCGCCGCTCTGGGCGAGGTCGAATCCCGCAAAGAATGATCGCAGGTCGGCCGGGACAGAGTCCGGGTCCTGTTTGTATCTGGCGTACTCAGCGTCCAGATACTCGGCGTTCCAGCCATTGACTGCGGGAGGCACTGCTCTTGGAGCGGCACTCATTTCGGGCCTCGCGTCTCGGTGGCAAACTGATCGCACCGGCGGCAAATCAACCACCGATTCCCATGCTATGGCACCATATCGGCCCGCTGGAAGCCCGGCTGAGTATTTCCGGGCCTGATCGTGTTGGTTCGGGTCCGATTCGAGGACGGCGGGCGCCGGACCTCGCCCCGTGAGGGGGTCAGCCGAAGCGGCCGGTCACATACTGCTCGGTCTCGCCCAGGCGGGGACGCTGGAAGACCTCGTCGGTCGGCCCGTACTCGACCAGACGCCCGAGGTACATGAAGGCGGTGAAGTCGCTGACGCGGGCGGCCTGCTGCATGTTGTGGGTGACGATCAGGACGGTGTACCGCTCGGAGATCTCGTGGATGAGTTCCTCGATGCGGAGGGTCGCCACGGGGTCGAGGGCCGAGCAGGGCTCGTCGAGCAGGAGGACCTCCGGGTCGGCCACGATGGCGCGGGCGATGCACAGGCGTTGCTGCTGCCCGCCCGAGAGGCCCAGGGCGCTCTCCTTGAGGCGGTCCTTGACCTCGTCCCAGATCGCGGCGCCTTTCAGGCTGCGCTCGCACGCCTCTTCGAGGACGGACCGGCGCTTCTCGCCGTCGATGCGGAGGGGGTAGACGACATTCTCGAAGATCGACATCGGGAAGGGGTTGGGCTTCTGGAAGACCATGCCCAGGCGCTTGCGGAGGGAGATCACATCGACGCGGGGGTGGTAGATCGACTCGCCGTTGAGGAGCATGTCGCCCTCGATACGGACCGAGTCGATGAGGTCGTTGAGGCGGTTGACCGAGCGCAGGAGTGTGCTCTTGCCGCAGCCCGACGGGCCGATGATCGCTGTGACCTTGCCCCGCCTGACGGGGGCGGTGACGCTGTAGAGCGCCTGCGACTGGCCGTAAAAGAGGCTGAAGGCCTCGATGTTGAGCACGGCGTCGCCCTCGGTGACCTGCTCGTGGATGACCGATCGGACCTCGTGGCCGGCGCGGATGGCCTCGATGACGCCGAGTTCGGGTTTGTCGGCGCCGTTGCTCTGGCGGGAGATTCGGGGCGTTGCGGTTCCGGTCATGGGATCAAACTCCGATCGGCGTCAAACGGCCGGCCCCTTCTGCGAGCGCAGGCGGCTGCGCAGCACGATCGCCGCGAGGTTCAAGAGCAGCACGATCGCGATGAGCAGGAGGGTCGTGGTCCAGACGAGGGGCTGGGCGGCCTCCGAGTCTCGGCTCTGGAAGCCGAGGTCGTAGATGTGGAAACCCAGGTGCATGAAGCTCCGCTCGCCGTGGATGAACGGGAACTCGGTGGAGACGGGCAACTGCGGGGCGAGCTTGACGGCGCCGACGAGCATGAGCGGCGCGACCTCGCCCGCGCCGCGCGCGATCGCCAGAATCGCCCCGGTCATGATGCCCGGCAAGGCGCCAGGGAGCACGACCCGCCGGATCGTCTGCCACTTGCTGGCGCCGCAGCCCAGGCTCGCCTCGCGGATCGAGCGGGGGACGGCGGCGATCGCCTCTTCGGTCGCAACGATCACGACCGGCAGTGTCAAGAGCGACAGCGTCAGCGAGGCCCAGAGGATCCCGCGAGCACCGAAGACCGGCTGGCCCGCCGCGACCTCCGCCCGGAAGAAGCCTCCGAAGTAGGGCGTCGCCGCGACGAGGTAGAAGACCATCGCCACGGCGGCGACCCAGAGCAGCCCTGCGCCGATGCGACAGGCCGAAGCAGCCCTCGTCGAAGGCCGCCCGGGGATCCGCCTGCCCGCGCCCATCAGTGTGATCGCGAGGCAGGCCGCCAGCACCAGCGCGCCGACCAATGTCCACCAGGGCGTTCGCGCAGCGGGGGCGTCGGGCCCGGTGTCGATGTAGCCGCCGACGATGTAGCAGAAAAAGCCGAGCCCGAACACGCCATAGACGATGCTCGGCACGCCAGCGAGGTTGTTCACCGCGATGCGGAGGACGCTGGTGATGAAGCCCTGGTGGGCGTACTCGCGGAGATAGATCGCGGCGATCACGCCGAGGGGGACGACCGTGATCGTCAGGAGCATGGTGAGGGTGACGGTGCCGACGATGACCGAAAGCAGGCCGCCCTCGCCGTCGGGCCTGGGTCTGTCTGTCAGGAACTGGGCCCAGCGGTCGAAGTAAACGCCGAGCCTGCCGCCAAAGTCCAGGGCGTTTGGGCGGACGGCACGATCGATCTGCGACAGGCGCATCGGTTCGTCGGGCCGCCCCACTTCTTCGGGCGCGAATCGGCCGGTCCTGGCGTCGGTGACGACGACCCTGAAGCGTGCGTCGTCGCGCCGGAGCTCCGAGAGCTTGCGGTCGATCTCGTCGCCCCGCTCGGCGAGGCGTTCGACCTCGCGGGCGTGCTCCGCCCGGATCGATGTGAGGCGCTCTTCGCTCATCGACGGGCCGGACCACGGGTGGTCGACCGCCCCGAAGAACAGGCCCGCCAGCGAGACGCCGATCATCAGCGATGCGAGGAGCCCGCCGGGCTTGACACGGCCCGGATGGTCCGGGTCTGTCGTGCTGCGACGGAGCCGAACGCCGGCAAGGAGCAGGCCGACCGAGGCGATCGTGGTTCCGCCCCAGAGCCAGAACGGCATCGAACGGTCGTCGCTGAGGGTCTCTTCCCGTTCCATTTCGGCGCGCCTGAGGCGCATATTCAGGGCGCCGATGCGTCGGTCGACCTCGCTCCGCTCGCCCCGTTCGAGCCGCTCGATGGCACGCCTGCGGTCCTTTGCAGCTCGGACCTCGCGCTCGAACGCCCTGAATCCGTCCTCGCCCGCCAGCGGGACGGTCACGCGTTCGAGGACGCGTCGCTCGCCATCGACCAAGCGGACCTCGCGCGACGCGACGCCCTCGCCGATGTCTGTGCTCGCCGGGCGTCCGTCGAAGAGTTCCTCGCCCTCGGGGAGCCAGCGGTCGAAGACGATCGCATCGACCGACCCGATGAACGGCCCCCACTCCAGGCGTTCGAGCACGACCGTGTTCTCCGGGCGCGATCGCGAGTCGATCTCGTAGAGGGGCACCCAGCGGAAGGCCGCGGCCCCGAACTCGCGGTTGCCGACCTGGAGCAGGATGCGTTCGAGCGGTTCGTCCGGGTCGACGCTCTGGGGCAGAAGACCCTGCGCGTTGAGTGCTTCGATGCGGGCGCGTTCGTCGCGGTCGGGCCTGTATGTGTCGATCTCCATGAGGCGCCCGAGCAGGACCTCGGGCTCCCCGCCCTCGATGGCGACCATCTCGACCCGCTCGATCGCCTTGGGCCAGAAGGTCTGCGAGCCCCGGACGACGATGAGGCCGATGAGCCCGATCACGAGCACGAGACAGACCGCCAGCGCGCCGCCCATGAGCCACATGAGCGGCCCTCCCCTCGCCGCGGGGGGCGTGACGCGCCGGTGCGCCTGGGTCTCGGGTTGGGTCGGTTGCTCCTGCAACGCTGAGAGGCTCCTTGGCGTTTAGAGCGCCGCGTTCCGCTTTCGGAAGTGCTGGCGGACCAGTTCGGCGGTGGTGTTGATCACAAAGGTCATGAGGAAGAGCACGAGCCCGCAGAGGAAGAGCACGCGGTAGTGCGTCCCGCCCGGCGGGGCCTCGGGCAGCTCGACGGCGATGTTGGCCGCGAGCGTTCTGAAGCCGGAGAAGATGTTCATCGAGATCTCGGGCGTGTTTCCGGTGGCCATCAGGACGATCATGGTCTCGCCGACCGCCCTGCCCAGCCCGATCATCATCGCAGAGAAGATGCCCGAGGCGGCGACGGGGAGCACGACGCGTACGGCGGTCTGCCAAGGCGTCGCGCCCGCGCCGAGGGAAGCGAGGCGCAGCGAGTCGGGCACGCTCCGCATCGCGTCCTCGCTGATGGTGTAGATGATCGGGATGATCGCAAAGCCCATGATGATGCCGACCACCAGCGTGTTGCGCACGCTGAAGGGGCCGAAGATCGAGTCCCGCGGGTCGTGCCCGAGCAAGACCAGCGCTTGGGCGCCCAGCAGCGTCAGCACGATCGCGCCGCCGATCGTCAGGCCGAAGCGGAGCAGCTCGATGACGACGACCCTGCCGGGCGTTGCGCCGGTGCCCATCTCGGCGAGGCGTCGGTCCAGCAGCGGCCCACGAAGCGCGGCCGACAGCAGCAGGCCGATCGGAAAGAGCGCGACCAACCAGCCGGGCGTGGGCCCGCCGAACGAGCCGTCCAGCCAGCGCCGGATGCCGCCCTCTGGCGGCAGCGTTCCGGGGGGGATGTCGTCCAGGTCGCCCTCGGGGAGGACGAGCCGGCCGCCAACGGCGTAAATCCCGTGAAAGCCCCGGAGCGTGCGCTGCTCGGCGGAGGTCAGCTCCGCAGGGTTGTCGGGAACCCACGCGGGGACCGCGTCGGGGTCGGCCGGCCGGTGCAGCCCAGCCGCGACAAGGCGGTCGCCCACTGAGACCGAGAAGAGCGTCCGCTCCATCAGCGGGCCGACGCCGGCGGCGAGCAGGCAACCGATCGCGAGCAGGACGAAGACGATCCCCAGGCGCGAGGTCGCGCCGATGCGGCGCGACGCGTGGTCGGGCAGCGCCCGCCACAGCGAGGCGGCGAGCACGATCGTCAGCGGCACGACCACGAACCCGACAAGCACCGAGGGAAGATAGTCGCGCATGTACGGGGCGAGCACCATCGCCGCGATGAACCCGAGCACCACCGAGGGCAGCGAGGCCATCAGCTCGATCGTCGGCTTGACCGCCTTGCGCGTTCCCGGCGAGAGGAACTCGCTGGAGTAGATCGCCGCCAGTACCGCCAGCGGCGCCGCGATGATCATCGCGACCACGGTCGCCTTGAGCGTGCCGAAGATCAGCGGCATCAGGCCGTACTTGACCTCTGCGCCCTCCGAGCCGGCCGACGACTGATAGACATGCTGGGGGCGGTATTCGCCCTCGTAGAGCACCGGCCTGAAAAGCGAGCGGAAGCTGGCGCGCGGGTGGCCCGCGTCCAGGGCCCAGAGGTGGTAGCCCCCCGCGGCGTCGACGAGCATCAAGCCGTCGCGCCGAGGCAGCATGAAGACCGCGATCGGCGTGTCGCCCTCCCCCGCCGCAACGCTCGCAACACGCTTGGCGCTCGTGGCGTGCACCAGGTCGAGGCGGCCGCTCGAACGCAGCGCCGCGACGGTCCGATCTCGGGCGCTGACGCCCAAGGAGACGACGGGGTCGCCCGAGGGACCGAGGAGCTCGTTGCCGACGACAACGCGGCCGTCCTCGCCCGCGCCGCGTTGCACTGCGGTGAACAGCGTTCGCAGGCGTCCGTCGGCGGTGCCGATGAGCAGCGAGCGGGCGCCGACGGTCATGTCTGAGACGGTGATCGGCGAGGCGGTGGTGTACGACCCGACAAAGCGCATGGTCGACGCGGATTCGGGATCTTCGTGGTCGGGCCTGACGGCGTACCGGCGCAGCTCGCCCGATTCGGCCCACACGCCCCAGACCTGCTCGCCGTCCTCGGTGATCAGCAGCCGGTCGGGCGTCCCGTAGCGATCGGTCTCGATGAGCACTCGCCTGGTCGAGACCTGGGCCCGGACCGCGACGCGCGTGTCGCCCGCCTCCAGCCCCCGCTCTGAACGCCAGAAGGTCACGCCGGATTCGGTGTGGGCCGCAAGGATGCGGTCGTTGGTCGGCGTGCGGGCCACCGAAACGCGCACGACCGGATCATCGCCCTCTTCAACGCGGATCGGACGCCCCGCGGTGATCAATGGGATCGTCAGGCGGAGCTCGAGCACCCCGCTCCGCTCGACACCTGAGACGATCGCCCCGACATCGCCTCCCCCAAAGCGAAGCAGCGGCCGATCGCCCGGACCCGGGACGGCCCGAAGCGTGAAATCGTCGCCGTCGTCGAGCTCCGCCAGCCTGGCGAGCAGATCCAGAGCGTTTGCACGCAGCGAAGGGTCGGACGCGAGCCCGGAGAGTTCGTCGCGCGAACCGGTGACTCGCACGAGCAGATCGGCGGTGCTGTCCAGGGCGCCCGCCGTCTCGACCATCGCTCGCAGGAGTGCCGAGTCGGCCGCCTGCGGATCGGCCCCGATCAGCGGGGCGGCGTTGGCGATCGCTTCCAGCACCAGCACAAGGCGGCCGAAGTCCTCGCCCGCCTCGGCCGCTCGCTCCTCCCCCAGTTGTTCCAGGGCCGGATCGAACGAGATCGCGTCGAGTTCGTCCAGCAGCGCTTCGAACGCCTCGGCCCGGGCCGGGTCGGCCAGACTCGCCACGAGCCGGCCCGCTTCCGCTTGTGCACGCAGCGAGCCGAGCGTCGAAGCGATGGCTTCATGCGCTTCGCGGCCGGCCTCGTTGAGCCTCGCCAGCGTTGCGGCGTGATCCTCGCTGCGGCGGAGCAGCGAAGACACCTCACGCCCGGGCTCAGCCCCGAGCGAGGCAAGCGTCTCGGCCATGGGCTGATCGCCAGAGAGCCGGGCGACGAGGTCCGGGGATCGCTCCGCCGCTGCGGACAGCTCCGTGATCGCCCCTCTCAGCGAACGGACCTGCGCAGGATCGAGCAGGCGGGAGCCGAAGGCGATGCGGTTGATGCGGACCGTCCCGTCGTCGAGGCCCGTCGCGACCATCGAGAGGTCCGGCGTCCAGGCGAGCGATCGCGGGATCGCTCCGTCGGGCAGGAGCGGGCGTTCGTCGAAGACCTCGCCGGTGGAGACGCGGATCGAGCGGACGACGCCGTCACGCCCGAGCTTGGCGGCAGCCCGCAGTTCGCCCACAAACCCGGACTCGAAGGCGATGAGGCCGACATCCCCTGTCGCGTCGGCGCGGGCTTGGACGAGCGACTCGGTCCGTCCACCTGCAAGCAGGGGCGCCGAAACCCAGACCAAGAGCACGCAGATCCCCAGGACGGCCCCGAGAACCGCCATGCCGCCGATCGTGATGACGATCTCCGCGCCGCGGTCCCATAGCCGCACGGCGCGGCTGCTGCGTCGGCCGGGGCCGGCGGATTGCTTCGCGGCCATGCGTCGATGCCCTTCGGGAACCGGAACTCGAGGCGGGCCGGGCCCGCGGGGAACAGATCGTTAGAACGACGGCTCGATCCCGACCTTGCGCAGATCCTCGCGCGCTGTCTCGGGGGCGACAGGGTAGTAGCCCTCGCGGATGATCGCTTCCTGCCCCTGTCGGCTGTAAACCATACGAACGAACTCCCGCCGCAGCGGGTCGAGCCCCTGGCGTTCGTCGAAGTTGACATACACCAGGAGGAAGCGGGCGAGGGGGTACTCGCCGCTGAGGGCGCTCTGCAGGTCGGGCGACGCGGGCGCGTGCCCGTCGACGACGACCGGAACGGCCCGCACGGCGGCGGTCTTGTACCCGATGCCCGAGTACCCGATGGCGTAGCGGTCGCGTCCGACGGCCTGGACGACGCCGGACGAGCCCGGCTGCTCCTTCACCGAGGACTTGAAGTCCGCCCCGCCGAGGGCGAACTGCTTGAAGAAGTCGTAGGTGCCCGAGGCGCTGTTGCGCCCGTACAGGCTCAGGGGTCGGTCGGCCCAGCCCGGCTCGTCGACGCCCAGGTCGCCCCAGGTCATATCCGGGCCCCGGACGCTGAACGCCCGGGTGATCTGGTCCATGCTGATCTCGCGGATCGGGTTGTCGCGGTGGACATAGACCGCCAGGCAGTCGATCCCGATCCGCAGCAGCGTGGGCGGGTAGCCGAAGCGGCGCTCGAACTCGTCGATCTCCGACGATCGCATCGGGCGGCTCATGGGGCCGAACTGGGCCTGGTTCTCCATGAGGGCCGGGGGGGCGGTGCTGGAGCCCTTGCCCTCGATCTCGATCTGGACATTGGGGTAGAAGCGGTTGAAGACCGCCGCGAGCTGGGCCATGACATTGTTCATGGTGTCCGAGCCCATGCTCTTGAGCGAGCCGCTGACGCCCCGGGCCCGCTGGTAGGACGGGAACGACTCGTCGACCGTGACGGGCGCCATGCCCATCATGAGGACGCCGCAGCAGCAGGCGGCAAGGACCGCGCCAAGCTTTCTCATGTCTCGACCTCCGGAAAGTGTCGTGGCTGACAAGATTCCCCGCCCTGTGGGGATTGAATCAGTAGGGAGGCGTCGGTCGCGCCGACCCCCGCGGAATGTGAAGAACAGGTAAAGCCCGCGCCCGCCGGCCGAACACGCCCCTGCCTCGGTGCGGAAGGGCCGGTTCAGCGCACCAGCGGGACCTCGGTCATCTGCGTGATCTTGCGGTCCCCCTCGATCGCGGGGATGTACTCGCAGACCATGATCCCAAAGCGGGGCAGATCGCCTTCGAGCTCCTCACGGACGACGCGGAGCTTGAGGGGGTACTGGATGTTCCCGTTGAACATGCTCTCGGCCTTGGCCAAGACATCGGCCCTGACGATCCAGTCGGCGATGAGCTCGGCGCTGGGGTCGAACAGGCGGAAGTAGAGGTCGCCCCGCGCCGGGACGCCGGCGAAGATGTCCCCGTCGCGGGCGAAGAGGATGATCGTGAAGTCGAGGCGGTCGATGAAGCCGTCGCGGTTCCGGTCCTCGGCGCCGTTGAAGATCATCTCCATCGTCTGTGGACGGAGGCTGCGCAGGCGGCGTTCGTCCATCACGCGCGGGCCCTGGGGTTCGGGCGCAGCGCACGACTGGCAGAGCACGCCCGCGATCATCAGCAACACAACTCCCAAGGCTCGCTTCACGGTTTGCTCACTCCCTGTCATCGTCGCCCCCGGACCACCAGCCCCCGCCCGACCTTCGGGGCGGCTGCTCCTGTGCTTCCTGCCCGGCCTGCGGCAGTCTCCGGGTCGGCTCGATCAGCATGCCGCCCTCGCCCCGCTCGGGCCTTGCGATACCCGGGCGGACTTCCGGGATCTCCTTGCGCGCTTCACGGTCGAGGATACGCCGCACATTGGCGACGGCGGCCATCCGGTCGATCGAGACATCGGAAAGGACCCGCTGCTTGGCGACATCCTCGGGCTTTGTGCCGTAGATGACGCGGGGGGTGAGGATGACCAGGAGCTCGGTCTTGACATTCGAGCGGAGGGAGGTCTGGAAGGCCTTGCCCAGGATGGGGATGTCTCCGAGGATCGGGACCTTGCTGTTGCGCTCCTGCTCGGTGGTCTGGATCAGGCCGCCGATGACGACGGTCTGCCCGTCCTTGACGGTCACGATCGTGTCGACGAGGCGCTGGGTGATGATCGGCGATTCGAAGTCCTCGCTGATCCGGGTCGTTCGCTGGCTGACCTGCGAGATCTCGGGGTTGATCTCCATGCGCACGAACCCGTCGGGGCTGATCGTCGGCGTGACATTGAGGATGATGCCCACATCCCTGCGGGAGACATTCGCGCGGGTTCGGCCGGATTCGAAGGTCTCCACATCGTCGATGATCGCGATGTTCTCGCCGACCTGGATCACCGCCGGCTCGTTGTTGGTGACGGTGACCTCCGGGCGGCTGAGCACTTCGAGCCTGCCCTGCTGCTCCAGCGAGCGGATCAGCAGGCCGAAGTCCTGCGAGGCCACAGACAGGTTCGGCACGCCGAGCGCCGTCGCGACAGCGACGCCCGCGGGCGCCGAGCCGATGATGTAGTCCTCGCCGCCGAAGGGGCCGACCTCGACATCCATCCCCCATGTCTGTTCCTGGTCGATCGTGACCTCGGCGAGGAGCACCTGGATAACGACCTGAGGCGGGGCCGCGTCGAGCTCCTCGACAATCCTCCGGACCGACTCGATGTACCTCGGCGATGCGGTGATGACCAGCTTGTTGGACTTCTCGTCGCCGACGACCGTCACCTCCTGCTCGAGCTGGCGTGACAGGGCGCCGAGCTGATCGTCGCGCAGGGTCTCGCGGATCCGGACCGACTCCTCGCGGAAGAAGTTGGTCAGCGTCGTCTCCATCTCCAGCGCCTTGGCGTTTCGGAGGTGGTAGACGAAGCGTTCGCGCTCGGTCGCCTCGATGGAGTCGAGGCTCTCGATGACATTGCGGACGAGTTCGAGGTACTCCTCGGTGCCCGAGACCAGCAGCGTGTTGGTGCGCGCGTCGATGGTGATGGCCAGCTCCTGGCGCTCGTCGGGCACGGGCGTGACGCGCGTCGCGTCCAGCAGGGATGGTCCCTGCTCGTCGCCGACGAGGTCGGCCGACTGCGTCGGAATCAGCACGAGGCGGTTGCCCTGCTGCTGGAGGTTGAACAGGTCGCGCAGGACGCCCCGCATCGCGCCGGCGTCGGCGTTCTGGAGGCGGAAGACCTCGATCTTGCGGTTGCCCGCCGTGGTGCTGTCCAGGTCGTCGATGATCTCCTCGATCAGCGACATGATCTGGGGCGGCGCCGCGACCAGCACCGAGTTGGTCCGAAGATCGAAGGTCAGGCGGACCTGGTCGCGGATGGCCCCGTCGATCTGCGCCTCGCTCGGCGGTTCGCCGATCTGCGTCTCGATCCGCGAACGCAACTGGTTTCGGAAGAACCGGACACGCGTCGCCTGCTGGGCGGCGATCGAGCCCTGACCGCCCCCGATCGGGCGACCGGCCAGGATCGTCTGGAGCAGGTTCACGACCTCGATCGCGTTGGCGGTGCGGAGTTCGATCCGCCGGATGTCCTGCTCGGTGCGGATCTCGCCCGCGTCGAGCTGCACGACCAGGCGCCGGATCTCGCTGATGTCGTTTTCGCTGCCGGTGACGACCAGGGCGTTGAGGCGTTCGTTGGCCATCACGCCGACAGAACCCGCCCCGCGGCGCTGGTTCTCGCGCCGCACATACATCTCGTTGATCGCCTGGGTGATCTCGCCCGCCCTGCCGCGATCGACATACAGGATCTCGGTCTTCTGCCCCGTCGTGCGTTCGGCGTCGCCGGTGGCCAGAGCCCGGATGAGCTCGCGGACCAGGCGCAGGTTCTCGTCGCTCGCGGCGACGATCAGCGAGCCCGTCGCCGGCTCGGGCTCGATTCTGAACGCGTCGGAGGGCGACTGGGGCACGCCGGCCCGGCGCGTCGCCTCGATCCGTTCGGCGACCAGGCGCTGCAGGCGCGGCGCCAGCGCGTTCACATCCGTGTCGGGCACCGCGATCACATGCAGGCCGACCGCGTCGGTCGCGTGCTCGCGATCGAGCGTGTCGAGCAGCCCTTCGAGGATGTTCAGGCTCCGTCGGCTCGTCGAGACAATCAGGGCGTTGGTCCGCAGGTCGGCCTGTACAACCACGCGGTCTTCGGGCCTCGACTCGCCGACTCGTTCGCGCTCGGTGAAGACCTGGCGGACGATCTGGGCGACGCGGTCTGCCGCGGCGAAGCGGAGCGGGAAGACCTGCACCTCGTTGCTGGCCGAAGCGGCCTCGACATCGAGCATCGAGACCAGCTCGCGCACCGCGTTCACATTGGCCTCTGACCCGACGACGATCAGCGCGTTCAGCTGCGTCTCGGCCGTGATCAGCAGGCCGCTGAGCGGGGCGATGAGGTCGGTCTCGGCAAACTGCGACGGGTCGGTGGGGTCGCCGCCGGCCTGCAGGACGCGGAGGCGTCCGACCTGGCGACGCAGCGCATCGGCCTCGGGCGTGCGCCCAACGCCAGTCACGAGCACCTCGCTGAGCTTTGCGGCGAGCCTCGCCGGGTCGGCGTGCTCGACTGGGATCAGCGTTGTCTCGACCCAACGCCCGCCCTCGTCGCTGTCCATGTCGCGGATGAGCACCTCGACGAGCGCGACCGCCTCTTCACGCCCCGCGACGATGAGCGCGTTGGTGCGTTCGTCGACGGAGACTGCGATCTCGCCGGCGAGGGCGCGGCCGGTCGCGGTCGTGGGCTGGCCCCGGCGTTGCGTGCCTGGCAGGCGCCGGAGCGCCTCGCCCTGGCGGAAGACCTCGTCGATGACGCCGCGGAGACGCGAGGCCGAGGCGTTCTTGAGCGGGAAGATTCGGACGACGACCGCGTCGCCGATCGGGAGCGTGTCGAGCATCTTGACGACGCCCTTGAGCGCCTTGACATTCGCCTCGCTGGAGGCGATGACGATGGCGTTGGACTGCCCGTGCTCCTGCAGACGGATCGGCACGGAGATGTCGAGCTCGGCCGCGGGCTTGTCCCAGCGGTCGGCGGCGATCGAGAGCCTGCGGATCTGCTCGACAAGCGCGCGGGCCGGCGCGGCGCCGGTGCTCTGGTCGTCGGGGTTGAGCATGCGCCGGAGCGTCTGCACGACCGCCGACGCCTCGGCGAGTCTGAGGGGCACGACCTCGACAAACTGGTCCGCACCCGCGGGCTCGGCGTCCATCGCCCTGACGAGCTCGGCGACGGTCTCGGCGTCGCGCGTCTCGGCGACGATCGCCAGCGCGCGCCGGGAGGTCATCGGGATGATCGCGACGGGCTCTGTGACGAGGCCCGCCTGGCCGGCGGCGGGCTCACGCGTGACGCCCATCTGCTCGAGCAGGCGCCGGATCTCGGCGGGCTCGTTGTGCTTGATGTCGATGATGAGGACGCCGCGCCCGGGGGAGCCGCCGCCGCCATCGATCCCGCCCAGTTCGCGCACGACCGAGCGGACCTGCTCGAAAAGGTCTTCGCTGGAAGAGATAACGAGGCTGTTGCTGGCGCGGTCGACCTCGACCGCGAAGATCTCGCCGCGGCGTTGGGCGATCGGGCCGAAGCTCCGGGCGACGGTGTCGCGCATTCGCGCCGCCGAGCCCTCGCCGACCGCGAGCACGCGAGGGAGCGCCCCGCTCTCGCCGGACATCGCGCCCAGCGACTCGACGAGCGATTCGATCTGGGCGAACTGCGTCTCGTCGGCGCGGACGAGGAGCACGCCCGCGTCGTCGTCGCCGATCACCTGCACCGAGCGTGTGCCTCCGCCCGCGTCGACGCGCGAGGCGAACATCGAACGCACGCTCTCGGCGATGCGAGTCGGGCGGCCCGAACGCACGCGGATGATCCGCGGCTCGGGGAGTTGCAGCACATCGGGGACATCGAGCCTTTCGACGATGCGCTCGATGCGGGCGAGGTCCTGGCGCGAGGCGAAGACGATCAGCGCGTTGCTCTGCGCCTCGGCGGAGACGATCGGCGTCTCCTCGCCGGAGACGAGGACGGGGATGTCGAAGAAGTCGCGGTCGTCGCGCGTGCGCTGGCGGTCGCGCTCGCGCTGGAGGCGTTCGCGTTCGACCTGGCGGTCGAGTGTCGCCCTGAACGCCTCGCTCAGCGAGCGGGCGACGCTGCGCGCGTCGGCGTGGCGGAGGGGGATCACCGCGAGCTGGCGCGAGGTGTCGTACTCCTCGGTGTCGAGCTGGTCGAGCAGAGCGGAGATGCCGGGCCACTCCGGCTCGTCGGCGCTGATCACCAGCGAGTTGGAGGCCGGGTCCGGGACGATCGTCACCCGCTTTGCGCCGGGCGTGGCGGCCTCGGGGGCGAAACGCCCGTAGAAAACCTGCAGCGCATCGGCGATCTGCTTGGCGTCGGCGAAGCGGAGCTTGACGAACTCCGTCCGGCGGTCGCCGCCCGGCGCGACATCGACCGCCGTGATGATCTCCTCGATCTCCTCCATCTGCTCGGGCGTGGCGGAGACGGCGATGGTGTTGTCGGTGGGGTTGAAGTCGAAGGCGGGGCGGGGCTCGCCGGCGCCGTAACGCCGGTCGCGGAACATCGCGTTGAGCGTGAAGCGGACATCGTTGGCCGTCGCGTTCTGCAGCGTGAAACGCCGGAAGCGGACGAGGCTGCGGGCCGGCTCGGTGTCGAGCTTCTCGACCTGCTGCATCACCAGATCCACCGCCTCGCGCGAGCCGGAGAGCACCAGCGCGTTGCTGCGGGCGACGGGCGTGATCCGCACCTTGATGTTCTCGGGCAGCGAGGCACGCACGGCGGCCGCGACCTCGGTGGCGCTGGCCGACTCGAGCGGGACGGTCACGAAGGTGACATCGTCGGAGGTCGGCGCTCTGTCGAGCTCGGTGATGAGCGCGCGCACGCGGTCCTCGATCGTCTCGGGCACCGAGACGATCAGCGAGTTGGTGCTCGGCTGGGGCGTCACGATGATCCGTTCCTCGCTGCGGGTCGCGGGGAACATCTGCCGCACGGCCTGGGCCGTCTCGTTCGCCTGCGCGTTGCGCAGCGTGTACACCTCGACGAGGCGGTGGTCGCCCAGCTCGGGCTGGTCCATCTGCGCCACCAGATCGCGGACGATTCGGAGGTCTTCTTCGGGCGCCGCGACGATGAGCACATTGCCGTCGGGCGAGCCGAGGACCGAGACCGCGTTCTCCGACCCGTCGACCTGCGACCGGCCCTGGAAGAACCGCTGGAGGCTGCCCGCGGCCCGGCCGGCCTGGGCGTGACGCAGCGTGATCGTTTCGATCTTCACGCCCTCGCGCTCGGCGGAAGCGTCGAGTTCCTTGATGAACCGCTCGGCCTCTTCGACCCTCTCGGCCGCCCCGACCAGGAAGAGGAGGCGCTGCGCGCGGTCGATCTGGACCTGCACGCGTTGGGGGTCTGGGCCCTGCCACGGGCGCCACCCGGGCGTCGAGAACGCCTCCTGGATCAGCCCCCGCACCGCGTTGAGATCGACACGCTGAACGCGCACGGCTCTGACTGTCCGACGCTGCGAGTCTTCGGGCGCGTCGTCCAGCATCGCGACGATCCGCTCGGCGGTCGCCAGCAGTTCGCCCTGGCCGACGAGCAGCACCGTGTTTGAACGTTCAACGGTCGAGATGTGCAGCACATCCTCATCGGTTGCCGCCCCACGCCTGCCCTGGGTCCTGCCGGGCTGGAGATTCCAGACAAGCTCGCCGAGCGTCTGCTGGATCTCCGTGACGCGCGCGTTCTGGAGCTGGATGGCGCGGATGTCGAGCTGGCGTCCTTTCGCCGGCTCGTCGAGCGCCGACGCCATCGCCTCGACCTGCGCAAAGTCGTCATCAGAGGCCGAAACGATCAGCAGCCCGCTCTGGCGATCGCCGAAGATCGCAAGGCCGCCGGTCTGCTGCTGGCGCCCCCGCCCGCGTTGGCCCGCGGGCGCCCCCCCGCGCTCGCGGAAGAACTGCTGGAGCGTCTGCGCGACTGTGAGCGCGTCGGCGCGATCGAGCCGGATGGTCCGGATCGGGAACCCCGTCGCCTCCGCGTCGTCGAGGCGGCGGATGAGGTCGGCGGCCTGGGCGATCTCGGCCTCACGCGCGCGCACAACAACGACGCTCGACGCGTCCTCAGCGGTGATCTGGATGCGGTCGCGCCGCGCCTCGTCGCGCCCGATCAGCACCTGCT
>REET01000046.1 GCA_007694925.1 Phycisphaerales bacterium | reverse complement strand
ACATGAATGTGAACGAGGTCGTCGCCAACCTCGTCTGCCTGGAGCGGGGGGCGCCGATCGGCTCATCAAAGAACGCCGAATACCTCGAAAAAGGCGGCGTGCACCCCAACGACCATGTCAACATGGGGCAGTCGTCCAACGACACCTTCCCCACCGCCATGAATGTCTCGGCGACCCTTGCGATCCACCGCGACCTGCTGCCGGCGGTCCGCGCCACGGCCGAGGCGCTGGAGGCCAAGGCCAAGGCGTGGGACAAGATCGTCAAGATCGGGCGCACGCACATGCAGGACGCGACGCCGATCCGCCTCGGACAGGAGTTCTCCGGCTTCGCCCGCCAGATGCGCCTCGCAGAAGCGAGGCTGATGCGTGCGCTGGAAGCGCTTTCGGAGCTGCCCCTGGGCGGCACCGCCGTCGGCACCGGCATCAACACGCACAAGGATTTCGGCAAGAAGGTCGCCGAGGCGCTGACCGAGGCCTGCGCCGGCAAGGGCAAGGCGAAGGGTTCAGGCCCTGTCTTCCGCGAGGCGAAGAACCACTTCGAGGCCCAGCACACGCGCGACGCGACCGTCGAGCTCGCCGGGCACCTCAAGACCGTCGCGGTCAGTCTCTCCAAGATCGCCGGCGACATCCGCCTGATGGGTTGCGGCCCCCGCTGCGGCATTGGGGAGCTCAAGCTGCCCGCGGTGCAGCCCGGCTCGTCGATCATGCCGGGCAAGGTCAACCCGGTGATCTGCGAGGCGGTGGTGATGGTCTGCTGCCGTGTGATCGGCAACGACGCGGCGGTGACCACGGCGGGCCTCGGCGGCGTCGGCGGCCTGCTCGACCTGCATGTCGCGATGCCGGTGATGGCCGAGGCGACGCTGGACTCGATCGGGCTCCTGGCGGGCGCGTGCCGCGTGATGAACGAGAACCTGCTGGCCGATCTCGAGCCCGACGAGGCCCGCTGCGAGCAGCTCATCGAGGGCTCGCTGGCGATGTGCACGAGCCTGGTGCCGGCGATCGGGTACGACAAGTCCGCGGCGCTGGCCTACCAGGCATTCAAGGAAGGCAAGACCATCCGCGAACTCGTGCTCGAATCGGGCGAGATCTCCGCGGCGGAGGTCAAGCAACTCCTCGACCCGGCGAAGATGACCAGGCCGGACAGGGATTGAAGCAGGCGCTGCCGAGGCCAGATCGAAAATAGACAGGACGCCGGGCGGCAGCGCCCGGCGTCCTTGTCGTTGTGGAGTCGGCAGGATCAGGCTGTGTCAGCAGCCCGCGGCAAACGCGTTGAGGAAGCTGAAGAAGTCATCGGCGTCGATCACGCCGTCGTTGTTGAAGTCGGCGCGCATGTCGCCCGCTGCGAAGAGCTGGAGGAAGAGGAAGAAGTCGTCGGCGTCGACAACGCCGTCGCCGTTGAGGTCGGGCGGGCAGGTCGGGCCTGTGGCGCCGACCATGATGCGCAGGCCGCTCATGTTGCTGTTGGCGAAGAGCGTCCATGTGCCGGGGCCGCGCCAGGCCCAGCGGTTCTTGGTCTCGCCGAACGAGTTGCGCCGCCAGGTACCGTTGCTGTCCATCGCGGGCATGATGCCGATCCAGTAGGTCGTGCCCTGATCGAGGTTGATCGAGCCGTCGAACTGGAAGGTGCTGAGGCCGTTGGCCGGATCGCCGGTGACCTCGTGCTCGCCGACGAGCGCGCCGATCTGCCCGAAGTCGTCCTGGTAGACCTGGAACCAGAACTGGTTGTTCTGGTTGCTGTGGGCCAGGGGGAACGAGACCTCGACGATGCCGCCGCTGGCCTCGGCGGTGATGTCGAAGAACGCGGCCCAGGGCGTGCCGACATCGGGCCCGCGCACGATCATCCCGGTTCCCGCCTCGAACGCGTTGCCGGGGCCGAGGTTGTCGTACGCCGTCGACTGCGCCGAAGCGCCGGACGCGGCGACCAAACCAGCGCACACAGACACACCAAACAGCTTTGCTCTGTTCATCACGAGGTTCTCCTTTGAATATCGAAAACTCTCCGCCACTCCGACGGCGGACCCACGGAACGAGACCCGGCGCCCCGTCCGTCGGAACTTAACAGAACCTCATCTGCGCGTCAAGAAATTCTCCGGCGGAGATCCCGGACTCGAACAGGACCCTGTCGATATATTCAGCAGCCTTGGGCGAAAGCGGCGAGGAACGCGAAGAAGTCGTCCGCGTCGATCACCCCGTCGCCGTTGAAGTCCGCCCGCGGGTCGCCGTTGGCGAAGGCGGTCAGGAAGCCGAAGAAGTCATCGGCGTCGACGACGCCGTCGCCGTTGAAGTCCGCCGGGCAGGGCGTTGTCGCCTCGCAGACAAACTCGCGGATGAGGAACGCGTCCAGCGCGGCCTCGACAATCGACGGCGATCCGAAATCAGCGGCCACGAAGCGCAGTTGCACGCTGCCGGTCGGCGTGCCGATGTCCGCGACCGACCAGTTCGTGAAGAACCAGCCGCCCTGGCTGCCCGGACCGGTCGGGCCGAGGGTCTCGGCGTTTGTCCAGGTCTGGCCGGCGTCAAAGGAAATGTCGATCTCGAAGACATCGTCGGAGGGGAAGCCCCGGTTGTTGCTGTACCAGCGCCAGTAGGAGATTTCCGCGCCCTCGTGATCGGCGAGGTCGAAGACGGGCGAGAAGAGCGTCGTCGCGCCGTCGCTGACTGCATACGTGCCGGTGAAGAGCCCCTTGCGACCGTCGGTCACCCAGATCTTCTCGCCGACGATCGGCGTGCCCGGCTGGGCCGGCGTGGGCTCGGAGACCATCCGCGTCCAGACGCCTGATGTCGCGGTGTCGCTCGGCGCACCGACGGTCCAGCCGCGATCGGTATCGAAATCGTCGTAAAAGATCTCTACCCACTCGCCGATATCGGCGCTGAGCGGGTCTGCCGCGCCGCCGACGGGGTAGGTCACGACCCCCGACACTTCGCCCTCTGTGATGAAGTAATACTCGACGACTCCCTCGCACCCGAGGCCGGGCAGCACGCCCCGGTACATGTCGCCATCAGCCCGCTCCAGAGGCACGCTCTGGAACGAGCCCGAGCCCGTGCGGTACCGAAGCTGCGCCGAGCCGGGCACGAGATCGTCCCCGAACGCCGCGAGCCGGATCGGAATCGCTGTCGCCTCCGCGGGAGAGACATGCGCCGGCAGTTCAAGCGTTTGAAGCAGGCGCACGCCGGATGCCGCGAGGTCCGGCGAACCGACGATCGAGAACGCCTGGGGCCCCTGCGGCACCTCGTGGCCCACGACTTCCGCGACCCACTCGCCCGGCGCGGGGTTCTCGACGAAGACCTGCTCGATGTTGTCGACGCGGTTGGGGCCGTCGCGGGTAGCGGGAGACGACGGGTTCTGCGGGTCCAGCCGCCATGGATAGTGCACGACACCATCCGGATCGATCAGGCGGAGGTCGAGGTCGTTGACGAGCGAGGGGATGGTGTTGGGCGTTCCGGGCACATCGTCCCACGCGACCGTCACCTTCAGCTCGCTTGCGCCGGCGGGGACGCCGACGCGGAAGCGTCGGACCTGGCCCTGGTCGACCGATCCGTAGGCGAGGTTGCCGCTGCGGAGCTGGTCGATCGCGCGATCGATGCGGACCGAGCCGTAGCCGCTCTTGTAGTCCGGACCCGGCTCGAAGAGGTCGACGGCGGTGTGGGCGAAGACGGCCTTGACCATGGCGTTGGTCGGCTCGCCCTCGCCGGGGAAGCGGGCGCGGTAGTCCTGCACAAAGAGCGCGCCGAGGCCCGCGGCTGTCGGCGAGGCCATCGATGTGCCGCACATGGTCGCGTAGGCCATGTCCGAGCCCTGGCCGGTGCTGGTGACCCGGCCGACGCCCCCGACTTCGCAGCCGGGCGCAACCATGTCGGGGTGGAGGCGCCCGTCGTCGGTCGGGCCCCAGCTCGAGAAGCTGGTCATCGTGTCGTTGTCGGAATTGACAGCACCGATGGTGATGCAGTTCTTGGCGGTGCC
>REET01000171.1 GCA_007694925.1 Phycisphaerales bacterium | reverse complement strand
CTGCTGGTAGGTTCTGGGGAAGCCGTCGCCCCGGGTGAGGGTGTTGAGGCCGCCGGTGCCGCGCTCGTTCGCCTGCGCCTGGGGCACGACGGCGAAGCCCTGGGCCGAAGCGGCGCCGGAGGCTGCCGCGAGGGCGGCTGCCGCGAGAACGATCGGAATGCAACGCATGTTTTCTCTCCTCATGCAGGATTGTGTGATCTGCACCCCCACGACAGCGGGTGCGATTCTCTCGGGCAGTACTTTGCAGGTTGGGGCGGACGGGGTCAATACCGAACATTCGGATCCGGTTATGAAATCGGGATTCGTCGTCCCAAGATTTCTTTATCAGACTTTGTGTGCCCCTTTCGGCGATGGCGGTGCCAAACAAACAGTGCTCACGGCCGGGGCCGCGAGCACTGGTAAGAAGCGGTTCGGTTTGCTCAGGATCAGCGGCGACGGTGCGGTGTCGGTGGTGCGTTCAGAACTGTTCAGCGTCTCGGCCGGCTGATGTGGTGGTCGATGATGTTGCCGTACTCGTTGAAGACCTTGAGATCCTGGGTCTCGCCCTTGATGGTCAGCAGGATGAAGTGGCGTTGGGA
The DNA here is from genome assembly GCA_007694925.1 of Phycisphaerales bacterium. Classification (GTDB taxonomy): domain Bacteria; phylum Planctomycetota; class Phycisphaerae; order Phycisphaerales; family UBA1924; genus SLFH01. Next base: position 19,310 of record REET01000171.1, on the reverse strand, counting down.
GGTGGACTTGGCGAGGTAGGGGGTTTCGGCCGCGGCATGGACCTCGCGTGTCGAGACGCCCCATGCGCCGTCGCCGATGTAGACGATGCCGTCCTCGTGCTCGCGTTCGGCCTTGATGGGCACGGTGCGCTTGTAGGCGTGGTCGTGGTTCTCGAAGGCGATGCGGACGCCGTGGCGTTCGAAGTGGGGGATCCAGTGCTCACGGATGCGTGATGGGACGGCGCCGAAGAAGTCGCGGACGGAGGGAAAGGCGGGGTAGTGGTAGACGGGGATGATGTGGGGGACGCCGTCGCGCTGGGCGATAATCTCGGCGAGCCATTCGGTCTGGGTTCCCTCGACGGGGCCTGAGTGGTCGGTGTCGAGGAGGATGATGCTCATGTAGTCGCCGAAGTCGAGCACGCCGTAGCCGGGGTGGCCGGGGAAGGCGAACATGTTGTAGTAGTACGGGGCGATGGATTCGCGGTACTCGTCGGTGTCCTCGTAGGAGTCGCGGCCCCGGTTGGCGCCCCAGTAAAACCCGCCGACGACCTCGTGGTTGCCGATACCCATGACGACGGGGATGACGCGTCCGTCTTCGAGGACGAGCGTCTCGTTCATCGCTCTGAAGAAGGTGTACCAGCGTTCGATGCGGTCCTCGCGTCCGTCGGCGTAGGCGAGGTCGCCCCCCCAGACGATGAAGTCCGGGTCCATGCGTGCGGCCTCTCTGTTCGTCCGGGCCATCCATTCGTAGCGGTGGAGGACATCGCCGCCGACGGCGATTCGGATGGGGCGTTCGTCGGCGGTGGCGGGCATGGTCCTGAAGCGGAGGGTCGGCGAGGAGGCGCCGCGCTGCTCACGCATGATGCGGAACTTGTAGTCGCTGCCGGGGCGGAGGCCGGTGAGCTCAACGGTGTAGATGGGGCGGCCGCTGAAGACCATCGGGTGAGTGCCGACCTCGGCCTCGCGGTAATCGTCCGAGCCGGCCGGGGCGTAGACGAGACGCGTGGAGGGGTCGTGCTCGTCCAGATGCCACTGGATGGTCATGGTGGTGGTGGGGTCGCGCTGCCATGAGAGGTAGAGGGCTGGGGGGATCGCCGTGTCTTCGGTGACGGTCAGCTTCGCGCCGAGGCAGATGTCGCTGCTGTTGGGCGACTGGTTGTGCACGCTGACGGCGAGCACATTGCGCCCACGGCGGAGGAGGGACGGGTCGAGCTCGAACTCGGCGTCCTCGACCGACGGGTTGGTCCAGGTGGTGGTGCGGGTGTTGTGGGCGATGTCGCCCTCGGGCATGAGCTCGGTGCGCCCGAGCTCGACGCCGTTGAGGTAGAAGACGGCGCCGTCGTCGATGATGTGCTGGAGGTTGAGGGAGACGCCCTGGGTCGGGCCGTCGTAATCGAAGGCGGTTCGGAAGTAGTAGGTGATGAGGTTCGGCTGCAGCTCGGTTTGGAGGCCGGGCTCTGGCCAGCGTCCTCTGCGGTCGGCGGTGTCATAGCCGAGGAGGGCTGGGCCCTCGCTCCAGGCCGAATCGTCGAAGTCGGGGCGGACCCAGTCTGTGCCGAGGTCTTCGTCTTTGTCGTGGTAGCGCCAGTTCGCGTCGAACTCGATCAGGACAAGGCCGTCCCTTGGCAGGTCCGCGCGGGCGGAGGCGGAGAAGAGCAGGCCCAGCAGGATCGCCAGCAGGAGCGGACGCGGGTGCGTGGTGTGTTGCGTTTGTTTGATCATGGCGGCACAGATTCGGTGAACGGGCGCAGCGCGCCGGGATGGAACGACTCAAGGCGAGTCAGCACCGTAGTGGATCCGCGGTCGCCCGACAAGGCGAAGCGAGCGGCTATGCTGGCGAAGGCGGGTGAGAGTCGGGTCGGGTTTGGAATCGGACCGATCGAATGCTGGGTGCAAGTTAGGATGGAAGGAAGCATGAGCGAACCCGATGACACAGTCCGGCATTCCGCGCTGCACGATGTGATCGAGTCTGCGTTGGCGGGCGATGGATCCCCGAGCGCCAAGTCGTTGATCGGCGCGTGCGAAGCGGCCGGGATCGATCGCGAGCGGGCCAAGCGGGGCGTCGCGGAGCTGATCGCCCGCGACTCGGTCGCCGCGGCGTGGGCCGACTGGACCGCGGTGACCGATCGCGACGAGATCCGTTTGCGCCTGGAGGTGATCGCGAGGTCGGACGCCTGGTCCGAACAGCTCGCGCCGTTTGTGACCTTCTTCTTCCGGGCTTCTGTCGCGGATCTCTACCAGCCCGCGGCGGTCGCGCTTGGTCGGCACCTGCACCGGTCGGACCGGTTGCGGTCGTACATCCAGGGGTACTCCAAGGACCGTGGCGTCGCGCTGGACAAGCCCGTGAAGCTCGGCGGCGGTCGGACGCAGCGGAGGGTGCTGCTCATGCTCTGCGCCGCGCGGGGCATGCCGGACGCGGGTGTTGGTCTTGCGCCGATGCCTCTGGCGACCGAAGCGGGCGGGCGCCGGGCGGCGCTTCCAGAGTCCGCGGCGGACCTGGCGGTGACGCTGCAGGCGATCGCGCTGCTCGTCGATGGTTCGCCGGGAGACGAGGCGGTGCGCGCGATCGCCGAAGACGCGCTGGACCGGACGCCGGTTTCGTCGCCGGGCCAGGCGGGGCGGACGGTGTTGCAGCGCTACGGCGCGTTGCTCGCCAAGTGCGCTGGCCCTTCGACGCCCGGCCGCTGGCGGAGGATGTTTCTTGCGCAGCTCGAGCATCTGCGCGTTCTGCCGACAGAGGCGTACGCCGAGCGTGTCGCGGGTTTGATCCGGGTCGATGAGATGCTGCGGGCGGGGGCGCTGCTCGACGAGGCGGATGGGAGCGCGGCGCTCGGCGTCGTCGCGGAGACCTGCCAGCCCTTGGAGTCGGCGTTCTTCGCGGCCAGGATGCTGCTGTGGCATCGCAGGGAGCGGAGCGCGGACCCGAAGTGGATAAGCGCGGCGGCTGAGGCGTTGGCAGGGCCGGCGGAATCGGCCGAGGCGGAGGATGTGACGATCGCCGGGGTAGTCGGGTGGGTCTGCCGGCGGGCGGCTGTGTCGGACTCGGGGGGATCGATGTTCGCCGGCGCCGATGCGGAACCGGCCGAGCTCGTCTTGCTGGATCGGCTGCTGTGGTGCATCGAATCGCGCGAGCGTTGGTCGGCGTTCGACGATCCGACGCGGGCGCTGCTGACGGCGCTCCTGCTCGACGCGGCACGCCACTTGAACGCAGGGAGCGGTGCGGTTTCGGTGCTGCGCAGGCGCGGGCTGCCGCCGCCCGAGAGCGAGGGGGTTTCCGTCGGCGATGGGTTGCTCTCGAATGTGTTGCTGCGTGTGCTGAGCTGGGGCGGGCCCGGGGCGTCGTCGTTCGTCGATGTGCGCACGATCCATCGGATCGACGATGCGAGGGTGCTGCTGGCGCTGCTGCCTTCAGACGAGCGGAGCCCGGTGCTCGCGGTGCTCGCCGACGCGATGGAGCACCAGCTCCGCTGGCGGCTGCGCCGTGAGGCGTCGTTCTCGCCCGACTCCCTGCTGCGGAGGGCGCTGGTGCGCCGCCCGCACGCCTCGTTCTTCGAGTCGCTGTGGAGCGTGTGCACGGGCAGGACCTACAGGGACAGCAAAGGGGTGGAGGTGGAGGTCCCGCGGTTGGTCGCCGGCGCCGCGGCCGACGCTCGATGGCGAGCCGGCGATCCCCGGCCCGCGCCCGTGTTCGGCGACGCGGGCGGGCTGGAGGATGGGTCGAGGCTGCGCGACGAGCTCGCGGCGCTCGCCGACGAAACACCGGACCTCCGCGAGCGCGTGGTGCGCCTGACGAACCTCATCGGGGACCCGTCGGGCGAGCGTGCGGCGCCGCGAGGGACACTGATCGGCCTGCTCGAACAGACCGGGGCGCAGCACGAACCGTTCGTGCTGCGCGGCTATCCCGCGTGGAGCACGGGCACGCTCGCTGAGTTGGAGGGGGAGCTCGCCAAGCAGCTCGCCCGCGCTCGCGTGCTGGTCTCGCGTGCTCTGCCCGAGACATGGTCGGGGCTCGACGCGTCGCGTGAGGCGCTGCTCTCGCTGCGGGCCACGCTTGATCAGGCGGCGGGGAGGCTGGCCGACGCCCTGCCACGCGTGGAGGCGGAGCTGCTCGGCGCGGCCGTCAACTCGATGCACCGCGATCTGTCGCACTGGGCGGAGCTTTTGGGCGAGATCGCCGAGTCGTGGCCCGAAGCCGCGGCGAGGCGGGCCGAGCCTGATGAGCTCGCCGGCGCGATGGCCCGCGTGGCTTCGCTCGACTCGGCTGTTGTGCGCAGGCATCTGCTCGGCGTGCTTTGGAGATCCTCGCTGGATTGGGCGTCGGATGTGGAGACCGCCACGGAGGCGTTCGGGATCCGGCGTTCGCTGCTGGACGGGCTGCTCGGGCACGGTGTGTATCGCTCGGCGGGCGAGGATCGCGGGCTGCTGGTCGAGCTCGCGACCGAGACATGGGTCTGGCTGGTCAGAGACGCCTCGGGGCGCAACGAGGAGGCCAGGGTCGTGGCGCTGGTGGAGGATGCTCGGTACGAGGAGCTTCGGCGTCGGCCCGGGGCGGCCGACGCGATGCGCGATGCGTTGAAGTGGTGCCTCGACCGGTATCTGACGGCTCCGGCCTCGTCGATCGCGCGCGATCTTGATCGCGGGGCCCATCGTCGCGGCGCTCTCGGTCGACTCGCGGTGCACTACTCGACGGTCTGGGTCTCGCTGCTGATCGGCGCGATCTTCATGCTCGACTTCGGCGACGCGTGGACGGAGATGGCCGAGAACGGCGACGCGATCGGAATCGGGATCACCTTCGTGGTCGGGATCGCCGGCGCGTTCGGGTACATCTACTGGAACCTCCGGCGCAAGAGCGCGCTCAGCCCGGGCCAGTCGGTCGCCGAGCTTCGTTTGTCCCACCGGAGGCGTGCAGTGGCGTTCGCGGGCGTCTGCCTGCTCTATTCGCTCGCTGCGACCGGCGGTCTTTGGCTGCTTTTGTCCGGGACGGACGCGGTGGTCAAGGGCGCCGGCGCGATCGGGCACATCATTGTGTGGTCGGGCTTTGCGATGTTCGTGGGCGTGTTCTTCGGGTTGATCGCGGGCGACGCATGAGCCTCCCCGGCGGGCGCAGAAAAACGCCCCCGCCGGGCGTTGCCTCGGCGGGGGCGTCTGCTCTTGAAGGGAGATGCCGGTTGCTCAGCAGCCCTGTGCGAAGGCGTTGAGGAAGGCGAAGAAGTCGTCGGCGTCGATGACGCCGTCGTTGTTGAAATCGGCGCGCATGTCGCCCGCCGCGAAGAGCTGGAGGAAGAGGAAGAAGTCGTCGGCGTCGACAACGCCGTCGCCGTTGAGGTCGGGCGGGCAGGTCAGGGCGCCGCCCTCGGTGATCAGTTTGATGATGCTGAAGTTGCCCTGGACGGGGTTGGCCCCGGTGCCCTGCCAGATGTTGGCGAATTCGGTGAGGTAGCCCGGCTCGGATGTGCCGACCGCGTCGTTGTTCCTGAAGCCCTGTTCGTGCCCGGTGTGGAAGACCTCAACAATGAGATTGCCTCCGGCGTAGGTCCATGGGTCGTTGAACTCGATGGCGGGGCCGAAGTCGTTCGGGGCGGCGCCGACGGAGAAGCTGAACGGCGTGACGACCAGCGGGCCTGAGCGGACGATGGTCCGCGGGCCGACGACATTGGCGAAGAAGTTGAACTGTCGATCGGCGGGATTGACACCGTCGCTCAGGTAGATCTCGTAGGCGAAGAAGCTGAACTCGACGAGGGGCCACGCGTCGGTTGCCGAGGCGGGCAGACGGAACGCGATGGCGGTGATGTCCTGGCCGACGATGCTGGTCAACTGCGACTCGTGGATGATGAACTGGTTGGTCCTCGACTGGCTGTGGATCGGGCCGAGGAACGCGCTGGTGCCTGGGTTGTTCTCGTAGCCGTTCGGTATGACGACCGAGTTCTGGGCGAGTGCGGCGCCGGTGGCCAGCAGCAGGGGGATCAGGGATGCTTTCTTTGACACGGATGTCTCCTTCTCTTCCGGATGCAAATTGTCAGTGCCGCTGTGATGTGTCCGCCGCGACAGGCGATCCTTCCCCGATCAGCAGCCCTGAGCAAATGCGTTGAGGAAGGCGAAGAAGTCGTCGGCGTCGATGACGCCGTCGTTGTTGAAGTCGGCGCGCGGATCGCCGGCCGCAAAGAGCTGGAGGAACAAGAAGAAGTCGTCTGCGTCGACAACGCCGTCGCCGTTGAGGTCGGGCGGGCAATTCGGGGCGCCGCCTTCGGTGATCAGCTTGACGATGCTGAAGTTGCCCTGGACGACACCGCCGGTGCCCTGCCAGATCGCGGCGAAATCGGTCAGGTAGCCCAGCGGCCCCCCGGTGGACGCGGTGATGGCGTCGACGGAGGTGCTGGTGCCGGAGAAGCCGGTGTGGATGATCTCGATGACGAGGTTTCCGCCCGCATAGGTCCATGGCGTGTCGAACAAGATGTCAACGCCGAACTCGGCGGGGACGGTGCCGCCTGGGAACGCGAACGGGCTGATCACGAGTTCGCCCGACCTGACCTGGGTCTGCGGGCCGACGACATTGGCGCCGAAGTCGAACTGGCGGAAGGCGGGGTCGACGCCGTCGCTGAGCAGGATGTCGTACGAGAAGTAGGTGACGGTCTCGGCCGGCCAAGCGGCCGTCACCGACTGGGTACGCCTCCACGACAGGCCGGTGATGTCCTGGCCGACGATGTCTTGCAGCTGCGAGGCGTGGATGATGAGTTGGTTGGTTCTGGGGGCGTTTGAGAGCGGGCCGAGGAATGCCCCGGTTCCCGCCTGGGTCTCAAAGGCGTTGGGGACGACGATCGAGTTCTGCCCGAAGGCGGACCCCGCGAAAGCCACGATCGCGCATGCGCACAAATGCTTGGTCATATCTTCACTCCACTCCTTCCCCGTTTCGGCCGGAATCGGCCGAGTTCGGGTACCGATAGCGCCCGCCGTAAACTCCCCGAGGCGACACAGCACTCCGGGAAGGCGGATCCGCTTTGTATGTGATATCCGAAACTTGGCGGGGGCACAACCCGAACGCGGTGTGATCGCACAGCTTTCATTCGCGGAACTGACGCCCGCGTCGACGGCTTGTGTTTGGTTATCGGTTCAGCCACCAGATGGCCGCGTTCAGGGCGGCGGCGAAGAGCGTCCACCCGAGGTAGGGCAAGAGCAGCAGGCCCGCCGATGCCCGCACACGCCAGAACGACCAGGCGGTCGCGCAGATCGTCGCCAGAAGCAGCACGATCCCGACCATCGCGGTCCCGGGGCTGCGAAGCCCGAAGAAGAGCACGGGCCACAGGGCGTTGAGCGCGAGCTGCGACGCGTAGAGCCCCAGCGGCAGCTTCATGGACCTGTCCAGCGGGCGCCCGGCCCGATCGGCGAGCCGCATCCAGACGAGGAACGCCGCGAGCCCCATCAGGATGTAGAGTGTGGTCCAGACAGGTCCGAATACCCAGGAGGGCGGGTTCCAAGCGGGCAGCTCCAACTCTTGGCGGTACCAGGTCCCCACGGACCGTCGCGTCGCGAGGCCGCCGATGATCGGCGCCATCAGCGTTGCGGCGCCGATCGCCAGAGCCGCGGAGATGGTCTGTCCTCGTGTTCGCATCGTGTTTGAGTGTATCTGACCGGTGCCGGCCATGGAACCAGCTGTCCCGCATCGGGGTAGCGACAGCGGGCGGTTCCAAATACGATCTCTGAGTCCGATGCCCGTGCCCGCTCGCGTGGGCGGGTTCGGGCTTCGAGAGGAGACCGCGGAGTTTCACGCTCCGCCCAACGACGAGGAGACCGAGATGCGCCGTACCCCCGAAGCGCTTGTGTTTGTGTCATTGATCCCGCTGTGCGCGGGCGCCGCGATGGGCGTTCCATCGTTCACGCCGCTGCCCTTCGAGCCGGGCGAGGACTTCAGCCTCGTCACCTCCGTCTCAGACGACGGGCGGTTCATCGGCGGGCACACATCCGGGCCGACCGCGACCGGCTTCACGCCGATCATCTGGGACGGGCTGGCCCGCAACACGCTCTCGCTGCCGACCGGATTCGAGGCCGGCGGCGCGTACATCAACGCCATCTCCGGCGATGGGGGCTCGGCCGTCGCCATCGGTCTCGGGCCCGACGGGTTCCGCGGCATCCGCTGGGACAGCGCGGGCATGCCGCATGTGCTCTCGACCGCGCCGGGAACCTTCAGCAGCTTCAACGCGATCAACTTCGACGGCAGCGTCGCCGGCGGCTTTGTCAACCAGACCTTCTTCGGCCCTGTTTCCGATGCGCTGGTCTGGACGAGCTCCGGAGGCGAGCAGAACATCGGCAACATCCCCGGCTTCATTGGCGAGGCGAGCATCACCGGCGTCTCCAACGATGGTTCGCTGTTCGTCGGCTTTGCGACCCAGAACCATCAAGTGCCCGTGACATGGACGCAGAGCGGCGGGTTCGAGGTGCTGCCCGGCGTGCCGATGGCGCCTCCCGGCCCGCACATCGGCATGGCGATCGATGTCTCGGCCGACGGCTCGACGGTTGTGGGGGCGCTGGAAATCAACGGCAGGAATGTCCCGACCTTCTGGGACTCGACGCGCAGCCCGACGCTGATCAATCTCATCCCCGGCTACCAGGTCGGCGAGGCGGTCGCCGCGACCAACGACGGCTCGATCGTCGTCGGCCACTGGCGTGAGACGCCGACCTCCGACGAGCTGGGTTCGCTCGCGTTCATCTGGGACGCCGACAACGGCGCGCGCCCGCTCGGGGATGTGCTTGTCAGCGAGTTCGGGCTCGACCTGCAGGGCTGGACCCTCAATGTCGTCAACGACATCACGCCCGACGGGCTGACGATGGTCGGCTCCGGGCTGAACCCGATGGGCGAGCTGCAAGCATTCCGTGTCGTGATCCCCGCGCCGGGCGCGCTCGGCGCACTGGCGATCTCGGGGCTGCTGCTTGCGCGGCGAAGGCGCTGAACGGCGAACACTTCAGAATGGTTGCGGCGGTCGCGAAGCGGTCGCCGTTTCTCTTGCGCAAACGCAGCATCGCGAATCGCGGTCCCGGCGGTCGCAATCAGACGCCCGAATTGGAGACTAACCGACCCGTTTGTCCTGCCGTGGCGAGCGAGCACCCGGCGTCGGTGTCGATCGAACACCCCAAACTCGCCGATCGGCGCGGTGCGCGGAAATACCGGCGAAGCCAGCCCGGTTGTGCAGTACCCCGCCCGACGCGTTCGGCGATTCGGCCGGCGTGAAGAGGCACGGGGCGAAACGGGCGCGTCGCCCGAAACTCTGAGTCCTGACACGCACGCTCACACGGAGGACACACAAATGACACGCATCACACGCAACATCCGTGGCTTCGCCGCCGCCGGACTTGCTCTTGCAGTTGCCGGCGCTTCGGGCGTCGCGATCGCCGGGCCCTATGGCGAGCGCACCGATCAGCAGCGAACGGCGCAGCAGGCGACGGAAAGGGCCTACGCCGCAGATCGCCACGACCGGCGCGACAGGGCCGACAAGGACGAGCACGCGACGCTGAAGGGCATGCGCGTCGCCGTGCTGACCGGCGAGGGTCTGCACGACATGGAGACGCTCGCCCCGATGGCGTACCTGAGCAACCGCGGGGCGAAAGTCACGGTGATCGGGATCGAGCGCGGCGTGGTGGACGCCTACAACAGCGACATCAAGGTGCGCATCGAGAAGTCCGTCGAAGATGTCGCGGTCGGCGACTTCGATGCGCTGGTGCTTCCCGGTGGCCAGGCGCCCGACAAAATCCGCCAGCACGAGGGCGTCGTTCGCTTTGCGGGCGACTTCTTCCGCACCGGCAAGCCCGTCGCCGCGATCTGCCACGGGCCGCAGGTGCTCGTGACCGCCGGCGTGCTCGACGGCTTCGAGACGACCTGCATCTCGTCGATCGCCGACGAGGTCGAGGACGCGGGCGCCAGGTACAAGGACGAAGAGGTCGTCCGCGACCGCAACCTCATCACCTCGCGCCTCCCCGACGACATCCCGGCGTTCGTCGCCATGATCGAAGAGGTCATGGTCGAGAGCCGGGTCGCCTCGGCCGACCGCTACGGCGGGTAACCGCCGAGCCCCTCCAGCCCTCTCTCTTCAGGCAGATCAGCCGGAAGGAAGGCACGGAGCGCAACACGCCCGGCGGGCCCACTCAGGGCCGGCCGGGCTTTTCTTCTGCCGAAGCCGCCGGGCGGACCCAGCCAGAGCTCCTTGGTGGGCCTCCCGGGATGGCGGACCGCTCCGCGGTGCGTATCATCCGCCCGCGACCGCCGCCTTAGCTCAGTTGGTAGAGCAGCGGTTTTGTAAACCGCAGGTCGCCGGTTCGAGTCCGGCAGGCGGCTTTGCTGCTCCGGCGTGCACCGGGACGCATCGGAGCGCAAGAACCCATTGAATCAAGAGGTTTCTGTCGGTCGGGCTTTGGGGCCGGTCCTTCGCCGACGATGCGCAGTTCTGCACCGTCAGGCACCGAAGTGTGCTCAGAATGTTGCGCCGGTGTTGCGCGCCCGGCGCCTGGGAGGGCGTCGTCGGTGCCGGTCGCTCGGGCCTCGGCGATGCAGACGGCCCGTGCGGCTTCCAGGTCGGCACGCACCATCGGGGCCATGTTGCTCGGCAGCGAGGGCCAGACGCGATCCTCGGGCTTGAGGGATGCGACGAGCGGCTTCGGGAGCCTCGCGAGGTCCGGCCGGACGGGCTGGACGGCCTCGCGCCGGTTCTTGGCGTAGGCGGCCCGCACGGTCACCGTGGGCGGTAAGTCGTCGAGGCGGAAGTCCCGGGCTGTCAGGCTGGCCGTCTCGCTGACGCGGAAGCCCGTGCCGAGCATGAGGCGGTACACCAGGCCCCGATGCTCGATGCGGATCCGGCGCTCGCCCGTGCGCAACTCGCCCTTGTGCCGGTACCGCTTCGGCACGATCACCAGATCGGGTGCGGCATCGACAAACGCGAGAAGCCGACGCACCTCCTCCGGCGAGAGCGCCCGGCGCTGTAAGCTCCGGTCGGGCTTCTCCGCCGGGGGCTTGATGTGCTTGAGCGGGTCGCGGGCGAGGGAACGCACGAGTGCCATGGGCTGCTATCTGATTCGGGATCCTGCTGGAGGAGCAGTGACTCGATTCGAGGTCTCGGCCGTGAAGCTCTCCACGCAGTTGAGAGAATGCCAGCCTGCCGGAAGTGGGGCTGCCAAAGAAGCCGAAGCGCCTCAGTGCTGAGACGTTCTATCCTGCGTGGCCATGAGATCATCCCGCAGAACACATTGCTCGAACTCAGTAGATCTTTTTAGCGCTGTTCATCTTCGTCACGGCGTCCCTGCCCTGGAGCACATCATTGAGGAACGTCCTGGCTTCCCGGGTCCGCCAGTGCTGTTCGCCGAGCGACCGGAGGGCCACCTGGTGCGCCGCTCGAAGCACAGATTCGGCATCTTCAAGCCGTTCCTGCCCGATGAGCGTGCGTCCGAGCATGACCGCCGTACGCAAGGTAAGTTCATGCTCTTCGCCGAGGTTGCGGCGGTGACTCTCCCATATCGCACGGTACTGCGCTTCGGCCTCGACGTACTTGTCCTGTAGGAAATAGGTGTACCCGAGGCTGCTGAAGGACTGAAGTGTGTCGGGGTGTTCATCGCCCAAAGTCCGGCGGCGGATTCTGAGTGCCTCCAGGAAGAGCAACTCGGACGCCGCGTAGCGTTTCTGGTCCCTGAGAGCGCCACCGAGATTGTTCATTGATGTGAGCGTGTCGGGGTGCTCATCACCAAGCACACGGCGGCGCGCCGTCAGAGCCTCCCTCCAACAAGCTTCGGTTTCCAGTTGCTTGCCTTGCTGACGGAGCAGGAGGCCCCAGGCGTTGAGCGATGAGAGCGTGTCGGGGTGCTCGTCCCCCAGAACATCGCGGCGGCCCTCAAGTGCCTCCATCAGGTATGGCTCGGCCTCGTTGCCCCTTCGCTGCTGCCGGAGGATGCTACCCATGAAGTGGAGGGCGGTGAGCGTGTCGGGGTGCCGCGGACCAAGGATGCGCTGCCGGCTTTCGAGGGCCTCTCGAAAGAGATGCTCGGCCTCGGCCAGCCGCAGCTGCCGGAAGCGGAGTTCGCCCATCCGCACAATCGACTCGAGCGTGTCTGGGTGCTCATCGCCCAAGACGGCGCGGCGGCCATCCATCGCCTGTTGAAAATAGATCTCGGCCGGCGCCAGCCTCCCCAGCTTCATCGTGACCAGCCCCATTCCATGGGCCGATGCCAAAGTGTCGGGGTGATCCCCACCAAGGAGGCGATCGCGAATGGCGAGCGCCTCCTCCTGCGGCCCCACTGCGCGTTCGAGCAGCCCGAGCGTCCGTATCGAATCCGATGTCGTCTGTAAGAGGGCGGCCTTGATCAGCGGCTGGCTGGAGAACGTCTCCTCGACGGTCCGCAGCGTCCGCGAGAACGCGCTCTCATCCAGTGCCTGCAGCGCCACATCCGTGAAGTTGATCCCCGCAATAGCATCTTCGAAGTCGCTCATGGCCACTTCCATGTCCCCGTCGCCATGGCCTGCCTCGGCCCGGGCGGCGCGGCTTCGTTCTGTGAGTGCGCTGCGGATGCGGGCTCCCATACGGGGCACATCGGTCTGGGCGAGTTCGCGCGCCTGGAACTCAGCGAAGAGCTGGAGTTGTTCGGCCCGTTGCGTTGCGCTCGCCTCCGCGGCGAGTGCGCGATGGGCCTCACGTTCTGCAAGGTCGCGCTGGGCCCTGGCCGCCTGCGCTTGCCAGAAGAAGCCGACGACACCGATGAGCAGCGCCGCGCCGACCGCCGCTACGGCGGTCACGGAGGCCCTGTTGCGCCGCATGAACTTTCTGACGAAGTACAGGTTGCTCGGGGGCGCCGCCAGCACCGCATCGCCCGAGAGATGCCGCTGGATGTCCATCGCCAGGCCGTTGGCCGTGTCGTAACGGCGCTGGCGGTCCTTCTCGAGGCACTTCATCACGATCCAGTCGAGATCCCCCCTCAGGATCAAGCGGAGGCGACCGGGATCGGTGTGGCGGAGCTGCGCCGTCCTGGTGATTGTCTCCCCCAGCGTGTTCAAGCGCGTGCTGGGCTTGTGCGGCTCGACACCTCGGATGATCCGCAGCATCTCCGCGAAGCCCTTGCTCATCAGTTCTTCGTTGCTGAAGGGTGTGGCGCCGGTCAGAAGCTCGTACAAGAGAACGCCGAGGGAGTAGATATCGCTCCGAGTGTCGATGTCCAGACTGCTCATCTCCGCCTGCTCGGGGCTCATGTACGCGGGAGTCCCGATCATCTGGCGATGCTGGGTGAACAGCGTCTTGTCCGTCAGTTCGCCGCTGGTCGACTTGGCGATCCCGAAGTCGATCACCTTGGGCACCGGCCTGCCGTCATGCAAGGTCACCAGGATGTTGCTGGGCTTGATGTCGCGGTGGATGATGCCCTTCTGGTGGGCGTGCTGGATGGCGTTGCAGACGTCGATGAACAGTTCCAGCCGCTTGGTCGTGTCGAGCTTCTCGGTATCACAGTACTCGATGATCGGGACGCCCCGGACCAGTTCCATGACGAAGAACGGTCGGCCGATGTCCGTCGCCCCGGCATCGAGCACGCGCGCGATGTTGGGATGGTCCATCATCGCCAGCGCCTGGCGCTCGGCCTCGAAGCGAGCCACCACCTGCTTCGTGTCCATCCCCAGCTTGATGATCTTCAGCGCAACGCGGCGCCTCACCGGCTCCTTCTGCTCGGCCATCCACACGCTGCCGAAGCCCCCCTCGCCGATCTTCTGCAGCAGCTTGTAACGGCCGATCAGCTGGCCGGGAGACTCGTGGCCCGGAGAGAGTTGTGTATCCCTTGTCACCCGCGCCGCATCCACCATGGTCTCTGAGAGAAAGGTATCGTCCCGCTCCGCCACTTCAAGCAGCTCGAGCACCCGGGCAAGGAGCGCCTCGTCATTGCCGCAGGCCTCATTGAGGTAGACAGCACGGGACTCACCGGTCCGCTCTATGGCCTCTTCGAAGATCTCACGCACACGACCCATTTGTCGCTTGCTCCACTGCTGACCGTCGCACAGGCTGTCGTCTCAGGCCATGCAGAATCACCGTTCGCGTTACCGACCACGCGCGTTTAACTTTAGACGAGACGGCCATGAGCTTTGCAGCCTGATCATCGGTCAGCACGGCAAGAGGCCGGAGACGCCATGCAGTGGCCGCCGTGACTCCGCCGAGCGGGCGAGCGTTCTGTGGACAGGGTCCGTGTCCAAACGGTTTGCGCACAGATGCCGAGCCGCGACCAAGTCCGGTTCGGGCCGGCCGGCCGCCGGCGCTGTCTTCTGCGTCTACGCCCCTCAAGCCCAGGCGGGCGGTCGCTGGTTCAGTGCTCCGTTCGGGCTTGGTGAAAAGTAATGTTCAGGTGTGCTGATTTGCGTGAAGTGAATTGTGCGCGGATTCCGCATTGGTAAGCGGAGGCGTGACTGCGTTGTTCCGCGTGTGGAGCGGACAGGTCCGCCGGATCGCAAGAGAAATGAGGCATCAGATGTTGAAGAGAGTAGTTGGAATCACGGGCGTCCTGTCCGCCCTCGTCCTTTCCGCCCCGGTGATGCTGGAGAAGCCGGCGACGGCCGCCGTGCTGCCGTCGACCCAGGGGCCGGTCGTCACCGGCGGTTGGACCAACCACATCGGGCAGACGATCACACTCAACGTGGTCACCCGAGGCAACGGTCGGGTGAGCGGGAATGTGGTGGCCGGCGTCAACGGCATGCCCCGGATTCTGATGGGCAACATCGACGCGGCGTTCTCGGTCGGCAACTCGGTGTACGCATCGGGAGTGTTGACTCAGTTCCTGCCCGAGCCGGAACTCGTCGGCACTTCGTTCATGGTCCGCCTGACCGACGACATCGAAGGGGACTCCCACAGCCCCATCTTCCTCTGGGAGGAGCTGGTTCCCGGCCTGGCCGATGATCCTGCGATGCGTGCAGAACTCGAGGACATCGTGGCAGCGCTCGGGCTGGAACGCTACGTGGTGGACGGGAACATCGTCGTCCACTAAATGCCGTGGCCCCGGCTGTGCTGGCGATGCACAGAGAGCCGGAGACCAAGCCCGGCACATTGCGCACCTCGCCGCCGCGACCGTCAGCAACACCGCTGGCGTCGCGGCGGCGATCGTTTTGAGTCCGGGCGCGGCAGAGTCGGCGGCGGTCCTGCATCTGGCGGGCTGCGGCAGGATGAGCCGTCGAAGTTGGCGTGGCCGAACGCGTCGATCCCGATGCATACTGCCGCGGAATCTATTGCCCGCCATGGAGACGGGCCCGCCACTCATCGGCCATGGCGGCGTATCCATTGCCGGGTTCCTGTGTCTCCCACGCTATGTAGAGGTCGACGAGCCCCTGCACGCAGGAGATTGTCTCGGCGTGCACTGCGCCGCGGGTTCTCACGAAGATAGCATGCGCCTCAAGCAGTTCCGACTCCGCCTGCCTGAAACGGTCGGCGTCGAAGCCGAGACCAACGCGGGCGCGTCCGAGCGTGGTGAGCGCCGCCGCGACGCGCCACTGGTTGCCGCCGGTGAAGGTGCTCCGGAAGAGGGCCTCGGCGGGCGCGAGCACCGCGATTGCTTCACCATACCGCCCCTGCTGGACCCGCAACATCCCGAACTGGAGGATTGCAGCAAGCGTGTCGGCGTGCTCCTCACCGAGCACACTGCGGCGCTTCTCCATGGCATCCTGCACTAGCGGCTCGGCCTCGGTGATCCGCCCCAGCACTCTCAGCAGGGCTCCCAGGTTCAGCGTGGCCGTCAGCGTGCTGGGATGCTCCTGCCCATGCAGCCGACGGAACTTCTCCATCGCCTCGCGCCAGTACGGCTCCGCTTCAGAGAATCGTCCCGTGCTCCAGAACAGGCCGCCCAGGTTGTTGATCGACACCACGGTATCGGGATGGTCATCGCCGAGCACCCGCCTTGACTTCGCCAATGCCTCGCGGAAGTACGGCTCTGCCTCGGCGATTCTCCCCTGGGCCTGGTAAAGGAGGCCCATGCTGTTGATCGCGATGAGCGTCAGGGGGTGCTCCTCACCCAGCACGTGACGGTGCCTTGCCAGGGAGTCCAGGTACAAGGGCTCGGCCTCGGCGAAACGGCCCTGTCGCAGAATCGAAAGCGCATAGGTGTTGAGCGTCAGCAGAGTTGTGGGATGATTCTCGCCCTGAACGCGCCGCTTCATCTCCAGTGCTTCGCGAAGAAGCAGTTCTGCTTCGCTGAATCGCCCTGCGTTGAATGGAATGTTGGCTCGATTACCAAGCGAAATAACTGTGTCGGGGTGAGCTTTCCCCAGGACGCGACGTCTCTTTGCCAGCGCCTCTTCGTGGAACGCTTCGGCCTCAGCGAGTCTCCCCTGCGCACTCCGCAGAAATCCCATGAAGTTGATGGATGCCAGCGTGTCGGGGTGGTCCTCTCCCAGCACGCGTCGGCGATGCTCCAGCGCCCGGGAGAAATGCGCATCGGCTTCGGCGAACCTGCCCATGCTGTGCAGCAGGAGGCCCATCTGGCTCATCGATTCGAGCGTGCCCTCATGTTCTTCGCCCAGCAGTTCGCGGCGCGTCTGGAGGGCGCGTGTCTGCAGCGACATCGCCGCGTCATAGAGGCCGAGCGACAGGTAGCGGCTGGCAAGCGACTGATACAGCTGCGCGCGAACCAGGGGCTGGTCCCGGAACTGCGCCTCGATGGCGCCCACGGCGGGCCTCAAGATTGTTTCGTCGATGAGCGCCGTCGCCGCATCGGTAGCGTTCACGCGGAGCCAGTCCTGTCGGAATCGGGACGCGACGGCGGGCCGCTCAGATTCGGGCACTCCCGACTTCTCCATCGCGGCCGCGAAACGACGGTTGACATCCTCGGTCAGACGCACCCCCGCCGTGATCGGGTCGACCTGCGCCAGCATGTCGGACTGAAAGTCCGCCACCAGGCGCAGTTCGTCCGCCCTTGCCTTTTCGGCCTGCTGAGCCCTGGAGGTTTCGGCGAGCTGCACCACGAGTTCGGATTCGGCGCGCAGAGCGCGCGAAAGCGCGAGGCTTGTGCCGATGACCCCCAGCACCAGCGCCAGGGCGACGATCGCCGCGGCGGCGAACGGACCCTTGTTCTTCCTGACGACCTTGCGGACCTTGTAGAGGCGGCTCGGGGGTGCGGCGGCAACGGCCTCGCCGGTGAGGTAGCGCAGGATGTCCAGCGCCAGGCCGTCGGCGGTCTCGTACCGCCGCTGGCGGTCCTTCTCCATGCACTTCATCACGATCCAGTCGAGTTCGCCCCGGATCATCGTGCCCAGCCTTCGCGGCTCGATGTGCCGCCGGGCGGCGATGCTGGCGAGGGTCTCCATCGACTGGCTCAGCCTGGTGCTCGGCCGCGGCGGCTCGACCTCGCGGATGATGCGCTGGATCTCGGCATAGGCGGCCGAACGCAGGCTCCTGCTGTCGAAGGGGGTGGTGCCGGTGAGCAGCTCGTAGAGCAGCACGCCCAGGGAGTAGACATCGGTGCGGGTATCGATGTCGAGCGAGCCCTCGGCCTGCTCGGGGCTCATGTACTCCGGCGTGCCGATGAGCTGGCGGTGCTCGGTGAAGAGCGTCTTCTCGGTGAGCTCGCGGCTGATGGCCTTGGCGATTCCAAAGTCGATGACCTTGGCGTGGGGCCTGCCGTCCTGGGTGGAGACCAGGATGTTGCCGGGCTTGAGGTCGCGGTGGATGATCCCTTTCTGATGGGCGTGCTGGACCGCCTTGCAGACCTGCACGAACAGTTCCATGCGCTGGGAGATGGAGTAGTTGTGGCGGTCGCAGTAGTCGGTCAGCGGCTCGCCCTTGACCAGTTCCATGATAAAGTACGGCCGGCCGGTCTCCGTTGCCCCGGCGTCGAACACCTTGGCGATGTTGGGGTGGTCCATCACCGCCAGCGCCTGGCGCTCGGCCTCGAAGCGGGCCACCACCTGCCTGGTGTCCATCCCCAGCTTGATGACCTTGAGGGCGACGCGACGCTTGACGGGCTCGCGCTGCTCGGCCATCCAGACGCTGCCGAAGCCGCCTTCGCCCAGCAGCTCGAGCAGCTTGTAGCGGCCGATGGTCTGGCCGGCCGACTCAAACCCGCGGGAGCCCGATGTGGAGCCGCTGGAGACGACGGTCTCCAAAGAGCCCACTGCCTCGCTGTCGGCGGCCGGGCTGCTGCTCGTTTTCAGGAAGTCGCCTGCCTCGCTGTCTGCGGCGAGGAGCGACTCGACCTCCCCCTTGAGATCGGGATCCTGGCCGCAGGCGCCCGCGATGTACGCCGCTCGCTCCTGTGGATCGGCGATCTCGCGGACCTGCTCGAAGATCTCGCGGGCCCTGGCGGGCGTGCTCATGGCTGGTTCTCACTTTCGTTTTGTGGAGCGATCTTCGCCTGCCTGCCGCGCCAGGCCTCCGCCTGCGAATCGTGCCCCTGGTAGGGCTCCGCGAGGGGTAGAGTCCAAAGAGGTTCGGTCATCTGCGGCAGCTCGCATTCGTATGCTGTGAGGTGACCCCGGTGTGCGCAAGAATCACCGCACTTGTGCATACTCGAGTACACCACGAGTCCAAGCTCGTCCCGCACGATCAATGCGGAAAGCGGTCGACCGTCACACCAGAAAAAATCTGCGATTGCGGAGCAGGGGGGTCAGTCCCCGGCAGCCTCTTCGGCCGACTTCAGATAGCGGAAGAGCCAGGCCCGCGCATACGCCCACTGCCGATCGGCAGTCGAAATGGGTAGCCCCATCACTTCAGCGGCCTCCCGATGTGTCAGCCCGGCGAAGAACCGGAGCTTGACCAGTTCCGCCAGACGCGGCTCCTCGGCAGCAAGCCTGTTGATCGCATCGTCAAGATCGACGATCTCTGGAGGAACGGCATCCAGAGTGAGCTGGGAAGGATCTAGTTCGATCTTCCGCCAGCCGCCGCCCCGCTTCAGAGCGTGTTT
Source organism: Phycisphaerales bacterium (assembly GCA_007694925.1). GTDB lineage: Bacteria > Planctomycetota > Phycisphaerae > Phycisphaerales > UBA1924 > SLFH01. The sequence goes on along the minus strand of REET01000171.1, from coordinate 446 downwards.
CTCCCTCGCCTTGTCGATCAGGATCCGCCGCATGGCTTCGGCTGCCGCTCCAAAGAAGTGTCCTCGGCTGTCCCAGCGGCAAGCAGCGGGGTTCCCATCACCCACGAGCCGGATGTACGCCTCGTGCACAAGCGCTGTGGGCTGCAGGGTCACCGACCCAGACTCAGCAGCCATCCGCGCTGCGGCGAGCTTGCGGAGCTCATTGTAAACCAAAGTCAGCAGCGCGTCGGATGCCCGAGGATCGTTTGACCCCAGAGCGTTCAAAATCTTTGTGACTTCGTGCTTTGGGGGAGTGTCCATTGGTCTTCCACAAGGGCGTGCCGGAGGGATGTGCCAAGCTCCCACCCAGCGCCATGAAGAGATGATACGCTGCAGGGTGGTAAAGAGCAGGACCGGGACGCCCGCGTGATCGGGAGGAATCCGCCGGCCGGGGCGCCCCCCCCCCC
>REET01000047.1 GCA_007694925.1 Phycisphaerales bacterium | reverse complement strand
CTCGACCCTCAGCGAGCAGATCAAGGTCTTCGCCGGCCACAGCGAGCAGCTCCGCTCTGAGACCGGCAAGCTCGCCCGCGCGCTCTCGCGTCCCGAGGTCCGTGGCCGCTACGGCGAGATCCAGCTCCGTCGCGTTGCCGAGCTTGCGGGCATGGTCGCCTACTGCGACTTCGCAGAACAGACCAGCGTCCGCGACACCGAGGGCAGGCTCAAACGCCCGGACATGGTCGTGAAGCTGCCCAACGAGTGCGTGATCGCCGTCGACGCCAAGTGCAACATCGACCCGTATGTTCGCGCCGTCGACACTTCCGACGAGCAGGAACGCGAGCAGCTCCTCGAACGCTTCGCCCACGGCATCGCCGAGCAGGCCAAGAAGCTCGCCGCCAAGAGCTACTGGTCCGACTACGAGGGGGGCGCCGAGTTCGTGGTGATGTTCGTGCCGGGCGATCAGTTCCTCGACGCGGCGCTGGCCAGGCGCAGCGACCTCCTGGAGATCGCGGCCCAGCAGGGCGTGATCCTCGCCAGCCCTGCGACGCTGATCGGGCTGCTGCGTGCCGTCGCGGTCGGCTGGGCCGAGCAGCGTCTGGCCGAGGAGGCCAGAGAGCTGCGCAAGCTCGGGTCGGAGCTGCACGAGCGGGCGTCGGTCGCGCTCGACCACGCGGCCAAGCTGGGCCAGACGATCGACCGGGCGGTCCGCCAGTACAACCAGTTCATGGGCTCGGTCGATTCACGCCTGATGCCCACGCTCCGCAAGTTCGAAGAGGCGGGCGCCGCCAGCGGCAAGTCCCTCCCCGACCCCGCGGAGATCGAGGTCAGACCGAAGCTGCTCAACCACGCAAACGCGGAAGAGGATTGAGCGCTTGCTCACTGTGGCACTCGCGGCTCGCCCGCCAGTGGTTGGACGCTCATTGCGCAAGTGCGTGTCAAGCACGCAATCGACCCGACTCTTCGCTGCGCTCAGAGATCGGCGTCATTCGCGCGAGCCGCTTGCATGCGATGACAGCGATCGGTCGCAGATGCAAACAGCGAGATTCGATCCATTCTCAGCAGCGATGCCCGCAACCTGGACGCCGATCTCTGAGCGCAGCGAAGAGCCGGGTCCGAACAGCCATGGATGACCGAACCGCGCCGGATAAAAAACACTGGCGGACAAGCCGCCAGTGTCACAGGTCTGGGTTGTGATCGACGCCCTCGGGCTCAGGCCGGGCTGGGGCTGACATTGGGGGGCATGTCGGTGTCTTCGTCGGGCTTGGGCTTCTTTGCCTCGGGCTTGAGCGCCGCCTGCTTCGCTTCGCGGGCGAGCAGTTCCGAGACCGTCGGCTTGCCGAGGTCCTCGCCCCGCATGAGCTTCTCGACCTCGTCGCGGCTGAGCGTCTCGTACTTCAGCAGGGCCTCGGCGACGGCGACGACCTGTTCCCAGTGGTCTTCGAGCATGCGCTCGCCCTCGCGGTACGCCTCCTCGACGATGCGGCGGACTTCCTTGTCGATCAGTTCGGCGGTGACATCGGAGTACTCGCGTTCGGGCATGTAGCTCTCGCCCTCGTTCCAGCCGTAGCGGACGAAGCCGAGCGATTCGCTCATGCCCCACTCGGAGATCATGGTGCGTGCGATCCTGGTGATCTGGGCGATGTCGCCCGAGGCGCCCGAGGACATGTCGCCCATGGCCTTTTCTTCGGCGATGCGTCCGCCGCAGGCCATGATCATGGTCGCCCTGAGCCACTTGAGGCTGTAGCCCATGCGGTCCTTGTCGGGGAGCGAGAAGGTGGCGCCGCCGGCGTCGCCTCGCGGGATGATGGTGACCTTGTGGAGCGGGTCGGAGTCGGGCAGGAGGACCTGGAGCACCGCGTGCCCGGCCTCGTGGTAGGCGACCAGGCGGTTGTCTTCCTTCTCGCGCACACGCGACTTCCTGGCGCGACCGAAGCGGATCTTGTCGCGGGCCTCCTCGATGTCGGCCTGCTCGATGTAGTCCTTGTCGTGCATGGTCGCGGCGATCGCGGCCTCGTTGATCGCGGCGGCGAGGTCGGCGCCCGAGAACATCGGCGTGATCTTCGCGACCTTCTCCAGGTCGACATCCGGCCCGAGCTTCACCTTCTTTGCGTGGACGCGGAGGATCTCCAGCCGCCCCTTCACATCGGGCAGGGGCACGGCGATCTGGCGGTCGAAACGCCCGGGGCGGACGAGCGCCGCGTCGAGGATCTCAGAGCGGTTGGTCGCGGCGATCACGATCACGCCGTCGGAGGGGTTGAACCCGTCCATCTCGACGAGGATGGCGTTGAGTGTCTGCTCGCGTTCGTCGTTGCCGCCCGAGGAGAAGCCGCTGCCGCGCTTGCGCCCGACCGCGTCGATCTCGTCGAGGAAGATGATGCAGGGCGCGCTTTCCTTGGCCTGCTTGAAGAGGTCGCGGACGCGGCTTGCGCCGACGCCGACGAACATCTCGACAAAGTCCGAGCCGGAGATCGAGAAGAAGGGGACATCGGCCTCGCCGGCGATCGCCTTGGCGAGCAGGGTCTTGCCGCAGCCGGGGGGGCCGGTGAGCAGGACGCCCCGGGGGATGCGTCCGCCGAGCTTGGTGAACTTCTTGGGGTTCTTGAGGAACTCGATGATCTCGCCGACCTCGTCCTTGGCCTCGTCGATGCCGGCGACATCCTTGAAGGTGATGCCGGTCATCTCCTTGGTCAGGGTGCGGTGCTTGCTCTTGCCGAAGTTGCCGAGCATGCCCGCCCCCGCCCCGGCGCTCTTGGCGGCCCGGGCGAAGAGGAAGATCAGGATCATCACGATCAGCAGCACGGGCAGGAGCGCGTACAGCAGCGGCATGAACGCCGAGGGACGCTGGCCTTGCGCCCGGTCGCCGGTGATCTCGTGGATCTGGCCGGCGACATACATGCGGTCGGCCGCGTTCATGTTGATGACCACGAGGGTCGGGCGGTCGCTGTCGGCGTCGGGGCCGGGTCGGCGGCGTGCGGTGACCTGCGACTCTCTGACGACGACTGAGTCCTCGACAATCTCGTTGTTCTGCCAGGCCTCGCGGAACTCGTGCAGCGTGATCTGGGTGCCCCCGCCCCCGCCCTGGAACATCATGAACAGCAGGGCGACCAGGAGCAGGACGAGGATGAATCCGAACACGCCGCGGCCCGCGGGCGGCTGCCCGGCCGGGGGGCGTCCGCCCGGGCGTTGCCCGTTGTCACGCTTGGACGGGTCTGGGGGGGTGTTGGGTGTGTTGGCCATCGTTTGGTGGTCGCTCCGCCGTCACGCGGCGAGGTTTTCTGCGTCTGCCGAGGGGCGTTCGCGGCCCGGACGGACTCTAGGGGACGCCCGCTGCCCCGGGGGTGAGAGGCCCTCGCTCCGGGCCACCCCGCTCTGTCTGGTTCGCCCGCGCCCGCCGATCGGTTTTCTCATCGACGGGATCGGTGGCGGTCCCGAGCCGGCGCCGGCGATTGCCCGAGGCCGGACGGATCAGATCCGTGAACAACCCCCGATCGGGGCGGATGCTTCCCGTGGCGGACGCCGCTCAGGCCCCGGGCGGATTCACCACTCCGACTGGAGCTCGCGGACGATCTGGCGGGCGAGTTCCTGCGAGGAGGTATCTCGGGCGATGTCGATCGTCTCGCCCACCGCCCGGTTGGGAACGAAAGTCGATGCGGCGGTCACGAAGCTCCGCTGGGCGAGCACCCGTCCCGTGCGGCTGTCTGTCCACACGAAACTGATCCTCGTGAAGTACGCGGCTTCCTCGGGGAGGTTCGTCACCGGGCGCCGGGTCAGCGGCACGCGGAAGACATTGGTGATCGACCCGGTCAGGACGGTGTCGGCGTACTCCTCGGCCGTGACACGCCAGGGGGTGGTGGTCTGGATCTGCTTGATGACCGCCTCGGTCAGGCGCGCCTCCAGACCGGGCTCGTAGGTCTCGTTCTCGAAGATCGGGACCGCCACCGAGCGGATCTGGGTGTCGTGCACCGCCCCGGCGCGATAGCCCGCGACCGTGCCGTCGGCGCACCCGAAGAGACCCA
>REET01000181.1 GCA_007694925.1 Phycisphaerales bacterium | reverse complement strand
GGGGGCGCCCCGACACCCCACGCCCCACTCCCTACACCCCTCCCCCGTGTATCCTCTCTCCCATGGCGACGGAGCGCATCATTTCGGCCCAGGCGGTCGGCGAGGAGGAGGAGCGGCAGCTGCTCTCCCTCCGCCCCTCCTCGATCGGGGAGTATGTCGGCCAGCACGAGCTGATGGAGCGCCTGCGGATCGCCATCGAGGCCTGCCAGCGGCGCAACGAGCCCGTCGAGCACATCCTCCTGCACGGCCCGCCCGGTCTCGGCAAGACCACCCTCGCCCATGTCATCGCCCACGAAATGGGGGGCAGGCTGGCGGTCACCAGCGGCCCGGCCCTGGCCAGGGGCACCGACCTCGTCGCCGCCCTGACGAGGCTGGAGGCGGGCGATGTGCTCTTCATCGACGAGGTGCACCGCCTGCCGATCGCGGTCGAGGAGTTCATCTACCCCGCGATGGAGGATTTCAGGATCGATGTCACCGTCGACAGTGGGCTGCACGCCCGGACGGTGCAGATCAAGTGCAAGCCGTTCACGCTGATCGCCGCGACGACGCGGGCCGGGCTGCTCTCGGGGCCGCTGCGTTCGCGGTTCGGGCTGACGCACCACCTGCGTTACTACGACAAGGGCGAGCTGCTGCAGATCCTGTCGCGCAGCGCGGGGCTGCTGGGGATGGCCGCCGGCGGGGGCGCCGGGTTGCACGCGGCCCTCGAACGCATCGCCGACCGCTCACGCGGGACCCCCCGCATCGCCAACCGCCTGCTGCGCCGCGTCCGCGACTTCGCCGATGTCCGCGCCGGGGGGGAGCTCTCGGGCGCGATCGTCGAAGACGCGCTCCGCCTTGAAGGCGTCGACGCCCTCGGTCTCGACGAGCTCGACCGCGCGTACCTCCGCGTCATCGGCGAGGTCTACAAGGGCGGGCCCGTCGGGCTCGAAACCGTGGCGGCGACGATGAACCAGGACGCCGGCACGCTGGAAGATGTGCTCGAACCCTACCTCCTGCAGATCGGCTTCCTCGCCCGGACACGGCGAGGGCGCATGCTGACCCAGCGCGGCGCAGAGCATGTCGGCGTCAAGGTCCCAGAGCGCGAAGAACCCGCCGATGGCGAGGTCGGTCTCTTCTGATCATTGGAATCGGTCGGCGCGAGCCTCAGCGGGCCTTTTCGCCCTTGGCCGAGGCCGGCCCCACCGGCTCGCCCGGCACCCGGATCATCGTCCGGCAGTGGCGGCAGCGGACCGCACGCCCGCGGGCGGAGACGGGCACCGCCAGGATCCGGCGGCACCCGAGGTTCGGGCACATCAACTGGACACTGTTCTGTGAGGGCATACCGGTCTCCGCGGGCTTGTGAGTCTTCCCGACGACACCGCATCGTCCCGGGAGGGGCCGATCCTGAGTCCGGGTACCGAGGATCGGACCACAACTCGACGGCACAGCCCGGTCCCGCCGCAAAGCCGGCAGACCCCGGGCGTTATCGGCCGGGGAGGTGGGACGCCCGCCCCCCGAACGGCTAGCCTTCGGGCTGTTTCCCGCAAGGACGCCCAAACACGCGAGGACCCGGATGAGCCAGACCCGTACAAACCCCGCGACAGCCGTCGTCGGGCTCCAGTGGGGCGACGAGGGCAAGGGCAAGATCGTCGATCTGCTCGCCTCCGACCACGACGCCGTGGTGCGGTACAACGGCGGCGCCAACGCCGGGCACTCGGTCGTGGTGGCCGGCCAGCGCTACGCCCTGCACCTGGTCCCGTCGGGCATCCTCTATCCCGGTGTGAAGGCGGTGATCGGCAACGGGGTCGTCGTCGACCCCGAGCAGTTGCTCAAGGAGCTCGACACGCTCAGCGAGCGAGGGGTCGACACCTCCGGCCTTGTGGTCTCCGACCGGGCCCATGTGGTGATGCCCTATCACAAGCACGAGGACCAGATCCGCGAGGACGAGCTGCGTCGCGCCCAGGAGGGGGGCGCCAGGGCGGGCAGCACCGTCCTGCAGCCGGGCCAGATCGGAACGACCAAGCGCGGGATCGGCCCCGCCTACGCCGACAAGGCCCAGCGCGCCAGCGCCATCCGCATGGGCGACCTGCTCCGGCCCGATGTCCTTCGGGGCAAGGTCGAGCTCGCCTGCGTCTTTAAGAACGCCCTGCTCCGGGGCCTCAACGGGTCCGGCGCCCACGCCTTCGACCCCGGCGCCGAGACCGACCGCCTGCTGACCCTCGGCGATCGCCTCGGCCCGATGATCACAGACACGGTCTACCTCCTCCACGAGATGCTCGGGGGCGGCAAGCGCATCCTCTTCGAGGGGGGCAACGCGACGCTGCTCGATGTCGACCACGGGACCTACCCGTTTGTCACCTCGTCGGTCTGCTCGGCGCTGGGGATCGGGCCGGGCACGGGCGTGCCGCCCCAGCGGATCGGCAGGATCCTGGGCGTCAGCAAGGTCTACTGCACCCGCGTCGGCGCCGGGCCCATGCCCACCGAGCTCGACGACGCGATCGGCGAGCGGATCCGTGAGCGCGGTCGCGAGTACGGCACCACGACCGGACGCCCCCGGCGCTGCGGCTGGCTGGATCTCGTCGCCCTCCGCTACGCCGCGATGGTCAACGGGGCGACGGGCCTTGTGCTCACGATGCTCGATGTGCTCTCGGGGTTCGACGAGATCAAGCTCTGCGTGGGCTACCGCCTGGCCGACGGGAGCGAGACCGACCGCTTCATCCCCGACGGGCACGCCCTGGCGGGGGCGACGCCGGTGTACGAATCGCTGCCCGGGTTCGATGAAGACATCACCGGCGTGCGCACGAGGGCCGAGCTGCCCGCGAACGCCGCGAAGCTGGTGGCGTACATCGAGGAGCGGGTCGGCCTGCCCGCCGAGGTGATCAGCGTCGGCCCGGACCGCGAGCAGACGATCCGCGGGTAGGGCCGTTGCCATAGGGCAAGAGGTTCGGGAAAAAGGCATGCCGTCACAGGCGGGCTCGCCGATGGAAGAGGATGAAGGCGATGGGCGAGCCGAGGAGGAGTCTTTGACGCAGATCAGCCAGCAACCCGGGACGGCGTCCGCGTCAAGCCCGTTCGCCGCCGACCCCGACGCCCTCGCCCGTGTCGCGCAGATGCGGAAGCTCTGCCCCAAGGCGGATCCGCTCGGGCGTCTGCCCGATGTGCACCCCTGCGCGATCCCGCGTCATATCGCGATCATCATGGACGGCAACGGCCGCTGGGCCCAGGAGCAGGGCTTCCCCCGCATCTTCGGCCACCGCGGCGGGGCGATGTCCGTCCGCAAGGTGGTCGAGGAGGCCGGTCGCCTCGGCGTCGAGGCCCTGACGCTCTATTCCTTCAGCACAGAGAACTGGAAGCGTCCCGCCGACGAGGTGCAGGCCCTGATGGACCTCTGCGTCGCCTATTGCGAGGGCGAGCTGGACGCCCTGGTCCGCGAGAAGATCCGCTTCCGCGTGATCGGCCGGCGCGAGGGCCTGCCCGAGCCGGTGCTCGCGGCGCTCGACGCCGTTCAGGAAGCCACCAGGGACATCGTCGGCCCAACGCTCTGCCTGGCGATCAACTACTCGGGTCGTGCCGAGATCGCCGACGCGGCAAGAAAGATCGCCGAGCAGGTCGCCTCCGGCGAACTCTCGCCGCAGCAGATCGACGAAGCGACGCTCGCCGAGCGCCTCTACGCCCCTGACCTGCCCGAGCCTGACCTGATGATCCGCACCGCCGGCGAGATGCGCCTGAGCAACTTCCTGCTCTGGCAGCTCAGCTACGCCGAGCTGTATGTGACCGACACCTACTGGCCGGAGTTCGGCGAGGCGGAACTGCACAAGGCCGTGCGCTCGTTCGCGTCGCGCAGCCGCAGGTTCGGCGGGCTGGAGCCCGAAGCAACGGACTCGCGGGATTCCTGACCCGAATATGCGGCGTGAAGCTCCGCTCACGCTGAGCTCGCGCATCGATGTTTCGTTGCCGTAAGTCCTTGCGGGGCAACGATTTACGGCAGGGGGCCGAGAAAACCCGCGATTGACGGTGTCGCCGGGTTGCCCCCCTCCCCCCATTGTGTTAGCTTGGTCGGCATGGTTTCGGGACGAACAA
>REET01000168.1 GCA_007694925.1 Phycisphaerales bacterium | reverse complement strand
CGCGTTCCTTTCCCGGTGCGGGCCCGTCTCCGTGTCCGCGGCGTTCGGCCATTTCGCGCCCGATCCGGTCGAGAGCCTGGCGCCCCAGCGTGCGCGCCGCGCTGGGGAAAAGCGTCTCGTCCTCGAAGGCGATGTGTTCGGCGTAGAGCGATCGCAGCTCGCGGAGGTCGTGTTCGAGCGCCGCCATCTCGTCGCCGTCGAGCAGGCCCAGCGTCAGCCATCGCGTGCAGAGCCGGTCGACACTCGCGTGCATGGCCTCGGCCCGCCGGTGCTGGAGCTCGAGTCGCTCGGCCTCCAGCAGCAGCCCGTCAAGCCCGCCGGCGCTCTCGTTCACCTCGCGCAGGCGCGGGAAGAGCGACGCTTCCTCGTCGGCGGTGTGGTGGGGGGCCGATTCTCGGAAGTACCGAAGCGCCACGCGCATCGCGGAGGCAGCCTCTTCGCTCAGCCCACCGCCCGCAAAGCGGTCGGCGATGTGCTCCAGCACGCCGAGAAACCGCTCGATCCGCCGGTGGCAGTCCATCATCAGCCCGATCGGATCGTCGAACCCCGGCTGGCCCTTGGTCCCAAGTTCGATCGGCATCACGAGATCCTTTCGTTCCGCAGAGAGGCTTCCAGATCGAGCGCCTTGGGGAAGAGGATGCTGTTCTCCTTGTGGACATGCCGGTGCATGTCGCGCTCCAGCCATGCCAGTCCGTCGAGCATTGCTCGCCACGAGTTGCACGCGCCCTCCGGAGGTGTAAAGCCGTCGGTCGCCTCGCGCAAAACCTCAAGCGCCGCCCCCGCGTCGTCGTGCTCGGCCTCCATCTGCCGGATCGGTCCGGCGAGCGAGCCGCCTTCGAACCGCTTGGGTTCGGTCGCGAGCTCCATCCGCCGGATCATCGGGAAGAGCACGCGCTCTTCCTTGACCATGTGGCTGGACAGCTCATCGCGCAACGCACTGAACGCCTCGAAGACGCGGTGCAGGCGGGGCTCTGTGTCGGCGTGCGCATCGCGCACCTTCTCGACCAGCCGCCCGAGGCGGGGCAGCTCGATCCGCAGTTCGGCATGATGCGTCTGCTCGATGTGGTCGGCCAGCTCCGTCAGGCTCATGTCGTCCGCCGGGCCGCCGCAAGACTCGTCGTCATCCCGCGAGTCCATCACAATCAGCAGATCGACCACCGTCTCGGTCACCAGGTTCCGCTCGCGGCAGGCCTGCTCCAAGGGCTTCTTGCCCCCGCAGCAGTAGTCGATCCGCAACGCCTCGAAGACACGCGATCTTGAGGGCTGCTCGGCGACCAGTTGTCCGACCGTCGACCTTGGATCGATCTGTGCACGCATGGCTCGGCTCTCCGATGGCTCGTTGGGCGGCCCGCCCGCCCATATTCGTATATTCGTGCTTTCAAGCACACTTGATTCTTTTCTAGGCCGATGATACCCTTCCGTCCAGCCGGCGCACACGGAATTCGCGCCGATTGGTCCGGAGGTTCTCGGGCATGAAACTGATGTCAGAAGCGTGCGAGTACGGGCTGCGGGCAGTCATCTGGCTCGCCCAGCGCCCCGACGAGACCCAGAAGGTCCGCGAGATCGCCGAGGGCACCAAGGCCGCCCCGGGCTACCTCGTCAAGGTTCTTCAGGCCCTGACCAAGGCCGGCATCCTCTCCGCCCAGCGGGGGAGCAACGGCGGGTTCACCCTCCTCCGCGACCCGGCCGACCTGACCGTCCTGGACATCATCAACGCCATCGACCCCATCGAACGCATCCGCACCTGCCCCTTGGGCATCAAGTCCCACGGCGAATGCCTCTGCCCGATGCACCGTCGGATCGACGACGCCTACGCCCAGATCGAAGAGAGCTTCGCGAACTCGCGTATCAACGAGCTCATGGCGGAGCCCTCCCCCTCCAAGCCCCTGTGCGGCGCCCTGACGATCGAGCGCCGACCGGCCGACACGCCCTCGAGCAACGGCAGCGCAAAGAAGGGAGGCGCATAGTGGACCGTTTCGTCAATCCCCCCATCGAACGCCACGAAGCCCTCGCCCCCTTCAGCCGCGACCACTACAACGGGCTCGTCCACGCCCGGCGTCTGATCAAGTCCGCATCCGGCGACCGTGTCCTGCGGCACAAGGCCCTCGCCGGCTTCCTTGATGCGTGGGAGCGAGAAATCGCCCCGCACTTCCGCGATGAAGAACGCCTGCTCATCGAGCAGATGGGCGAACTCGTGCCCGAGCCCGAACGCAGGCGCCTGCTCGAAGAGCACCGCGAGATCGAGGCCGACGCAGCCCGCGCCCGCGAGCTCCGACGCGAGGTCGACCCGGCCCCCCGCGAACTCCGCGAGATCGGCGAACGGCTCGAACGCCACATCCGCTGGGAGGAGCGATCGCTCTTCGAGCTGATCCAACGCCGTGCCAGCGAGGAGAGCCTCAAAAATCTGGGACGCGAAACCGCGGCGATCGAGGCGTCGCGCCCGCGCAACGCCTGCCGCACGCCGCCGCAAGGCTGACCCGGCAGCACCGAGAGTCCCGCCCGGATCGGGATCAGTTCTGAGCCCACACTGTGCCCGCATGCCTCGACGCCTTGACACGGGCGCCGGATCCGCGTCAATGTGGACTAATGAGTGCACTCATCCGCCAGCGTGGGTTCTCGATCATGATCTCCCAGACCTCCGAGTACGCCCTCCGGGCGGTGGTGCATCTGGGCATGCGTCAGGACCCCGACCCCGCCTCGGCCCACGAGATCGCCGAAGCGATCAAGGTCCCCGTCGGCTACCTCCAGAAGATCCTCCGCGCCCTCGCCCGGTCGGGGATCACCGTCGCCCAGCGCGGCAGCGGCGGGGGGTTCCTTCTCGCCAAGCCTCCCTCGGCGATCACGGTCCTCGATGTCCTTCTTGCGTCCGATACCCCCGTCGAGCGCATCGAACGCTGCCCGCTCGGGATCAAGGGGCACACCTCGCTTTGTGCCCTGCACCGCCTGCTGGACAACCAGATCGCCCAGGCCCAGCGGACCTTCGCCTCAACAACCATCGCTGACCTGATTGAGCCCGACGCCGGGGTGCGTCCGCTGTGCGATCCGGAGCCCGGTTCGGGGCGGTCGGCGGACCTGACGGTGGGGGGCGACGGGACCGAACCGATCAAATAACGCTTCTGTGCACACTTGACGGCTATCCCGGCAAAGGGTATCCTCCGATGAATGTGGAGTTGTGGCGTCACTATGACACAAAACGCCGCTCCTCACGAAACGGAGAGCCCCGACATGATCCGTCGAGACCCACGCCAAGAGCCTTCCGTCTGGGTGGACACCGAAGAGGAACTCGGTCTCGAACCGTTCTCCGAGCCGCCGGTCCAGAAGCCGGCCGACCCGTATCGCAAGCGGATCCTGCTCTTCGTCGCTGTGCTCGCGCTGACACTGCCCGCGATCGTGGTCGCGATGGTGCTCGTGACCGAGCCCCGCCAACCGAACGAGCTGCAACTCAAGGCTGAAGAGATCGGCGTGACGCCCGCGGTGCTCGCTGCGGGGCGCCATGTCTATCGCACCAACTGCGCGATGTGCCACGCGCAGGACGGCGGGGGCGTTGCAGGGCTTGGCAAGGGGTTGCGCAACAGCGAGTTCGTCGGATCGAGCGAGGACGAGGACCTGTTCAAGCTCATCGTCGCCGGGCGTCCGGCCGACCACGCTGAGAACACGACGGGCGTCGCGATGCCCGCGCGAGGGCTGGGGCGTTTGCCCGACGAGCAGATCTGGAATGTCGTCGCCTACCTGCGGTCGCTGCAGGGCGAGGATGAACCGACGCCCGGGCCCGACGAGCGCCTCGCTTCTGAGGAGGACGCGCCCGCGGTCGACGCCGAAGCGATGCTCCGGGCCGCGACGGCCGGGATCGGGCGCGACCAGTACCGCGCATCGTGCTCGGCGTGCCACGGGCAGCGGGGCGAGGGCGTGCAGGGCGTCGGGCTGCCTCTGGTCGGCACCGATTTCGTGAACAACTCGACGGATCAGGTGCTCGCCTCGCTGATCAAGTCCGGGCGTCCGATCTGGCACGCCGACAACCAGACCGGGATGGACATGCCCCCCAAGGGCGGCAACCCGTCGCTGACAGACGCCCAGATCGACGACATCGTGAAGTACATCCGTGAACTCAACGCCTCCAACGGCTCGCGTTGAGATCCCCGTTCGACCGTGTGCGCGAGCCCCTTTCGCGCCGAGAGAAAGGAAGGTAGTGATGGAACGCCTTTGGAACACGCCTGGAGCGCTGGCGGTGGTCGCGGCGGCGGGCATCCTCGTCGGGGGTTGCGGCGAGCGCGACGCGGGAGACGGAGAGGGCGCCGACGCCCGTCAGCCGCGGACCGAGCGGGTCCGCCAGACGACGGGCAACGCGCGCCAGATGGCCGATGTCCAGCGCATCGCCGAGAGCAGGGGGCTCGAACCCGAAGACATCCTCGCGGCGGTCAAGACCTTCACGCCCAGCGGCAAGCACGACGAGTACATCATGTTCTCCTCGGGCGGGCACAGCGGTCAGGTCTACGCCGTCGGCATGCCCTCGATGCGGATCCTCCGCAGCATCGCGGTCTTCACCCCCGAGTCGTGGCAGGGGTGGGGCTTCGGCGTGGGCGACGACATCCTCGAACAGGGCAACATCGGCCACCGCCAGAACCGCTGGGGCGACACGCACCATCCGGTGCTCTCGCTCACCGACGGCGACTACGACGGCCAGTGGCTCTTCATCAACGACAAGATCAACGCCCGCGTCGCGGTCATCGACCTGCGCGACTTCGAGACCAAGCAGATCGTCAAAAACCCGCTGACGATCAGCAACCACACCCTCTTCGCCACGCCGAACACCGAGTATGTGATCGAGGCGGCTCAGTACGGCGTGCCCTGGGGCGCGGCGTACGCGCCGATCGGCGAGTACAAAGAGACCTACAAGGGCTCGGTGATCTTCTGGAGCTTCAACCGTCGGCGCGGGCGTCTGGATCCCTCCCAGTCCTTCGCGATCGAGCTCCCGCCCTACTGGCAGGACCTCGGCGCGACCGGCAAGCTCGCCAGCGACGGGTTCGTCTTCCTCAACTCGCTCAACAGCGAGTTGGCGACGGGCGGCATCCAGGACGGCAACCCGCCGTTCGAGGCGGGCGTCAGCCGCAACGCGACCGACTTCCTCCACATCATCGACTGGAAGAAGGCCGAGCAACTCTACCGCGACGGCAAGTACGACAAGATCGAAGGGTTCCCGGTCATCTCGCTGCAGACGGCGATCGACGAGCGGATCCTGCACATCACGCCCGAGCCCAGAAGCCCCCACGGCGTCGATGTCTCGCCCACCGGCCAGTACATCGTCGTTTCCGGCAAGCTCGATCCGCATGTGACGGTTTATGACATCGACAAGATCCGCCAGGCGATCGACAGCCGGCTCTTCTCCGGGCACGACGACTACGGCATCCCCATCCTCGACTTCGACAAGGTCGTCGAGGCCAGGATCGAGGTCGGCCTCGGCCCGCTGCACACGCAGTTCGGACCCGACGGCTACGCCTACACATCGCTCTTCCTCGATTCGGCGGTCGCCCGCTGGACCATGGGCGGCGCCTACGGCAAGGGCACGCCCGAGCCGGACTGGACGCTCGTGCACAAGACGCCGGTGCATTACAATGTCGGGCACATCGCATCGGTCGGGGGCGACACCGTCAACCCGTTGGGCAAGTACCTCGTCGCGCTGAACAAGTGGTCGGTCGACCGGTTCTCCCCGACCGGGCCGCTGCTCCCCCAGAACTTCCAGCTCATCGATATCTCGAATCAGGGCGCTGACATGCCCGTGATCTACGACATGCCCTTCGGCATCGGCGAGCCGCACTACGCCCAGATCATCCGGGCCGACAAGCTCAAGCCCTGGAAGGTCTACCCCGAGATCGGCTGGGACCCGCATGTGCAGGCGGTCGACCCGACAGCGCCGAGGCGCGGCCAGGAACGCGTCGAGCGCGACGGCGACACGGTCACCGTCTACATGACCGTCGTCAGAAGCCACTTCAACCCCGAGCACATCACCGTCAACGAGGGCGACAGGGTGATCTGGCGCCTCACCAGCCTCGAACGCGCCGTCGACGCGACGCACGGCTTCGCGGTCCCCGGGTACAACATCAGTACGAGCCTGGAAGCCGGCGAGACGGTGACCGTCGAGTTCACCGCAGATCTTCCCGGCACATTCCCCTTCTACTGCACCGAGTTCTGCTCGGCGCTGCACCTGGAGATGATGGGCTACTTCAAGGTCATGCCGCGCGACTGACGCGGAAGGTATCTCCGTTCCCTCCCCGCGGCGCCGACCAGCGCCCGGGGGGCTTTCTCCCGACCCGAGTCTCAACCGGTACGCACTCGGAGGTTTCAGTGCTCAGATCCTTGGTCAGAGGCATCATCGGCCCCCGCGTGCCGCCGAGCGAGCTGGAGCGCAGAACGATCCGCTACGGGACGCCGGGTTTCCTGCTGCTGTGCGCCCGGGTGCTGATCCTGGTCTCGCTCTTCCTCCCGTACTGGCACATGGAGCTCTACGCCCCGCAGTACCCCGACAACCTGAAGCTGCACGCGTACCTCAACAAGCTCGACGGCGATGTGGCGGAGATCAACGCCCTGAACCACTACATCGGGATGCGCCCCCTGCAGGAGGCGGCGCAGTTCGAACGCGCCATCGGCGTCTTCGCACTCATCGGGTTCGTCGTGCTGCTGGAGCTCGCGGCGTACATCCACACCCGCTGGGCGGCGCTGCTGGTCATCCCCACGGTCTTCTTCCCCGCGGTCTTTCTGCTGGACTTGCACCTCTGGATGAGCCACTTCGGGCAGAACCTGGATCCCGATGCGCCGCTCTCGCATTCGATCAAACCGTTCGTGCCCCCGATCATGGGCACGGGCGTGATCGGGCAGTTCAAGACTGTCGCGAGCCCGGGGATCGGGCTGATCTTGGCGACGGCTTCGTCGGTGCTGCTCGTGCTGGCGCTCTTTTTCCATCGCCGGGCCTACCTGCCGCTGGTCAAGGGCGAGATCCGGACGGAAGGAACGGAGCGATCATGACGCGTTCGACGCTCATCACGGCGAGCCTGACCCTCTTTGCGTGCAACGCGGCGCTATTAAGCGCAGCCGAGCCCCGCTCGACCGGCGAGATCGCCGCCATGATCGACGCTGCGACAGAGCACTCGACCATACGCGTACCCGCCGGGGTCTACCACGGCAGGTTGAGCGTGCAGAAGGCTGTGCGGCTCGAAGGCGGGGGCGAGGTCGTGATCGACGGGGGCGGGACGGGCAATGTCGTCGAACTGCTCGCGCCGGGCATCGAGTTCAGAGGGTTCACCGTCCGAGGTTCGGGCTCGCGTGTCGAGATGGAGCCGGCGGCGATCTTCGCGGGCGTCGGGCCGGTCGTCATCGAGGACTGCCGCATCGACGACGCGCTCTTCGGCATCGACCTGCGACAGGCCTCCGGCTCGACGGTCCGGGGCAACTTTGTCATGGGGCGTGACCTCGATCCCGGGCGCAGCGGCGACGGCGTCCGCCTCTGGTGGAGCCACGACTGCCTGATCGAGAACAACACCGTCGTCAACAGCCGTGACATGGTCTTCTGGTACTCCAGGAACCTCCGGATCGTCGGAAACCGCGTGAGCGGCAGCCGCTACGGCCTGCACTTCATGTACAGCCACGACACGCTCGTGGAAGACAACATCCTCACCCGGAACTCCGTCGGCGCCTACCTCATGTACAGCCAGGGGATCACCGTCAGGCGAAACAGCATGACACGCAACCGCGGGGCGAGCGGCTACGGCATCGGTCTGAAGGACTGCGACGACATCCTCATCGAATCGAATGCATTCCTTGCCAACCGCGTCGGCGTCTACATCGACAACAGCCCGTCTTCGACAGAGTCGTGGGGCCTGTTCGTGCAGAACACCTTCGCGTTCAACGAGATCGGGCTGCTCGCGACGCCGAACACCCACGACAATGTCTTCACATCAAACGCCTTCATCGAGAACGAAGAGCAGGCGGGTGTGCACGGGAGGGGCGCGCTGTCTTTGAACACATTCGCCAGAGACGGCGTCGGGAACTTCTGGTCGGACTACAACGGCTTCGACCGCACGGGCGACGGCGTGGGCGACATGCCCTACGAGCCCCGCAGTCTTTTTGAGAACCTGCTCGCAAGCGAGCCGAATCTGCGATTTTTTCTCCACAGCCCGGCCCAGCAGGCCGTCGAGTTCACCGCAAGGGCCCTGCCCGAGCTGCGCCCTCAGCCCAAGCTGATCGACCCGCACCCGCTCGTGCGCCCGCCGAAGATCGTGGCGCCCGCGGCCGAAGAGCCTTCTGAGGGACGCCTCGCAATATTGGCCATCTCGCTCGCGCTCGTCGGGGTCGCCTCGCTGACAGCCTGGAGGCTCGGCCGAGACCCGGCCCCGATCAGAAGAGAAAGGAACCGACGATGATCAACGCCGAGCGCGTCGTCAAGAAGTTCGGCAGGGTCGCGGCGGTCGACGGGGTCTCGTTCTCGATCGAGCCCGGTTCGGCGCTCGCCCTCTGGGGCAGCAACGGCGCGGGAAAGACGACGCTCATCCGAAGCCTGCTCGGGGTGATCCGCTTTCGGGGCAAGATCACCGTCGACGGGATCGATGTGCGCCGGCGCGGCAAGCTCGCCCGCTCGCGCATCGGCTATGTGCCCCAGGAGCTCGCCTTCCACGACGACGCGCGCCTGGCGTCGTCGATGGCGTTCTTCGCCTCGCTCCGCCGGGCCGAGCCCGGAGCGGCTTCGGCGGCGCTCGAGAAGGTCGGCCTCGCCGGGCACGAACGCAAGCGAGTCCGCGATCTGTCGGGCGGGATGAAGCAGCGACTCGCCCTGGCGATCGCCCTGTTGGCCGACCCGCCGATCATCGTGCTCGATGAGCCGACTTCGAATCTCGACGCCGCGGGCCGGGGAGATGTCGTGGAGACGCTCCGAAAGCTCAAGGCATCGGGCAAGACGCTGATCTTCGCCTCGCACCGGCCCGACGAGGTAATCTCGCTCGGCGACCGCGTGCTCGTGCTCGAAAAGGGGCGGCTGGTCAGCGACACCTCGCCCGCCGAACTCTGGCCGACCGAGAAGGCGGTGCAGACCCTCCGCCTGGACCTCGGCGGCGCCGACGAGGAAGCCGCGGCCGAGATCCTCCGGGGCGCCGGGCACGCGGTGCACCTGAACGGGCGCGGGCTCTGCGTCTCGGTGTCGCGCGAGCGGCGGGGTGTCCCGCTTTCTGTCCTGGCGAGCCGGTCGATCGAGGTTCGCAACTTCGAGATCCTCGATGATGTCCGTCGCGAGGCGGACGGCAGCGGGCCCAAACAAGCCCTCACAGCCCACGGGAGCGTGCGATGACAACGCTGACGATCGAAGCCGGCGCTCCACGCGGCGCCGCCTGCCTCTCTCCACCCGGCGCGATCGCGAGGATCGCGAGGCGCGAGTTCCGCGACGCGGCGGCCAGCCGCTGGTTCCTGCTCTACACCATCGGGTTCGCGGTGCTGGCCATCGGCGTCTCGTTCATGTCGCTGGCGGGGTCGGGCTCGCACGGGCTGGCGGGCTTCGGCAGGACGGCCGCGGGCATGCTGAATCTGGTGATGCTGGTCGTGCCGTTGATGGCGTTGACGGCCGGGGCGGGCGCGATCGCCGGCGAGCGGGAGCGGGGGACGCTGCTGTACATCCTCGCACAGCCTGTGTCGCGCACGGAGGTCATCCTGGGCAAGTATCTCGGGCTGGGGCTGGCGCTCTGCTGCTCGGTCTGGCTCGGCTTCGGGCTCAGCGCGGGCGTGGTCGCCTGGCGGGCGGGGGGCGCCGATGTCGACGCGTTCCTGCTGCTGGTCCTGTTTACCTGCGCCCTCGCGCTGGCGATGCTCTCGGTCGGTGTGCTGATCAGCGTGATGTCCAGGCGCGTCGGCATCGCGACGGGGCTGGGGTTGTTCGTCTGGATCGCGCTGGTCTTCCTGAGTGATCTTGGCCTGATGGCCGGCACGCTGATCTTCAAGCTCCGCGTGCAGGAGGTCTTCGCGATCGGCGTCGCCAACCCGCTGCAGGCCTTCAAGATGTCGGTCATCGTGGCGATGAACGCGTCGCTCGATGTGCTCGGACCCGTGGGCGTGTACGCGTCGCGCCAGTTTGGCGGGTCGCTCGCATGGATCCTTTCCGGCGTGCTGGGCGCGTGGATCGTCACGCCGCTCGCCGCCGCGATCGTTCTCTTTTCAAGGAGGGCCCCGGCATGAAACGCTCGGGCGCAGTTTTCGTCGCGGCGCTCGCCGCTCCGCTCTTTTTCCTGGCCTCCTGCGGCTCCGAGCCCGCCGAAGGGCCGCCCCCGATCCACCTCGGCGATTCGCTCTGCGTCGAGTGCAACATGATCATCAGCGACGCGAGGTTCGCGACCGCGACGGTCAGCCTTGACGAGCGAGGCCGTCGCAGCCCGCTGCTCTTCGACGACTTCAACTGCCAGGCCGCCTACGAGGCGGAGCGACCGGACCTGAAGATCATCGAACGCTGGGCGCACGACCACGCGAGCTCTCGCCCGATCAGGACAGAGTCCGCGAGCTTCGTCCACGCCGAACGCCTGCGGACGCCCATGGCCTCGCAGGTCGCGGCGTTCGAGGCCGCGTCGGCCGCCGAGTCGTTCGCCGGGTCTCTGGGGGGCGAGGTGCTGGTGTTCGATGCCGCGTGGGAGCGCCTCCAGAAGAAGCCCTGCTGCGGGGGCGCGTGCAAGGAAGAAGTTGCCGAGGCCAAACCATGCTGCGGCGGGGCCTGCGAAAGCAACGGCGGATGACGGCTCGGATCGGTCTCCGGTTCAGAAGCTGAACTCGGTCTGGATCCAGAAGCGTGTCGTGTCGGGTTCACCGGAGCTGCCGTCGTAGTACGCGCCTTTGAGCAAGACCGACCAGTTGGGCGTGATCGCCTTGCTGAGGACGCCGTCGAGCTCCCAGCCGAGGTCGTCGCCGCCGCGGTCGGTCCAGAAGCGGTGGTAGGTCGCCGAGGCGTTGATCTCCCACGGGAGCTGGGTGTTCAGACCGGCGTAGAGATTTTGCAGCCCGTCGTCGGGCGTGGCCAGGAAGTTGTCGGCGAAGCCCTGGAAGGCGTGGTTGGTGCCCAGCGGGAAGCGGAAAGCGGCCTCGCCTCCGTCGCTGCCGAGGAATTGATACCCCGCGAACACGCCACCGAGCCCCTTCTTGTTCAGGCCAGCCTCGACCGCGAAGAAGTCCGCGTCGTAGCTGACGGGGTTCGCTCCAGCGTCGCTCTGGCGGGCATAGGTCGCTTCGTAGCGGAGCGTGTAGTCCTCTGCTTCGTCAAGGATCGTGCGCCCGCTGACGCGCACGCCCCATGTGTCGGTCGAGTCGGCCGGCGAGTCGTCGCGGAAGTCGAGCAGGTACACGAAAGTGGTCGCGCGGAGTTCGGGCGCGAACCCGTACGACGCGCGGATCAGGTGCGAGTCGGAGTCCCAGTTCGGCCCGTCGGGGCCGAAGATCCGCTGCACGAACCAGACATACGCGTACTCAAGGTCGAGGCCCTCGACGCCGAGGTCGGTCTGTACGCGGACCGAGTCGTAGGTCTGCTCGAATTGGCGCCACCCGACATTGCCGACGAAACGCTGGTCATCGTGCAGGATGCGCTGTCGCCCGGCCCGGACATCGAGGCTCACGCCCCCGAGCCGTTCGGCGAATCGGGCGTAGACCTGGTTGACCTCGGTCCCGGTCGGGTCGGCGACGACGGTCCGCGTGGGCGTGCCGCTGCCGGTCGCGGGGACGAAGTAGTTGTCCTTGTCTGGCGACCAGACATTCTCGAATTCGACCATGGCGCCGAAGCCGTGGAAGGGTTTGGTCTCGTAGCCGAGCCGGATGCGGTTGGTGATGGCGGTGGAAGAGTCGCGCCCGGTCGTGTCGGCCAGCTCGATGCGGAAGCGGTTGTGCAGGTGGATTTTGCCCCCGACGAGCGCCTCGAAAAAGTCCGCCGGCTCCTCGTCGGGGTCCGAGAGCCAGCCCAGCGGCCGGTGCGCCAGGCCGACCTGCGCCTCGGTGATCGCGTCGGGCACATCGGCCTCGATCTCGGGAGGCGCCTCCCGCGGGTCGGCGGTGTCCTGCGCCAGCGCGGGCGCAGGCAGGGCCAGGAGAAGTGCCGCGGCGATCGAACGCTTCATCATGATTCCCCTTTGAGATTGACCGGGTGGCTCAGCGGTCGGTGATGCCCCTGATCGGCTCGGTCGGCAGGTCCTCAATCGACGGGGCGTCGGGCGCTCGCAGTCGCAGCGCCATCGCCTGGGCCTTGCGGCTGTAATCGATCGACTCACCGAGGATCCTCGCCGCCTCCTGCGGGGCGTGGAAGCCCAGCGAGTTCTCGCTGACGATGAAGTCCAGGCGCCACATCGCCCTGCGCTGCAGGACGAAGACCTCGGCCAGCTCCTCGTCGCTGCGTCCCGAAGCGCGGGCTTCGAGGATCGCGTCGAGCATGTCGGTCATCGCTTCGGCCGCCCGCTCCTTCAGCGCAAGTGTCCGGCTCTGGATCGTCTCCACGCGGGCGCGCAGCTCCGACTCGGGGTCGTTGTGGCAGACCTGGCAGGCGTTGTTGATGTTCTCCATCGGGCTGCGCACGGTATGGTTGGAGAGCTTCATCGCGCCCACTCGTTCATACGGCATGTGGCAGTCGGCGCAGCTCACGCCTGCCCGCGCGTGCACACCCTGGTTCCACAGCTCGAACTCGGGGTGCTGCGCCTTGAACATCCTCGCCCCGGTCTCCCCGTGCTTGAAATCGAAGAACGGACGCCCGTCGGGGAAGACATGCTCCTCCCAGTGGCGCTCCATGTCCTCGGCCTTCAGCCCGTGTGCCCACGGGAATGTCAGCGTGTCGTCGGTGGCGCAGTAGTACTCGACATGGCACTGCCCGCAGACGAACGAACGCATCTCCTGGCGCGTCGCCAGCCGGTTGGGGTCGTAAGGCTCGCTTCGGCTGCCTCGGCGCCAGCGATCGACGCTGGGCATCTGGTGCACCTCCGCGTCGCTCGCCGCGAGCATCTGCATCCCGAGCACGAACCCGGGCCGCGTGATCCGCAGCTCCATCGTCTTGGGGCTGTGGCAGTCGATGCAGCTGACCGGGTGCGCCTCGCTCATTGCAAAGTGGCCCTCGGGCACCGTCGACGGGTCGAACCCCTCGACAGGAGCCGCGGGGAAGGTCGGCTCGCCCTCGCCCGGGGGTGTCCCGTCGGGCACCTGCGTCAGCATCGACAGCACCTCGTGGTAGGGCTTGCGGCTGAGCTCCTCGAACCCGCGGATCACCGCCGGCATGTTGAACTCTTTGGCCAGCGCCTCCTCGTCGTGCGGCAGGCCCATCGCCTCCAGCCCCGCCTTGCGGTACAGCACCGTCGTCGAGGCGTGGCAGTGCAGGCACGCCCCCGCCTGCGGGCGCTGGTGGACACGCTCGGTCACCACCTGGTCGTACAGCATGTACGCGTGCCCACGCGCCTCGCGGTAGTCGATGCTGAACGCGTACCCCGCGAACAGACGCTTCAGCCACGGGCTCTGGTCGAGCTTGCTCTGCGGCATCGCCTCCGAGCCGCCGTAGAACTCGTCGCCGGCGGTCATCTTGTACTGCTCGAAGTGGTGGGGCCAGTTGAGCCCCCAGAGCGCCGGGTCGACGCTCACCTCGTTGAGGTCGGCGATCCGCAGGTAGGGCGACCTGGCGTCCTGCTTGTGCTCAAACATCGTCACGAGTGTGAAGGTCAGCGCGGCGGTCGCGACCAGCGCCACCAGCAGCACCACGCCCAGGACGACCGCCTGACGCTTGGGGCTTATCGACGGCGCGGCGCCCTCCCCGGGGGCCTCAGGCTTGCGATCGGGTTCAGGGTTGGCTTTGGGTTTCTGTTGTTCGCTCATGGCGTGTGTTCCGGAATCAGAAGGCGGGTTCAGCGTCGGTGGCGGTGCCCGACATCGCTGTGGCAGTGCACACAGCTGAGCATGTCGCCGCCCTCGCGGACGGGCAGCATCTCGTGCACGAAATCGGAGTGGCAGCTCAGGCAGGCGTTCTGCGTGACCACCTTGTTGCGTTGCTTGATGCGGATCGGCTCGGGGAAGTTCCCCGTCGTGAACGCCAGCGAGTGGAAGAAGCCGTTGTCGGCCTTGACGATCCACTTGCCGACGGGGTGGTGCGAGAGGTGGCAGTCGTTGCAGGTCGCCACATGCTTGTGCGACGAGGCCTGCCACGAGTCGTAGTGCCCCTGCATCACGTGGCAGTTGGCGCACGAGGCCGGGTCGTTGGACATGTACGACAGGCCCTCGCCGTAGCCGAAAGTGAACGCCCCGAGCCCGCCGAGCATCCCGAAGACGATCGCGATCGCCAGGGGCAGGAACCCGATCTGCGCGAGCAAGCCCCGGCGTTTGCCTTCGGTCGCGGCGGCCGGCGCAGCCCCCTGCGCCCCGGGCCCCTGCTCCGCACCGGTCGAACTGTCGGCTTCCCGTTCAGGCATGGATCAACCCCGCATCGAAGACACCGCCAGAGACTACATCCGGAGCGGAAAATCCGCAAGTCAGGCCGGACGCGAAGCCCGGCGCGTCGTCCGGCTGCGCCACAGATGCTCGGGCAGCAGCCCGATCCCGATCAGCACCAGGTTCGCCACGACGAACGCGATCAGCCAGAACGCCGCCGACTCCATGAACCCGTACGCGTGGAGGCCCACGCCGAGCATGTTCGTCCCGAACCAGCTCCACGCCGTCACGATGTTGCCCGCGACCGCCAGGGCCATGATCCCCCGCAGGCGGATGATCCCGCCCCATCGCGCGTGCAGGATGATCGCGTTGAGCAGCACGACCAGCGCCGCCCCGTTTTCCTTCGGATCCCATCCCCAGAACCGGCCCCACGACTGGTCGGCCCAGATCCCGCCCAAGACCGTGCCCACAAAGCTCAGCAGGAGGGCGAAGCAGACGATGCCGTAGACCATCCGGCCCATGGTCTGCGCCAGATCCGGCCCGAGTTTCTTCGTGAACACGCCCAGCACGATGTAGAGCGCCCCCAGCGCTCCGGCGAGGAAGGTCGCCGAGTAGCCCAGCGTGATCGTGATCACATGCGTCGCCAGCCAGAAGTTGCTGTCCAGCACCGCCTGCATCATCTCCATCGTGTCCCCGTCGCTGCCGAGGTGGTGCGCGACCACCAGCGTCGAGAACCCGACCGCCGCGGCTCCCATCGCCGCGACCCCGATCGGATACAGGCGCTCCAGCACCGCCCCGAAGAGCACCGCCGCCCAGCCGACAAAGACCGCCGACGAGTACAGGTTCGTCACCGGGGGCCTGCCCTGCAGCTCCATGCGGATCAGGATCGCCAGCGTGTGCACGACGAACGCCGCCCAGAGCAGGCCCAGTGCCGACACGCGCATCCGCTCGCCCATCGCCGCCAGATCGCCCCGCGACGACCCCAGGCGCAGCAGCATCGACGCGCATACCAGCAGGAAGACCAGCACGTACACCGCCATCGTCCCGGTAAAGAGCGACGCCCGGTTGAACAGCACCTCCCGATCGGCGCGGCTCATCGTCCCGGGCATCTCCCGACGCAGAAGCTGCTCGTACCCCCGCACCGCCCGGTTGAACGCCTCGGCGTCGTTCTCGCTGTAGGCCGTCATCATGGCGATGTAGTACGCGACCGCGGGATTGACCTCGCTCAGGTCCGTCGGCGTCGTCGGGTGCCCCGCCGGTCGGGCCATCCCTGAGTCCAGAAACGCCTCGTGGAACGGGCGCCAAGACCCGTCCTCGCCAAGGGGCGGCACCGTGTGCGGCGCACGCATGTGCGCGTGCAGCAGCAGCGTCTGCACGCTCTGATACACCTTGACAATGCCCCGCTGAAACGGGTCGCGCTGCTTGGGCTCAAGCTCGAACGCCCGGTCGGCCTGCTCGGCGATCCGCTCCCAGTGCGGCTCGATCTTCGCCAGGCTGATCCGCCCCGCGTCGCTCGGCTCAAGCCCGAGCATCGAAAGCACATCGGGGTGATCGACGCGCACCACCGGCAGATCGCGAACCGCCTCGGGCCTGGCCATCAGCCCGAGCAGAAACTCGCGGGCGTCCACCCGCCCGTCACGCGTTCGGATCGCCTGGCGACCGCTCGAAACCAGCAGCGCGTGCCTCGCCTGCGTGTCCATCGGCTTGACACGCCCGCCCGCCGAGACGGGCAGCACCCCGAACGAATCGAGGTCGAACGCGCTCTGCGCCTGCGGCCGGTACAGCGCCGAACACGCGAGCAGCAGCCCGGTAATGAAGGCGATCCAGGGCAGCGCCCGGCGCCCGAGGCTCATCGGCGCCCGTTCGCCGCTCGCATCCTGCAGCGACTTCTCACGCCGCTTGGCCCGCTTCTTGAAAAACGAGACCATCCCAAGCGCAAAGTGCAGGGCCATCCCGCCCCCGACCAGCCCGCACGCGATGTAGGGCAGCGCCGCCCCCGGGTTCCGCACCACCTGCAAAACCGTCCCGCTCCCATCAGGCATGTACGACGCCTGATAGAAGGTCGCCCCGCGATACCGCAGCGGGTTGTTCATCCAGATCAGCGTCTCGCGGTCCGTCCCCGTCTCGTCATCAACGATCCGCACGCGGCTGGAAAAATTCTTCGGGATCTGCGTCCCAACGAACACATCGTGGCGGAACTCGTGCAGGTGCAGCGTGTACGGCTTGTAAGTCCGCCGATACCGCAGCGAGATCCCCATCAACCGCCCGTCGTCGAGCTCAACCCGCTGCGCCTCGATCAGGTTGGTCCACAGCAGCCAGGTGCCCAGCGTCCGCCCGTCATGGGTCAGTCGGACTTGCGCCGCCGGCGCGTCCGTCTGCGCCCCGTCGACCCCGCGCACCGGCGGGAGTTCGTCGGCCACCGCCTCGCGCCCTACGCCCCTGTCAGCCGGCGTCGCGCCCCGCGCCACCAGCAATCTCGCGTTGGGCAGCCACCGCTCGACATGCACCTCGAACGGCATCGCCTCGTGTCTCAGCGGCTCGCCCC
Organism: Phycisphaerales bacterium; assembly: GCA_007694925.1. GTDB lineage: Bacteria > Planctomycetota > Phycisphaerae > Phycisphaerales > UBA1924 > SLFH01. The sequence continues at coordinate 3,299 of REET01000168.1, read as the reverse complement.
GGCGCATCGCCTCGCGCACCAGCGACTCGGGGATCGTCAGCACCCGGTCGTGCCCCTCGGGCGACGGGTCGATCACCGCGAGCTCGACCGATCGCACATCCTCGACAAAACGCGAGGACGAGCCGACATCGATGCTCATCAGCCCCTCGTCGGCGAACCTCGCGGTCACAAACTCGCCGACCAGCAGCAGGATCAGCCCCGCGTGCAGCACCATCACGCCGATGCGCCGCCCCGTCAGCTTGAAACGCACCGTGTGCGCCGCCAGCAGGTTCAGAAACAGCAGGATCCCCAGCGTCATCCCCCCGGGAAACGGGATCTTCAGCGCCGACTCCGACCCGTCGGACCGCAGCAGCATCACCGGGTCGATCCACGCGATCGCGCTGCGGAAGTAGGTGTCGACCGTCTCCCACACACCGATCCTCGCCTGCACCAGTGTGCCAACAAAGATCAGCACCATCGAGAGCGAGAGCAGCGCCACCGTCAGCCGGAGCGAAGCGAACGCGTCAATCAGCTTTCTGCCCATCGATGCTCCGATCCCCGAATGAGCGAATGCGCATCTCGCGGGGCGGAATCGTATCACCCGCCGTCGGCAGAAAACGATCGCGCAAACGCGAAAACCTCGTCCTTCACCCGCGCCGCGACCTCCGGCTCGGCGAGCACGCGCACAAACCATGTCCGGTCTGCACCCGTCTCGTGCAAGCTCGCCACCAGCATGTGCTGACGCTCGCCCTCGATGTGCAACAGCGCGCCGTCGAAGCCCGGCGTCTGGAACGGCTCGATCAGCCCGCCCAGCTCCGCCTCCGTCACCGGCGCAAGCCCGACCTGCCCGCGCCAGCGGTTCACATTCGCGAGCATCCCGCCAACATCGCCCGCAAAGCGCGAGATCGCGACCTCGACCGGCCCGCTCTCGTCCTCGATCACCAAGGTCGCCAGCCGCATCGACGGCACATCCGCCGACTCGCTCCACGAGTCCGGCACGCTCCAGGGCTGCTCCGTCGCCGCGGCGCCGGCCCCCTCCGGCGGCGCCCCCGTCGTCGGCTCGCGCGTCTCGCGTTGCTCGGTCTGGGGCCGGTCCGCCTCCGCGATTGTCTCAACCCCCTCGGGAACCTCGTGCACCTGCGCCTCGTCCTCGCCGCAGCCCGAGGCCAGCAGCACACCCGCGGCGCAGAGCCCGCACACCGCCCCCGCCCGCAGCAACCCCAAAGACCGCACCCGATTCCGCCTTGCCCGCACCATGCCTCACCTGCATCTTTCTGAAAGAGAAAACCGCCGCCCCATTCAGTCCGCAGTTCTACCACAGGGCACACTACGCGGCCGCGCCGCCGCCGGGCGAGCACGCCACGCCGCCCGATCCCGCCGAGCCGGAGAGCTTGCACAAGGGCGGAGACCCCGGCCGAGACCTCGGGCGGCGATCCCGACGGCGTGGTCGACGAAGACGACCCGTGGTTCTGGTTCTGTTATGATGACCGCTGGAGGGTCGTCGCCGTCTTCCGCGCCGACGACGAGGATCCGAAGGAAGTCTTCGTCCATCACAACGCGGGGCTTGCCGGCTACGGCGGTTCCTCGTACATTGACAGCGTGATCCTGCGAGACCGCGACACCTCGGCCGCCTGGCACGAAGAAGCGGGCGATACGCGCGCCGAACGCGTCTACTACGCGCAGAACTGGCGAGGCGATGTCTCGGCCCTGCTCACCGACACCGGCTCGATGATCGAGTGGGTCAAGTACTCCGCGTACGGCGTGCCGTACGCGCTGCCCGCGGGGGATGTCGACTCGAACGGCTCGTGGAGCGATCAGGACGAAGATCTGATCCTTGAGCGGATTTCGGTGGGAACACCATACGATGTGCGGTTCGATGCGAACCTCGATGGCACGGTCGACTACGACGACCCCACCCACGCCAACTCCATCGCCGGCGGGTACCAGACCCTCGGCCGCGGCGTGATGAGCTCGCCCGAAGTCGCCAACCGCGTCGGCTACGCCGGCTACCGGTACGACCCGACCTTCAAGGGCGCCGGAAGAACCATCTACCATGTCAGACACCGCGTCTACGACGCCGATGTCGGACGGTGGACAAGAAGAGACCCACTCGGCTATGTCGACGGCATGAGCCTGTATCAGTATGTCAGGTCGATGCCGGTGGTGTTTGTCGATGTGTGGGGCTTGCATGTTCAACCGCCGAATCCGATGATGGGAGGCGGAAGCCCAGCTCTGGGTACTATTTTAAATGACTCGGTACTGTCGTCGTCATACGACGCAATCAACAATATACAATCCTCTCTCGATGACAATTGCAATGGCGGAACCAGGCGAGGGCATCTTCTAAGCGGCGCTCTTGGCCTTGGTCAAGGCAATGACACCGGAGACACTCTGAGAATTCTGGGACTAAGCAAATTGGGTTACGCGGTTGCCATAGAATCGACGGTAGACGGCCTGCGGCTCCGCAATATTGACTTGACTTCGAATGTACTTTCGGGGCGGCAAATCGGAGCGACATTTTTGACCGCAGGGCGTATGTTTGGGAATATTGCTGGTCCTGTATTTGATGTGCACACATTGATCGATGGGGTGCGCCGAGGTGACGCGCATGCTGCGTACTCAGGCGGGGCAGGGATTCTCATCGCCGGAGGATTTGCATTTGGGAACAGCATGAGATCGTCTATGTTCAAAGGAGCCAAAGGGTCGTGGCTTGGTATTGGCGTTGGCGCGGCAGCCGGGGTTATTCCCGCAGGGATGGAAGTTGGAAACGCCGTCAGTAGAAGGCGAGGCAAGCAAAACCATTGCGATTTCCTGGAGGATATGCTTGATATCCAAATCGATCGGTTCGGAAATCGACTTCAGTACCAGTTGAATTGGTGGCTCTTCGGACACAATGTGCGATGGGTAACTCAGAAAACATCGGAGGTGTGGCGTGAGATCGTCTGGCCCTGTGCAATTGGACGGTGCGAGCTTTCAATCCCATCTCCTTGCGGTAGATAGCGTCGAACAACTTTCCTCCGCGATCCATGGCACAAATTGGTGTCATAGCGACTCTGTAAATATTAATGACACATCATTTTCTGATGTGCTTTTGCCAACAAGCAGGGGGGCGTGGACTGGCGACGCTCGTAGCGGCTTGGGATGTTTTCGTGTGTTTATAGCGCCGCCGAATGCGATCGCGGACTTTATGGGCACTGCAGTCCCTGTTATTGTTGTTGCCGGGGTCGGTATGGCGTATCTGGTTCGCGACTATCTGGCTGGCTTATTCTATTGGTGGGTGCCTGTCATCACGGCAGCCGCCATTTCTCTGATTCTTGTTC
>REET01000226.1 GCA_007694925.1 Phycisphaerales bacterium | reverse complement strand
GCGACGCGACGGAGCTGGATCTCGCCGTAGCGGCCCCGGACCTCCGGGCGCGAGAGCGCGCGGGCGAGCTTGCCGGTCTCTGCGCGGAGCTGCTCGCTGTGGCCGGCGAAGACCTTGATCTGCTCGCTGAGGGTCGAGTGCTGTTCGAGGCGGGCCTTCTCCATCTCCGCCAGCTTCTCGGAGGTCTTCTTGAGCGTTTCCTCGATGGGGCGGACGAGCTGGCCCATGGCTTCGCGCTTCTTCTCGACCTCGGCGACCGTCTTCTCCCTGTCGGCCTCGAACCGCTGCTGCGCGAGCTTGAGGAACGACTCCGACGAGTTCTTGAGCACCTCGCCGGCCATGTGGCTGAAGCGTTCGCCCATGGTCTTGTGCATCTCGGCGATCCGCTGTTCAAGGACCTCTCGCTCGCGCTTGGTCGAGGCTTCGCGAACGGACAGGGCCTCGGCGTGCCGGCGCTCGGCCTCTTCGAGCTGGGTGGTCAGGCGGGCGGCCCGCTCGCCGAGTTCTCGGGCCTTGTCGCTCAGGGCGGCGGCCTCGGCCCTCGCGGCCTCCTGCTCGGCCCGCAGGCGGTCCGCCTCCGCCTCTGAGGCGGTCAGTCGTCCGCGGAGCTCCCCCGCCTCCCTGGCGGCCCTGGCCCGCTGCAGGCCGAGCCAGAGACACCCCCCGACCGCGAGGGCGGCCACGATCCCGAGCAAGACAAGCGCGATCTCCATGGCCCGAGTCTACGGGAGCGGACGCTCCCGACCCGCGGCCGACACCCCCCGACAGACCGGCCCCTGACAGACAGGTGTCACCCGGAGAGGATCCCGGCCTGCCAAGATGACACCCCGGGAGGCCCCTCCGGGCATCGCTGGCAGGCCGGGCGGCGGGGCGATCGGCCTAAGTGCTTGTATTACAACGACTTAGACGATTCGTCCGGATCGGCACGCGGCTTGCCTCTGTTTCCGCCATGCGGTCGGTGCGCTTCCATGACGATCCAGCCAGAGCCGAGAACGGCAAGGGCGGCCCCGACGGGTCGCCCGCGGGTGGCCGTCTGAACCTGCTGCTCTCCTACGCGGGGTGGCAGGCCGAGTCGTGGGCCGACCTGCTGCCGGTGCTGCTGGAGCCGATGGGCGTGCACGCGATGCGGGCGAGCGACGGGCGCCACGCCGCCGAGGTGCTGCGATCCAGCCCGATCCACATCGCGGTGGTCGACCTGGACCTGCCCCTGGACCCGGCCGACCCCGAGTCGATCCAGGCGGGCGGGGGCTTCCGGCTGCTGGAGCTGCTCTCGCGTCAATCGTCCAGGCCGCCGGCGGTGGTGGTTCGTCGCAGCCGCACGCACCGGGACGACACGCGGGAGATCAACCGGGCGCTGCAGGCCGGTGCGTTCGCGGTGGTCGAGAGGCCGCAGGCGACGCGGGATCTGGAAGTGATGCTCGATGTGCTGCGTCGCTGTCTGGCGCGGCACTACCAGGGTCGTTGGCCGGGGTCGTCGCCCCCGGCGTAAGCAGATTGATGACAGTCGTGCGCGACGGCAGACCGCCCCGCGCGTTTTTCGATCGGTTGACAGAGAAGCACAGGCGTGGGACGCGAGAGTCCCCAGCGAGGAGACACCAATGGCCACCAAGACCGCCAAGAAGTCCAGCGTGAAAGTCCGCCCCCTGCACGACAAGGTGCTCGTCCGACGCGACGAGGCCGAGGGCAAGACCGAGAGCGGGATCTTCCTGCCCGAGTCGAGCAAGGACAAGCCCAAGACGGGGATCATCGAGGCCGTGGGCGACGGCGAGCTGAACACCGAGACGGGCGAGCGCGTCGCGCTGACGGTCAAGCCGGGCGACCGGGTGATCTTCAGCTCGTACGCGGGCACCGAGGTCAAGCTCAACGACGACGAGCTGTTGATCATGTCCGAGAGCGAGATCCTGGCCGTCATCGACTGAGTTTGCATCCAGAACTGGCGCACAGCGCCGCGAGGCATCGATGACACCGGACCAGCTCAGGCAGGCCCTCAGCGAACTGAACGGGGAGCGCGACTGCACCTTCGCGCTGGCGGGCATGCCCGACCAGATGGCCTCCCTGACGGTCCCCAACGCGATGCTCGTGCCCGACGAGCCGGACCACCTCATCAAGGTCACCGACGGGCAGTGCATCTACATCCTCGTCGCCGAACGCATCGTGTGGGTCCGCATCGGCCTGACCGCCGAGCAGAAGTTCAAAGCCAGATAGACCCCAGAACAGACCAAAGCAGAACAAGCCAACCGAGGCTGAACAGAACAGAGAAGGAGCCATCAAGATGGCCGCGAAAGACATCGCTTTCAACACCGACGCCCGGGAGCGGATCCTCCGGGGTGTGCAGAAACTCGCCAACGCCGTGAAAGTCACCCTCGGCCCCTCGGGCCGCGTGGTCGTGCTTGAGAAGTCCTTCGGCTCGCCGACGGTGACCAAGGACGGCGTGACGGTCGCCAAGGAAATCACCCTCGAGGACCCCTACGAGAACCTCGGGGCGCAGATGGTCAAGGAGGTCGCCTCCAAGGCCTCCAAGGACGCCGGCGACGGCACCACCACCGCGACCGTCTACGCCGAGGCGATCTTCGCCGAGGGCCTGAAGAACATCACCGCCGGCGCGAACCCCAACGCCATCAAGCGCGGGATCGACCAGGCGGTCGGCGCGATCGTCGCCGAACTCAAGAAGATGTCCTCGGAGGTCAAGGACCACAAGGAGATCGCCCAGGTCGGCACATGCTCGGCCAACCAGGACGAGACGATCGGCTCGATCATCGCCGAGGCGATGGAGAAGGTCGGCAAGGACGGCGTCATCACCGTCGAAGAGGGCCGCAGCCTCGAAACCGAGGTCGAGCTCGTCGAGGGCATGCAGTTCGACAAGGGCTACCTCTCCCCCCACTTCGTGACCGACCCCGCCAACATGGAGGCGGTCCTCGACAACCCCTACATCCTCATCCACGAGAAGAAGATCTCCTCGGCCAAGGACCTCCTGCCGATCCTCGGCAAGGTCGCCGAGGCCGGCGCGAGCCTGCTCATCATCGCCGAGGATGTTGATTCCGAGGCGCTGGCGACCCTGGTGGTCAACAAGCTCCGCGGCGTCCTCAAGATCGCCGCCGTCAAGGCCCCTGGCTTCGGCGACCGTCGCAAGGCGATGCTCGAAGACATCGCGACCCTCACCGGCGGCACCGCCGTGATGGAGGAGCTGGGCGTCGACCTCGAGAAGCTCGAGCTCAACGAGCTTGGGCGCGCCAAGAAGGTCACCATCGACAAGGACAACACGACCATCGTCGAGGGCGCCGGCACGGGCAATGCGATCAAGGGCCGGATCGACATGATCCGCTCGCAGATCGAGGCGACCAGCAGCGACTACGACCGCGAGAAGCTCGAAGAGCGCCTGGCCAAGCTCTCGGGCGGGGTCGCGCAGATCAATGTCGGCGCCGCGACCGAGGTCGAGATGAAGGAGAAGAAGGCCCGCGTCGAGGACGCCCTGCACGCCTGCCGCGCTGCGGTCGAGGAGGGCATCCTGCCCGGCGGCGGCGTCGCGGTGCTCCGCGCCCGCAAGGCGCTCGAGCCCCTGCGCAAGAAGCTGACCGGCGACGAGCGTGTCGGCGTGGACATCGTCCACCGCGCCCTCTCGGCCCCGGTCAAGCAGATCGCCAAGAACTGCGGGCTCGACGGCTCGGTCATCGCCTCCAAGGTCGAGGAGCACACCGAGACCAACTTCGGCTTCAACGCCATGACGCACGAGTACGGCGACCTGGTGAAGATGGGCGTGATCGTCCCGGCCAAGGTCGAGCGTGTGGCGCTCCAGAACGCCGCGTCGATCGCCGCCCTCCTGCTGACCACCGAGGCCGCGATCGTCGAGCGCAAGGAAAAGAAGGCCGCGGTCCCCGCCGGCGGCGGCGACGACTACGACTATTGATCCCCCATGTGATCGGCCCCGCCGATCACGGGCGCAACACAGAGGCGCGGCCGGCTACCCCGGCCGCGCCTTTTTTTTCCTGATCGATCCGAACCTGACCAATGGCGCCGCTCGCCGAGCCGTCACTTCTGATCGCTGCCCGACCGGCTCGCAGCCTGTCCGGTGAAAGCCCCGAAGGGGCGCGGGGTTGTAGCCATCTATGAGCAGGCCTCTGTCAAGGGATCGGCGGGAATTAAACG
>REET01000133.1 GCA_007694925.1 Phycisphaerales bacterium | reverse complement strand
GCTGCGCCGGGTGTGTAGCCCGATACCCTGACAGGAACCAAAGACGACCATGATCGCAGCTGAAAAGAAGGCCCGGATCATCAGCGACTTCCGTCGCGACGAGTCCGACACAGGCTCACCGGAAGTCCAGATCGCTCTCCTGACCGCAAGGATCCAGGAGGTCGCCGAGCACATGCGCTCGAACAAACAGGACTACCACAACCGCCGCGGCCTCGTCGCCATGGTCTCCAGGAGGAACAGCCTCCTCCGGTACCTCTCCCGCACCGACCGCGAGCGCTACCTCGACACCATCCAGCGCCTCGGCCTGCGCAAGTAAACCAAGAGCCCGTCGGCCCAAAAGCCGGCGGGTTTTTTTCGTACCAGCGGCCGTCAAGGTGACGGTCGGCCGGTCGGCCGCCCCGCCGGGTGGCAGTAGGCAAGCCGCAGTCCCGTGCCACGACGCGTCCCTCAGGCCGTGCGATCGAGGCCCACGGATTCTTCCTGCGACTTGCCCTTTGCCTCTCTGGCATTCGCGGGGCTCTCACCGACCCGGCCATACCAGTGTGATGGATCGTTCCGCCGCCGAAAGGGCCTTCACCCCTCCGGCCAACGCGGGAGATCCGCGGGCGGGCATCGGGCCCGGACCCCGCAGAAAGAGGCCAAAGCCGTGATCAAAACCAGCGAACTCCTCGGAAAAACCGTCGTCGAGAAGGAAATCGGCGGACGAGTCATGTCCATCGCCACCGGAAAGGTCGCAAAGCTCGCGACCTCCGCCGTCATCATCACCTACGGCGAGAGCACCGTCCTCTGCTCCTGCATGCGGGCCGACCCCCGCCCGGGTCTGGACTTCTTCCCCCTCCAGGTCGACTACCGCGAGAAGACCACCGCCGCAGGCAAGTTCCCCGGAGGCTTCAGGAAGCGTGAGGGAGCGCCCAACGACAAGGAAGTCCTCACCATGCGGATGATCGATCGCCCGATCCGTCCGCTCTTCCCCGACGGCTTCATCGACGAGGTCCAGATCCAGTGCTGGGTCATGAGCCACGACCAGGAGAACGACACCGACATCCTGGCCTCCAACGGCGCCTCCGCCGCCCTGCACATCTCCGACGCCCCCTTCGACGGCCCGATCGCCACCGTCCGCGTCGGCCGCGTCCACACCGACGACGGGCCCGTCTTCGTCCTCAACCCGACCGTCACGCAGATGGAGTACTCCGACCTCGACCTCGTGCTCAGCGGGCACAAGGACGGGATGAACATGATCGAGGTCGGCGCCGCCGAACTCCCCGAAGACGAGATGCTCAAGGCCATCGAGTTCGGCTACGAGGGCGTCAAGGCGACCCTCGAACTGATCGAAGAGCTCCGCTCGAAGGTCGGCGCCGAGAAGGTCATCAAGAACCCGCTGAACCTCCCCGCCGAAGACATCATGGCCGAGGTCAAGAAGGTCGCCGAGGCCGAGATGGTCAAGGCCCGCCAGATCAAGTCCAAGGCCGAGCGCCACGCCGCCGTCGACGCCCTGCGCACCAAGGTGCTCGACGAGCACTTCAAGATCAACGAGACCGGGACCGTCGCCGAGCACGAGAAGAGCAAGTCCCGGCGCGCCCAGGCCAAGGAAGCCTTCCGCACCCTCGAAAAGAAGGTCACCCGACGCCTGATCGTCGAGCAGGGCATCCGCGCCGACGGACGCAAGGCCAAGGAGATCCGCCCGCTGGAGATGCAGACCGGCATCTTCGCCCGCACACACGGCTCGGCCTTCTTCCAGCGAGGCGAGACCCAGTCGCTCATCTCCTGCGCCCTGGGCACCTCCAAGGACGAGCAGATCGTCGACGGCCTCGTCCCCGAGTACTCCAAGAAGTTCACGCTCCACTACAACTTCCCGCCCTTCTGCACCGGCGAGGCCGGACGCATCATGGGCCCCGGCCGACGCGAGATCGGCCACGGCGCACTCGCAGAGCGCTCCCTCATGGGCATCCTCCCCGCGCCCGAGGACTTCCCCTACACCATCCGACTCATCAGCGACATCACCGAGTCCAACGGCTCCTCGTCGATGGCCTCGGTCTGCGGCGGCTGCCTCGCCCTCATGGACGCGGGCGTCCCCATCGTCGCGACCTGCGCCGGCATCTCCGTCGGACGCTTCACCGACGAAGAGGGCAAGAACGAGCTCTTTGTCACCGACATTCTGGGTGAGGAAGACTTCTTCGGCGACATGGACTTCAAGGTCTCCGGCACCCGCGAGGGTATCACCGGCATCCAGCTGGACCTCAAGGCCCGCGGCCTGAACTTGAGCCAGATCGAGGTCATCTTCCAGCAGGCCAAGGAAGGTCGCCTCGACATCATCGATCAGATGGAGAAGGTCATCGACGCACCTCGTGCGGACATCAGCCCCTACGCCCCGCGCCTGGTCACCATCCGCATCGACCCCGACAAGATCGGCAAGCTCATCGGCCCCGGCGGCAAGACGATCCGCGCCCTCCAGGACAAGTACGGCATCAACATCGATGTCGAGGACGACGGCACCGTCATGCTCGCCTCGCCCAACGGCCAGACCATCGAGCAAGCCCGCGCAGAGATCGAGGCCATCTGCGAGGAGATCAAGGTCGGCACCATCTACGAGGGCCGCGTCGTCAGCACCAAGGACTTCGGCGCCTTCGTCGAGCTCGCCCCGGGCACCGACGGCATGTGCCACATCTCCGAGCTCGCCGACGGCTACGTCAAGAGCGTCACCGATGTGGTCAAGGTCGGCGACTATGTCCGCGTCAAGGTGATCCTCGTCGACGACCAGGGCCGCATCAAGCTCAGCCGCAAGGCCGCCATGGCCGGCGAAGGCGCCGAGGGCGCCGACGCCGAAGAGGAAACCGCCGAGGCCTGATCGGACAGAATTCTCGAGCAAAGACACCCCCATAACGGGGCATCCCGCTTGAAGAGCGCAGGAATCTACGGTTCCTGCGCTCTTTTGTTGACCCTTCCCCTCGGTCTCTGGTAATCTGGGGGATCGCCCTTCCGTTGCGTTGGTTGGGCGTGAAATCGTGGGGTTGCGCGTCCGGCGCGCACAGCAAAGGCCGGCGTCTCGTGCGGGCGGGCCGTGCCGAAGCCCAGATCGGGCGACGGGGCGGGTCCGTTCCTTGGCCGGCGCTCTCGGAAAGGGGCGGTCATGACTGACCGAACACCGGACCGGCTGACGGAGTCTCGTGGCGAGGTCAAGTGGTTCGACCCGCGCAAGGGCTTCGGCTTTCTGGTCGGGCCCGAAGGCCAGGACATCTTTGTCCACTTCAGTGTGATCGATGGCGACGGCTTCCGCGTCCTGAAGGATGGGACGAGCGTCGAGTACGATGCCGAACGCACCGACAAGGGTTGGAAGGCGACGCGGGTGAGTCGCGAGATCGAGGCTGAGGTTCAGGTTGTCCCGAGACGCAACTACGCCAGAACGCCGAGGCGCTGACCGGGTCGCGCCTGCCGCCCTCGCGGAGGAGCAAGCGCGTTGACCGGCTGGGTTCTGGGGTTTGTGCTCGGTGCGTTGGCGACGACGGTCGCCGGGCTGGTGCTGCTGCGCGCCGCGGTCGAGCGTGTGCGGACCGCCGAGCGGCGTGCGCGCGCGAGCGAGCGGCTGGCCGAGCTCGGGGCGATGACCAGCGGGCTCGCGCACGAGATCCGCAATCCGCTGTCGACCATCACACTCAATGCGCAGATCCTGGCCGAGGCGATCGAGGATCTGCCGATCGAGCCGGATGAGAAGTCGCGTCTGACGCGTCGGGTCGGGACGCTGTACCGGGAGACCGATCGGCTGAGCGCGATCCTCGCGGATTTTCTGCGCTACGCGGGCGAGCTGCGTCTGAGCCGCGAAGAGGCGGATGTGAACCTGTTGGTGGACGAGCTGGTCGATTTCTTCCATCCCCAGGCCGAGCGTCAGGGTGTGCGGCTGCGTGCGGATCTTGAGCCGGGCGGTCTGCGGGCGAGCGTTGATGTGCCTCAGCTCAAGCAGGCGGTGCTGAACCTGATGCTCAACGCGGTGCAGGCGATGACCGGTCAAAATCCAAACAATGGTACGCCCGAACTGATCCTCAAGACAAGGCGCGAGGTGTCGGGGGGGCGGGACCGCGAGGGTGCGGCGGTGATCCATGTGATCGACACGGGCCCGGGGATGGACGGCGAGACGCGAGCGAAGGTCTT
>REET01000122.1 GCA_007694925.1 Phycisphaerales bacterium | reverse complement strand
ATCAGATCAAGCCCCGAAGGCTGTGTGGAAAGACGACGGGGTCGCCATCCGGTCCAAGCCCCAAAGGGGCGCAAGGCTGTAGCCACGGGTGGAGCGCAGCACGACGCGAAGCGTCGGGCAAAGCGCAACCCGTGGAACGGAACGCAAAACAGCTCTCGCCCTGAAGGGGCGAAGGAAGCTTCTCTTTTCGGATGCGCAGACCCCTCGGGCCTTGCCGTTGCAGAAGCGTGCGATTCGTTCGTCGGTTCACCGTACATCCGTTCGATAGAGTAACACCGTTCTCCCGCTCCCGGAGCCCGACAGACCCTCCCCGAGTCCCCAGCGATGCGCCGCACCTACTACGACCACGAGCCCGCCTACCGCCGGATCAAGGACGCCGGCGGGCGGGGCTGGGACGACCTGCACCCGGGCGCCGCCCCCGGCTCCTACGACGCGCTGGACGCGTTCCTCGCCGAGCGCCCACGCGGCCCCGTCCGACCTCTCGCCATCGACCTCGGCTGCGGCGGCGGCCAAGCCTCCCTCCGCATCGAACGGGCGGGCTATAGCGTCCTCGGCGTGGACTTCTCGCCGACCGCGATCGACCTCGCGCGGGCGAACGCCGCAGAGGAAGCTGCCGAGGCAGAGTTCATGATCGCCGACTGCCTCTCGATGCCCAAAGTTCCGTCGGGCGCGTTCGATCTGGCGATCGACAACCACACCCTGCACTGCCTCGTGCTTCCCGAAGACCGGCGCAGGTTTCTCGCCGAAGCCAGACGCGTGCTCCACCCCGGCGGCGTCCTCTTCTCCGAGACCATGTCCGCAGAGGGCGAGCCCGACTTCGAAAAGCTCGGCGTCGATCCGAAAACGCGCATCGACGAGCACCGCACACGCTACTGGGTCCTGCGCGACGAGCTCCGCACCGAACTCGCCGAGGCCGGGTTCGAGATCCGCTCGATTTCGCTGCGCCCGCAGCCCGAGCGGCCGAACCCGGGGTGCACGATCGTGACCGTCGCTTCGCGGGTGTGACCTCCGCTCAGCGGCGCTCCGCCAGCATCGCCCCGATCCGCTGGACCATCGCCCTCGCCGCCTTGCCCCGGTGGCTCAGCCGGTTCTTCTCCTCGGGCAAGAGCTCGGCGCTCGACCTCGTCTCGGGCTCCGGGAGCAGCAGCAGAGGGTCGTAGCCAAAGCCGCCGCCACCCCGCGGCACGACCAGTTCCGTCCGCCCGCCCGCCTCGGCCTCGGGCAGGCCGATCCGCCCCTCGAACTCGCCCCGCGAGGTCAGCACGACTTTCGGCGGTTCGCCCGGCATCGCCAGCGCCATCACGCAGACAAACCGGGCCGTCCGCCGCTCCATCGGCACGCCCTTGAGGTCTTCCAGCAGCTTGCGGTTGTTCGCCCCGTCGCGTGCCTCGCGGCTCAGGCCCGTCTCGACCCCGCCCGTGGAGTAGTGGCTGCTGATGACGCCCGGCCTGCCGCCCAGCGCATCGACCTCCAGCCCCGAGTCGTCGGCGAGGCAGGGCAGGCCGGTCTGGGCGGCGTACCCGATCGCCTTGAGCCTCGCGTTGCCCTCGAACGAGCCCCGTTCGTCGTGGTGTTCCTCGGGTTCCGTCAGAGGGTCGGAACCGGGCAGCTCTGCGAGCCCGAGCACCTCAGGCCCGCCATCGCCCATCGCCTCGGCGAGGATCGACCGGAGCTCTTCGACCTTTTTCGGGTTGCCCGTGGCGATGACGATCCGGCGCATGGCGGCCTCCTGCAAGCAGCACCTACCGTAGCGACCGGCGGGGCCTGTCTCCGCCGAAGCCTCCGGGAGAGCAGCATCGGCATGACCAGCAACAAACGCACCAGCGTGGCCGGATCCGCCGCAGACAGGCTCGAAGCCGCACGGGCCGACGGTCTGGACCGCTTCCCCGCCCTCGTCGGTTTCGACGGGTTTGTCGACGCGATCATCCATGTCGTGGGCAGCCGCCGATCGATGGACGACGATGACTTCCGGCGCATCTCGACCATCCCCGAGTTCGCCGCCCGCTGCGGCGGCGCCGCGGGCAAGAGCACCAACATCGAGCTCTTCGTCCGCGAGGAACGCTTCGGTGGCAACGGCCCGCTCATGGCCGGGGCGCTCGGGCGGCTCGGCATGCCAGTCACATTCATCGGGGCGGTGGGGGAGGAAGACGCGTCCGACAAGGTCGCCGAGGTCTTTCAGCCCTTCGCCGAACGCTGCCGCGAGGTGATCCCCGTCGCCTCGCCCGGGCACACCGACGCGTTGGAGTTCGAAGACGGCAAGATCATGCTCGGCAAGCCCCAAGCGGTGCAGGCGGTCACATGGCAGCGCCTGGTCGAGCGCGTCGGCGAAGACGAACTCCGCAAACGCGTCGAGGGCGCCAAGCTCCTTGGCATCGTCAACTGGACGCTCTGTGGCGGCGTGCAGGGGATCTGGAAGGGCCTCCGCGAGCATGTGCTCCCAAAGATCGAGCCCGACCCCGACCGACGCCTGTTCGTCGATCTGTCAGACCCCGCCAAACGCACCGACGAGGACATCCGCTCCGCCCTTGAAGAACTGGGCAAGCTGAACGAGTCGGTCCGCGTCACGCTCGGGCTCAACCGCGCCGAGGGGGAACGGATCGCCCGCGTGCTCGGTCTGGACGCGTTCGACGATGCGCACAACTACCCGCTGGGTTCGGTGATGCGGCGCGGGGCGGCGGCCATCCGCGAAGAACTCGGCCTCGCCTGCGTCGTCGTCCACCCCCGCGAGGGCGCCGCGGCCGCCAACGCCGAGCACAACGCCTGGTTCGAAGGCCCCTTCACCTCCTCGCCCCGCCTCTCGACCGGGGCGGGCGACCATTTCAACGGCGGCTTCGCCTTCGCACAGGCCCTCGGGCTCGATCTGGAGCAGTCGCTGGCGGCCGGGACCGCGGTCAGCGGGGCGTATGTCCGCGACGCGATCTCGCCCGATCTCGATCGCCTGATCGGCTTCCTGCGCGATCTCCCGGCCCCGGAGCGTTGAACCGGGCGCGGCCGGAGGGGCTCCCGCCGATAACGCGCCGCCGATCCGCCCTTGCGTGTCTAGAGTTTGGCCCCGATGCGCGGCCTGATGCAACAACTCGGTCTTGAAGAACACCCCCGCGTCGTCGACGCGGGGCGTGTCGAGCCCGGCCCGGGTGTCGTCCTGAGCATGAATCCCGCCGCGGGCGAGCCGATCGCGGGCGTGAAGCTCGACGACGCGAAGGGGCTCCAGCGGGCGCTCGCGGGCGCCGCCGAGGCGTTCGACCAGTGGCGACGCGTCCCCGCGCCCGTGCGGGGTCAGCTCGTCAGAGAAGTCGGCGACGAGTTGCGAAAGTTCAAAGAGCCCCTGGGCGAGCTGATCGCGCTGGAAGTCGGCAAGATCCGCTCCGAAGGCCTCGGCGAGGTCCAGGAAACCATCGACATCGCCGACTTCGCTGTCGGCCTCTCCCGCCAGCTCCACGGCATCACCATGCCCAGCGAGCGCCCCGGGCACGCGATGCGCGAGCAGTGGCTCCCCCTCGGGCCCGTCGGCGTCATCACAGCCTTCAACTTCCCCCACGCCGTGTGGGGATGGAACGCGATGCTCGCGGTTGTCTGCGGCGACTCGATCCTCTGGAAGCCGAGCCTCATGGCCCCGCTCACCGCGATCGCGACGACCGAGATCGCCCGACGCGTCTGCGAGCGCAACAACGCGCCGGACATCTTCGGGCTGGTCATCGGGACCGACGATGTCGTGGGCGAGCCGATGGTCAAAGACAAGCGCCTGCCCCTGATCTCCGCGACCGGGTCGTGCCGCATGGGTCGGCGCGTGGCCTCGATCGTCGGCGAGCGGCTGGGGCGATCGCTCCTCGAACTCGGCGGCAACAACGCGATGATCGTCGACGCCGACGCGGACATGGAGCTCGCGTTGCGTGCCGTACTCTTCGGCGCCGTCGGTACCGCCGGCCAACGCTGCACCACGACCCGCCGCCTGATCGTGCACGAGTCGATCGCCGACGAGTTCCTCGCCCGCCTCGCCAAGGCCTACGCGAAGGTGAAGATCGGCGACCCGCTCGCCGATGGCGTGCTGATGGGCCCGCTGATCCACGAGGACGCGCTGACCGCCTTTGAGAAGGCCGTCAAGACCGCGACCGAGCAGGGCGGCGAGGTGATCTGCGGCGGCGAGCGTGCCTCGGTCGCCGGTCTCAACGGCTGCTTCGTCAAGCCCACGATCGTGCGAGCGCCGAAGAACAACGAACTCCCGATCTCGCGTGAAGAGACCTTCGCGCCGATCCTCTACGCCTTCACCTTCAAGGATCTGGACGAGGCGATCGCGCTGAACAACAGCGCGAACGAGGGCCTTTCCAGCGCCATCTGCACCGGCTCGGTCCGCGCCGCCGAGCGGTTCCTGTCGCCCGACGGGACGGGCAGCGACTGCGGCTTGGCCTATGTCAACACCAGCACCAGCGGCGCCGAGATCGGCGGCGCTTTCGGCGGCGAGAAAGACACCGGCGGCGGACGAGAGTCCGGCTCCGACGCGTGGAAGGCGTACATGCGCCGTCAGACATGCACAGTGAACTTCAGCGGGGCGTTCGAGCTCGCCCAGGGGATCCGCTTTGAGTAGTGAGGCCAGAACCGCGGACGCGCTGGCGGAAGCCGCCGTCAGAGAGATCGAATCGGGCATGCTCGTCGGCCTCGGCACCGGACGCGCCGCCAAGCGCGGCATCCACGCCCTCGCCGACCGCGTCAAGAACGAGAACCTCAAGGTCCAGTGCGTGCCGACCAGCAACGGCTCCGAAGCCCTCGCCAAGGAGCTCGGCCTCGAACTCGTCGACTTCGCCCTCGTCGAGAAGATCGACTACCTCTTCGACGGCGCAGACGAGGTCGACAAAGAGCTCCGCGTCCTCAAGGGCAGCGGCGGCGCCATGACCCGCGAACGCATCGTCGCGTGGGCCGCAGACCGCGTCGCATACATGATCGACGATTCCAAGCTCGTCGACCGCCTCGGCCGCAACAACACCCTCGCCATCGCGGTGCTCGCCTTCGGCCTCACCGCCATCCGCTCAGAGCTCCGCGCGATGGGCCTCATCGGCGTCTGTCGGCGCGACATGAACGGCGACCTCTTCATCACAGACAACGGCAACCTCATTCTCGATGTCACCCTCGAAGACGATACCGACCTCGAACGCATCAGCGCCGCCCTCAACGACATCCCGGGCGTCATCGACCACGGCCTTTTCCTCTACGAAGCCGACGAGGTCCTCGTCGATCGGGGCGAGGGAAGAATCGAGCGCATGATCCGCCCTGAGGAAGAAGACGAAGAGCACGACGGCTGATCCGCACCGCCTCGCGCCGCTCACTTCGCCAAGCCTCCCCGGTCCGCCCTCAAAGCGGCTTATAGAACAGGATCGCCACGCCCTCGCCCGGCCGGGCCCGAAACCCTAGCGCTGCGTGCGCCGCAGGAGACTCGGGGTACTCCGGCGTGGTGTCGCTGCTGAGCGTGCGGCAATCCCGTCCCCGCGCCCAACGCTCGGCCTCGGCCATCAGCATTGTCCCGATGCCCCTGCGCCGCGCCGAAGACTCGACGAACCACGCCTCGATATGCGCCCTGCGATCTTCGGGCTTCCCCGCGAGCCCGACCTCGATCATCCCGATCGGGGCGCCGTGATCGATCGCGAGAAACACGCCGTGCGCTCGCCCGTCAAGCTCCCCGGAGTTCAGGTAGTCTTCGGCCTCTTGCCTCAGCTCGTCGAACGATTCGCGAGGCCAGAGCGCCAGGCGCATCTGCGCCCACGCCGAGAGCGTCGCCGCGTCAGGGCGAACAACATCAACGCGTTCACTGTCCCTGCGCAAGGCTGTAGCCCCGCTCACCGTCGTAGGTCTTCAGCGGCTGGCACTCGACCACCTCCACCGCCTCGGCGATCCGCCCCGCAAGCGCCAGGCATTCGGCGCACCCGATGCCGGCGGACGCCTGCCCGTCGCGCAGCAGGAACCTCGCCCGGTAATGGTCCACGCACTCGGTGAAGGTCGAGCCCGTCGGCCAAACCTGTGTTCCCCGGTTGGACATCATCGAAAGTCGGAACGGCGTGCCCTCGACCGCCGCGACAAGACGCTCGGCGAGCCCCGCGGGCCCGAGATCGCTCTCGACATAGATGTCCGCGCCGACATGCTCGACGCGGGCTTCTGCAAACACGCTGAGCATGGTGTTCGTCCTGGGCGGCTGCGGACGCACAAGCGTGGGCGCCGAGGGGAGCGAGTCCGGTTCGACGACCGCACGTGACTCGGGCTTCTTCCCCAGGTTCGACGCGATGGCGTCGGCGAACCCCCGCGTCCCGACCGACTCGGTCGACGGGTCGCCGAAGTCGCCGGTCCGCACGCCGCTCTCGAGCGTCACCAGCAGCGCGTTCTCGATCAACGCCGCCTGGCGGAGCATCCCGATGTGGCGAAGCATCATGATCCCAGACAAGAGCAGGCTCGTCGGGTTCGCCACGCCCTTGCCGGCGATGTCGGGCGCCGTCCCGTGCACCGCCTCGAAGATCGAGACATGCTTGCCGATGTTGGCCGACGGCGCAAAGCCCAGCCCGCCAACCAGCCCCGCCGCAAGGTCCGAAACGATGTCGCCCTGCAGGTTGGGCAGCACGACCATCTTGTAGTTCTGCGGCCTGAGCACCAGGTTCATGCACAGCGCATCGATGATCACATCCCCATGCTCGATGCCCGGGTACTCCGACGCGACAGACCTGAACCGCTCCAGGAACAGGCCGTCGGTCATCTTCATGATGTTGGCCTTGTGCCCGCAATAGACCGACTCGATCCCGAGGCGGTCGGCAAGCTCGAACGCCGCGCGGTGCACCTGGTCGCAGCCCGGCGCGGAGATCAGCCGCTTGCACTCGACCACATCCCGCGTCAGCCTGTGCTCGATGCCCCCGTAGGTGTCCTCGATGTTCTCGCGGATCACATAGAAGTCCACAGGCACGCCCGCACGCGAGTACACAGTCTCCACCCCCGGCAGCGACTGGAAGTGCCGGATGTTCGCGAACGCGCCGTACATCTTCCGCAGCGAGACATTGATCGACTTGCCCCCGCCCCCCTTGGGCGTGCCCATCGGGCCCTTGTAGACGATCCCCGTCTCCTCGATCGTCCGGATCGACTCGTCGGTCATCCCGCGCGTGTCGCGGTCGAAAACCGACTCGCCCATCTCGACGGAGACAAACTCGACATGCTCCTCCACGCCCGCGGCTCGGAAGATCGACAGCGCCGCGTCCATGATCTCCGGGCCGATGCCGTCACCTGGGGCCAGCGCGATACGGGTCTTCTCGGCCATGGTCGTTCCCGGTCCTTCCTGATCTTTCAAGCCGTTGCTCATGCCGTCTGTTGTGCCCCGGTTCGGGCGAGGCCGCCGGGACCGAAACCATAGCCGCCGCGCGGGCGCGATCCCGGGGTCGATGCATCGGCACGACGCTTCCCGGACCTGAGGCCGAACTCAGTCCGAGGCGGTCGCACGCCTCAGGCGATCGTGCACAGCACGCCAGACCGCCTCCGAAGAGGCGTCTGGACCGCGAAACGGCGGACGCTCGATCAGGATCCGGCTCGGCCTCGCCTCGTCCGCCTCGCGCATCGCCGCGTACAGCCGCGCCGCGTACGCCGAGGCGTTCGCCGGCATCGCCACCACGAACACCCCCTCGGGCGCCTCGTCGAAGTCGATCGCAACAATCGCCTCCCCCGCCTCGGCGAGTTCGAGTTCCTCCCGGTCGACCAGCACCGCCCGCGCCCGCGGCGCGTAGTGACGCCCCATCAGCCCAGGCGATTCGGCAACACTGTGGATCTCGTCGCTCCCCGCGTCGGCGTTGCGGACCGGCCCTTCCAGCACGCTGGCGATCGCCTCGGCGCCCACCACCCCCGGACGCAGCACCGTCGCCTCGCCGAAGCCCTCGCCCTCCAGCCGCAGCACGGTCGACTCGATCCCGCGGGGGCAGGGCCCCCCGTCGAGGATGAACACCTCGTCCTCAGTAAACGATGCGCGGACATGCGCCGCGTCGGTGGGGGAGATCATGCCCGACCGGTTGGCGCTCGGGCCCACCAAGGGGCCGCCGAACGCCTCGATCAACGCGAGCGTCAGCGGGTGGTCCGGGCAGCGCACCGCCACCGTCCCGCCCCCCCCCGTCACCCGCTCGGGCAATCGTTCAGACCGGGGCAGCACGATCGAGAGCGGCCCGGGCCAGAACGCTTCGGCAAGCCGCTGCGCCGAAGCGGGCCACACGCCCGCGACGTCCCGCGCCATCTCCGGCCCCGAGACATGCACGATCAGCGGGTTGCCCGCAGGACGCCCCTTCAGCTCGTACACCCGCTCGACCGCCGCGGCGTCCAACGCGTCGGCCCCGAGCCCGTAGACGGTCTCGGTCGGGAAGGCGACAAGCCCGCCATCCTTCAGGCGCCTGACGGCGTCGGCGATCTGTTCAGGTCCGGCGCTCATTCAGCGTCCGAGGAAGTTCGGGTCGATCCCCTCCGGGTCACGCACCTCAAAGCGGATCCGGTTGCGCTCAAGCAGCGTCCCCATCGAGGCGTAGAGCTCCGCGAGCGAGATCTGGTAGTCGATCATCGCCTGCACCTCAGCACGCTCGGAATTGGCGAGCTGGTCCTGGCGGTTGAACTCGACCTCGAGCCTCTCGATCGTGAAGCCGCCGACCGTCTCCTTCTCCGCCTGCAGCGCCCGCAGCGCCTCGCTCGCGGAAATCCGCGCGATGCGGCTCTGCTCGATCAGCGAGAAGTTCGTCGCCGCGTTGTCCAGCGTGTTCTTGATCTCAAGCGCGATCTGCTGCACCGAGTTCCGCAAGGAAATCACCGCCTGCTGACGCTCGAGCGTCCGCTGGCGGAGCAACGCCTCTGCGGAACGATTCCCGATCGGCTGCTCGAAAAACACGCCCACGATCGCGTCGACAAAGTCACGGTCGAACGCGCTGGAATACGCGCTGCCGAGCCCGCTCTCTAAAGCGTTCAGCCGGAGCAGCACCCGCAGATCAAGCTGGGGCAGCCGCGCGTTGTCCGCCACCACTCGCTGGATCGTCGTGTTGTCGATCGACAGGATCGCCTGGTCGATCTCCGGCCGGTGGCGCACCGCCGACGCGACCGCCTCGCCCAGGTTGTACCGGATCGGGGCGTCCATGGCGCCGTCGCTCGGCACGAGCAAAAGCTCGCTCGTCACCGGGATGTTCGGGTCGTTCAGGAGCGCCTTCAGGCGGTCGCTCCGCCGCCGAAGCACATTCTGCGCCCGGATCACATTGCCCTTGCGGTCCTCGACATTCGACGCCGCGGCGGTGATCTGCGGGGGCGTTGCGTCGATCGCCCGACGCGCCGAAACCTGGTTGAACAGCTGCTCGCCTCGCTCGGTCTGACGCTGAAGGATCAGAAGATCCCAGTGCGCCTGGACGAGCTGCCAGTACGCCCGCTCGACCTCCAGCACCGTCCGAAGCATCTCGCCCCTGAACCGGGCGACAGCCTCACGCTCGGCGTTCCGAGACAGACGAACCTGCGCCAGCGCCACATCCGAGCCGAACCCGCGAAGCAGCGGCTGGTCGTACTGGAACGCCAGCGTCATCTGCCAACCGGGGTTGGGCGAGAGGCTCAGCCCCGCCTCGGTCTGGTCGAAGTACTCGAGGTCCTGGCGGAACTCGATCTGCCCGCCGGTGATCAACGCTCGCCGCACACCCGCCTGCGTTGTCAGCGAGTCACGCTGCTGAAAGTCGCCCCCGATCGGCTGCTGCGCAGCGCGGGAGAGCGTCGGCGTCTCCGTCGAACCCCACTGCGCCGTCGCAAAGAGCGTCCAGTCGAAGGCGGCCTCCGCCTGCACCAGCTGCGCCTCGCTCACCGAGGGCGCCAGCCTCGCGAACTCGAGCTCCAGATTGTTCTGCACCGTCACCCGGATCGCGTCCTCAAGCGAGATCGCAACCGTCTCGACAGGGTCGCCCAGAAGGTTCGTCATCTCGGGCAGCCCGAGCTCTGTCAGGTCGTACGCCTCAGGGCCGGCCATCCGCCGAAGCTCGGGCATCCGGCTGCCGATGTCCTCCACCAGCCACTCGGGGTACCCGCTCAGCCCGACCGCTCGGGTCGATTCCACCTTTTCCGGCCGCCGAGTCAGCGGGGCGAGGTCTTTGCGGACGCCCTCGATGACGCTCCGGCGGAGCGACTCGGCGTGACCGTCCGGCGGCAGGGGCTTGGCGCATCCCCAGAGCCCGCCCGCAGCCAAGGCAACGAGGCCGGCGCTGCGGAGGGAGACGGACCAATGGCGTTTGGCTGATTGCATACGTTTGAGGAGGTGTTCGAGCCGCGTGGGGGTCGGTTTAGCCGGCAAACGCCGGCCGACGGGGGGACGAACGATAGCCACCCCTCCCCGCTCAAGCGCGTCGGGCGCCGCCACCAGCCGGGCTCCGATCAAACGACAGGCCAGGGCCGGAGGCGGAGCCTCTCGCGGCGATCTAGACTTGTCCATGCGCGGGTCCGGAGGGCCCGCAAGCGATCACACGCTGATCCCACGGGCCCACGCACCCGGCAGGAGGCACCCATGCGTCGCCGTCGACTCCACCAAACGATCTGCGCCGGACTCTGCGCGCTCACCCTGTTCGCGGGCCTCCCCGCCGCAGCGATCGCCGATGAGCCCGAACGCCGGTCGATCCGCGATGTCGAGCCCCGGCGCGTCGTCGTCAGCGTCTCGGAGGCCGCCCTCCGCAGCGGCGAGCTCGAGCGCTTCTACCCCGTCGCCCGCCTCCGCGAAGGCGCGGAACTGACCGTCATCGGCGAGGGCGACGGGTGGTACCGCGTCCGTTACCCCAGCCGCGTCGGCGCCTTTGTGCCCGCCTCTGAGGGCCGGCTCGACGAGGAGCAGTCGCGCGTCCGCCTGACCGCGCCATCCCGCCTCAAGGCCCCCAACGAGGCCGGCGGTTTCCGTATGAGCTGGCGCTCCGTCCTCGACGAGCCTCTCCCCGCCGGCGAGCACCTCCGCCTCATCGAGGTCGTCCGCGACGACAACGGTCGCCCCGCCGCCTTCCGGGTCGTCCCGCCACAGAACGCCGGCGCTTACATCCGCAGCGACCATGTCTCAGACGCTCCCCGCACCGCCTCGGGCGAACAGACCGGCACGCTCGCGACTCCGGAGCGCATGACGCGCACCGATCGGGACGACGCGCCGACCGCGACAGACCCCGAGCGTCCCGACCGCGACACCCAAGCCCGCGAAGAGACTCGCGAAGACGAAGCCCCCGTCGTCATCGATCAGGGCGAGCGCACCCGCCTCCGCGCCCCCGAGACGGCCAACCTCGAGCAGCTCGATGCGGCCTACCAGCGCCTCCGCGCCGGCGAGGGCGGCGCCGCGGAGCTCGAAGCCCTCCTCGGCGAGTACCAGGCCGCACTGGAAGCGACCGAGGAGAGCCCCTTCACAGAACGCCTGCGCACGCAGCTCAGCGACCGCATCGCGATGATCAACCTCCGCATCCAGATGCGAGACCGGCTCGCCAACCTGACCGATCCCGACGCGGACGCCACCGACACCGAAGCCGCCGTCCAGCGTTTCCGCGAAGCCGTCTCAGCCGGCCGCCACGACTACGTCGGCCGGCTCGCCGCCTCCCCCGTCTACAACGGCGAGGGGCTGCCTCGGCTCTTCGCCCTTCGCTCGGTCTCGGGCCTCGACCGGATCCTCGGCTACATCGACCCCGCTCAGGTCGATCGGGCGCATACGCTCGTCGGCCGGGTCGTGGGCATCCACGGCAGCGTGGAGACGACCCGGAGGTCGGGCGCGCGCATCATCCGGGTCGACCGGATCGAGCGCCTCCCCGATCCCGCCGCAGACTGATCCCGCGCCGCGCCGGGGCGCAACACCGACCCATGGCCCCGACCCAAGACGCCTCCGGTCAGATCGTCTTCGCACACGGCCTCTCGGCCGCGGACGACGCCGCTGCAGCCGCATCCGGCGCCGCTTCCTCCGCGATGCAGCGCCTCGACAGGCCCGCCGACCTCGCTCTCGTTTTCATCTCCACGCCCCATGTCGCCGAAGCCGCGACCGTCAGCAAGATCGTCCGAGAGATCACCAACGCCCGGTGCCTCATCGGCGTCAGCGGCGTCGGCGTGCTCGCCGGCGACCGTGAGTTCGACGACGGACCGGGCGTCGCCGTCCTCGTCGCTTCCATGCCCGGCGTCCAGCTCGAACCCTTCGCGGGCCCGGAGGTCCTCGACGCCTCCGACGACCCCGAGAGGCTCGCGCGGGTCATCCACGCCGGCCCAGACCAGAAGGGCCTCATCCTCTTCGCCGACGCCTTCAGTGTTCCTGTCGGCGGCCTCCTCGCACGCATCAACGACGCCAGAACCAAGGCCGGTGTCAACCTCCACGAGTCTCCCCTGATCGGAGGCATGGCCTCTGCCGGCGACGAGCCCGGCGCCAACGCGATGTTTCTCAACGACCGGGTCTTCAACAGCGGCGTCGTCGGCGTCTCGTTCCGTGGCCCGGTCAGGATCGACGCGGTCGTCAGCCAGGGCTGCAAACCTTTCGGACCGAACTTCGTCATCACAAAGGCCCGCCCCAACCTGATCCAGGAACTCGGCGGCCGCCCCGCGATGGAACGCATCGAAGAAGCCGTCGAAGACCTCGAACAGGCCGACCGCAAGCTCCTCGCCGGCGGCCTCCTCCTCGGCCGCGTGGTTGATGAGCGAAAGCCCCGCTTCGGCCGGGGCGATTACCTCATCCGCCACATCGTCGGCATCGACAAGCGATCGGGGGCCGTCGCCGTCGACGACCGCCTCAGAACCGGCCAGACCGTCCGCCTGCACCTTAGAGACCGCGAGACCGCCTCCAGCGACCTCCTGCTCCTGATGGACGCCCAGAGGCTGCACGACCAGCCCGCCGGAGCCCTTGTCTGCACCTGCAACGCCAGGGGCTCGGCCCTCTTCGGCCGCCCGCATCACGACGCCATGGCCGTCGCCCGAGCCTTCCAGACAGTCGAGCCGGGAGAGCGTGCCGCCCGCGGTGGTCAGCCCATCGACGCGGGCGCTCCGATCCTCCCGACCGCGGGCTTCTTCGCCGCCGGCGAGATCGGCCCGATCGCCGGGCAGGGGTTCCTGCACACGCAGACGGCGTGCATCGCCCTGTTCCGGGCGGAGTGAGCACGCACGCGGTGCGCGGGTTGTCGGCGGCGGGGGATATCCTGTCGGTTGCGCGCCCGCGAGGCGCCCGGCAGATTGCCCGGTTTACCCGCATTGACCCGGAAGTGCCAACCCCGAATCCTCTGGCAGGTCGGGCGGGCTCGGGTTCGCTACGCTTGCCGCCCCGGCCCGATCGTTCCGTCCGGCGACGGTCTTGTGGGTTCTGAACAATCCGGGAGAGCAGGAGCTTCTGATGGCCTCGAGCAACAACGAGACGGTGATCGGCGCCGACGCGCAGATCAAGGGTGAAGTGATCTTCGCGTCCTCGGCGAAGATCATGGGGACGATCGAGGGTTCGGTCGTCGCCAAGGGCGATCTTCATGTCGCCGCCGGCGCCAACTGCCGAGCCTCCATCGACGCCGCCAAGGTCACCGTCGACGGGCTCGTCCAGGGCAATGTCAAGGCCTCCGAACGCCTGGAGCTCAGCGCCAACGCCAGGCTCGAAGGCGACCTCGAAGCAGCCAAGCTCATCGTCGCCGAGGGCGCCAGCTTCACCGGCCACTGCAAGATCGGCGGGGGCCCGAAGGCCTCGTCCAACGGCAGCGCCGCCTCGGTCGCAGAGACCAAGCCCGACGCCGGTCGCACAGAGTCCAAGGACGACGACGACGCCGGGCGCAAGGCCGCCGGTCGCGCAACCGCCGCCGCCAAGAAGTAAACCCGGCAGCGGGGGGCGTCCGCCCCCGGAAGACGCCGCATGGCCAAGCAGAAGGGCCCCCGACCGGTCCGGTGTTACCACTGCGGGAGAACCTTCGAGGTTCCCGCCAAGGCGATGACCTGCTCGTGCCCCGGATGCTTCAAGGGCATCCAGCTCGAAAGCATCGTCGTCAAGAACATGGAGCAGATGTCCCGCCTCGAAACCTGCGGCTCGATCACTGTCCGCAAGCGCGGGCTCGTCCAAGCCGACCGCATCATCGCCGCCGAGGGCATCGAGGTCGAGGGCATCGTCCACGCCAACGCCAAGAGCGGGCGACGCGTCACGCTCCACTCGGGCGCGCAGTGGAAGGGCGACCTGACCGCCCCCTCGCTGGAGATCCGCGAGGGCGCGAGCATCCTCGGCGGGTTCTTCCGCATCGGGCCCGGCGAGGTCGAACCGCCGCCCGAACACCTTGTCACCGGCGCAACCAGCGACGCTCAATCGCCGGCGGGCAGCACCACGCCTCGGCACTCGCCGAAACCGACGCGCCGGAAGCCGTCCCGCTCGCAATAGCCCCGCAGAATCACCTCGTCGCCGTCGGCGAGGAACTTGCGTTCTTCCCCTGTGGGCAGCTTCAGCGGCGTGCGGGCGCTGCCGGGCTTGCTGACCGGCGGGTTCGCGAACGGGTCGCCGTCCCAGGTGAGCTCCAGCAAGCAGCCGCGGCTTTCACGCTTGGGGCCCGAGACCGTGCCCGAGGCGAGCAGGTCACCCGGACGCATGTTGCACCCGTTGCTCGAGTGATGCGTGAGCATCTGCGCGATGGTCCAGTACATGTCCTTGAGGTTGCCGCTGCTCAGGCGGATCGGGTCGATCCCCTTCTTGCGCATCTCGGCGCTGGCGAGCAGGACTTCAAGCTTCAGATCGATCCCGCCGGTCTCGCGGTCCATGTCGCCGGTGAGGTGGGGGAGGGGCCGCGGATCGTCCGACGAGCGCTCCATCGCGCGACAGCGGTAGGGCGTCAGCGCTTCGAGCGGCACGACGAACGGGCTCACGCTGGTGGCGAAGCTCTTGGCGAGGAACGGGCCCAGGGGCTGGTACTCCCACTTCTGGATGTCACGCGCCGACCAGTCGTTGACGAGGCACAGCCCGAAGATGTGCTCCTCGGCTTTATCGATCGGGATCGAGCGGCCCAGCTCGTTGCCCCGCCCGACATAGAACCCGACCTCCAGCTCGTAGTCCATGAGCTTGCACGGGCCGAAGGCGGGCGGCCCGTCTTCGATCGTCGCACCGGGCAACAGCTGGCCCATCGGACGCCGGACCGGCGAGCCCGAGATCACGATCGAGCTGGCACGCCCGTGGTACCCGACGGGGAGCCACTTGTAGTTGGGCAAGATCGGGTTGTCGGGCCTGAACATGCTGCCGACATTGGTGGCGTGATAGACCGACGCGTAGAAGTCGGTGTAGTCGCGCACCTCGAAGGGCAGCAGCAACTCGGCGCCGGCCCGCGGGAAGAGCGCGACCCCGACGAGCTCCTCGTCGGATCGCAGGTCGTCGGACTTGTCGGTCAGCAGCTCGACGAGACGCATGCGCAGGCGTCGCCGGTCGTCGGTCGGCAGCGAGGCGAGGTCGTCGAGCGTCTCGAACTGCAGCGCCATGGCGATGTCGCCGTCGTCCGCCCCCAGCAGCCCGGCGCTGGAGACCTCCAAAAGGTCGAGCAGTTGGTCGCCGATGGCGACGCAGATGCGGGGATCGGTCTCGCCCGGTTCCTCGGCCCGATCTGCGACGCAGAAGGGGAGGTTCTGGACGGGGAAATCGGTCGCGGGGTCGTTGGCCGACTCGACCCATGACTTCAGCTTCGGATCGTGCGTGTCATCGAGGGGGTAGGACATCTGGGGCTCCGATGTGTTCGTGCTGGGCCGGACTGCTCGGTCCGTCGCCTCACAGGGTATCGCCCGAGAGCAGCGAGTCAGGATCCACGCCCCGAGAGCGCAGTTCAGACTCGACCCAAGGGATGATCTCCGGGAGCTTCTCGGTCGCCACCCGCCAGATCGTGTCAGGGTTGATCGCCTGGTATGCGTGCACCAGCCTGTGACGGGTCCCGATGATCTTCGTCCACTCGATCTGCGGATGTTCGTCTCGGAACTCCCGCGGCAGGTTGTACGCGGCTTCCCCGAACACCGCGATGAATCGCTCCAGCGCCGGGCGGAGCAGCGGATCGCTGTCGAGGTCCGCGCGTGTCCGCCCTGCGGTCGCCCTGACGGCCCACCGGGCGTTGTCGAGCATGTGCATGAGCTGGGTTGCGACATCACGCCGCGACATACACGCTCCGAGCGGCGCCGAGGATCTCGTCGCGGTAGTAGGGGTGGACCGTGCCCGGCGTCAAGACCTGCACCTCCCGCCCGGTCAGCTTGGCGAGCCGATCGGCGAGTTCCATGCAGACAAAGTCGTCGCCCTCGCCCGCCTCAAACTCGGCGAGCATGTCGACATCGCTCGAATCCCCCCAGTCGTCCCGCAGGATCGATCCGAAGAACGAGAGGCGACGCACGCCGAACTCGCGAGCGAGCTCCGCGAGCGACCCCAGATCGATCCCGAGACGACTCGTCACCAGTTGCGGGATGTCGCTTTGCGGGTCAGCCATGTCGGGATTTTACACGGTTCCTTCCACGCTCGCCCCCTCACAGCAACCCCAGCTTCTTCGCATCGCCCACCGGCTCGTCGAACGAGCACGAGCCGTAGCCCACCGCGAAGCCCTCCCTCGCCTTGACGACCTCGCCCGGGGTCAGGGCCAAGTCTTTGTACCGCACGCCCTCCTCGCTGAAGCGGAAGGCGGTGGGGTCGCGTTCTTCGAGGATCTTCTCGGTGGCATCGAGTTCGGTCTTGCCCGAGCGGACGAACGCCGCGGCCATGAAGAGGTTGAGATACCCGTGCATCAACGCCTTTGGCGAATCCGCCTCGTAGGTCAGCGCGTGCTCGGCGCGGATCGGGTGGTGCAGGCCCGCAGTCGCCTTGAAGCGCACACCCCCGGCCCTGGCGGCGTGCAGAAACCTCGCGATGTCCGAGCTCGGGGGGATCAGGTCGGGCGTCACGCCCCCGCACCGGATCTTCGCCGCCGCCTCGTCGCCCGCCAGCGCCGCGACAAACCCCCGGCAGTCGCCCGAGATCGGGAACTCGAAGTACGGGTGGATGTCCTCGGGGATCTCCTCGATCGCCCGGTCGATCTCGTCGGGCGAGGTGACCCGCATCTCGATCGAGTCGATCTGCGCCAGCCCGTTGTCTTCCTTGCTGTGGTGCTCGTTGAAGGCGACGACCGTGTCGAGGCAGGCGTCGAGGTCGCCGTCGACGATGGCGCTGATCCGCCACGGCTCGCTGTCGTCGGCCATCTCGCGGTAGCCGCTGGTCGCCCAGGTGCCCGGAAGCATGACCCGCGCGTGCTCGACGAACTCGCCCAATCGGCTGACCGGACAGATGAAGTGGGCAAGCACCCACGCGTGCTCAGAGCGGATGTGGCGGGCGAAGCGTTCGACGGCCTTCTCCATCGGCAGCCCGGCAGGGGGAAAGAGGCCCGCGTAATCGATCAGGCCGTCGAAGAAGGCCTTGTTCACTGGGTGCATGCAAAGCTCCGTCTTACCAGTTCAGCGTCCCGCGCCACGCGTGGGTCAACTCTTCAATGTCAAGGTCCAGCCCCGCCCCGGCCCAGCCGAGACGCCCGCTCTCGTCGATGGCGCCGATATGGATCCACGGCGTGTCGCCGAGCAGCTTCTCGATCTCGGGCAACCTCGCGGCGCACACCTCTAGCAGGTAGCGCGAGGGCGACTCGCAGAACGCCGCAGAGAGCGCCGCGTCTTCGTGCCCCGGAAGATGCAACTCCGCCCCGAGCGGTGCGCCGGGCTTGTGCCCGCCGATGAGCAGTTCGGCGATCGCCAGAACCAGCCCGCCGTCGGAAACATCGTGCGCGCTCTCGACCAGCCCCGCGCGGATCAGCGACGCAACCGCCCTCGCCGTCCGAGGCCCCGCCTCCAGATCCACACGAGGCGTCGCCGGGTCGTCCCGTTCGGTCAGACCGAAGAGCGACTGGTAGCGCGACCCGCCCATCGGCGTCGGCGGCGTCTCGCCCTGACCGACCACGATCAGCGTGTTGCCCGGCCGCTTGGCGTCCGAAGTCACGCACCGGTCAAGATCAGGCACGACGCCGATGCCCGTGATCAGCAGCGTTGGGGGGATCTCGATCGTCCGCCCGTCCTCGGTCGTGAACTGGTTGTTCAGCGAGTCCTTGCCCGACACAAACGGCGTCCGGTACGCCTTCGCCCCGTCGTAGCAGCCCTCGGCCGCACGCACCAGGGAACCGAGATTCTCCGGCTTCTTGCAGCTCGGCCAGCAGAAGTTGTCGAGGATCGCGATGCGGTCGGGGTCGGCGCCCACGCACACCAGGTTCCGCACGCACTCGTCGATCGCGCCCAGCGCCATCTGGTACGGGTCGCCCCCGAGGCGCGGATCGCCGACGCCGGTCTGCACGCCGCAGCCGATCGCAAGCCCTCGCCCCGTCCCCGGGTTGGGCTCGATGACGCTCGAGTCCGACGGCCCGATGGCGCGTGCGCCCATCAGCGGCTTGACGACCGTGTTGCCCTGCACATCGTGGTCGTACTGGCGGATGATGAAGTGCTTGCTCGCGATGTCGGGGTGGGCCAGCAGCTTGAGGAGCGCGCAGTTCACATCGGGCGGGCTGGCGGCGTCCGCCTTGGGCGTCGGCGACGGTGACCAGCTCGCGCTCCGTGTGGGCGTCGGCAGCCCCTCGTGGAGAAACTCCATCGGCAGACGCCCGACTTCCTCGCCCTGGAAGCTCAGCACAAGCTCCCGATCCGGCGTGCCGAACTCGCCCAGCACCGCCAGCTCGACATGCTCCTCGTCGCAGATCTCGCGCAGGCGGTCGAGGTTCGAGGCGGGCACCGCCAGGACCATCCGCTCCTGCGCCTCGCTGATCCAGATCTCGGTGTAGGTCAGTCCGCCGTACTTGAGCGGCGCCGAGTCGAGCGTCACGCTCGCCCCGATCCTCTCGCCCATCTCGCCGACAGCGGATGAAAACCCGCCCGCCCCGCAGTCGGTGATCGCCGAAAACAGCGGCCCGCCCGCCTCGTCCCGCGCACGCAGAATCGCGTCGAGCACACGCTTTTCCTCGATCGCGTTGCCGATCTGCACGGCGTGCGCAAACTCGTCCGCGTGCGTGTCGGTCAGCTCCGCCGACGAAAAGGTCGCGCCGTGGATCCCGTCCCGCCCCGTCCGCCCGCCGAGGGCGACGATCAGGTCGCCCGGCTTGGCGTGCCCCTCGATGAGGTCGGTCGGCATCACCCCGACGCACCCGCAGAAGACCAGCGGGTTGCCGATGTACCGGTTGTCGAACAGCACCGCCCCGTTGACGGTCGGGATGCCCATGCGGTTGCCGTAGTCGCGCACGCCCGCGACGACCTCGGTCAGCACGCGCCTCGGGGGGATGCAGCCCGCAGGGATGTCGTCGGTGTCGGGGTGGGCGACGCAGAACACATCGGTGCTCGCGATCGGGCGTGCGGCAAGCCCGGTCCCGATGATGTCGCGGATGCACCCGCCGATCCCTGTCGCTGCGCCGCCGTAGGGCTCCAGCGCCGAGGGATGGTTGTGCGTCTCGACCTTCACGCACACCGCCGTCTCGTCGTCGAAGCGGATGATCCCCGCGTTGTCGACGAAGACCGAGAGCGTCCAGTCGATGCCCTCTGCGATCAGCTCGTGCGTCGCCGCCGCCACCGTCGACTTGAGCAGGTTGCGGACTGTGATCTCCGTCGCGCCGGACTTCTCGTGGCCCGGGCGCGCCGACCAGTCGATCGCGTCGCCATCGAGCGGGCCGGTGTAGCTGATCGTGCTCTTGAGGGTCTTGTGGACGCAGTGCTCAGACCAGGTCTGGGCGAGGGTCTCCAGCTCGATGTCCGTCGGCTCGCGCCCCTGGGCCGCGTAGTGCTCCCGGATCGTCCGCATCTCGGCGAGGTCGAGAAACAGGTGCCCCTCGCGGCTGAGCTTCTCCAGCCCCGCGTCGTCCAGATCGCGGATCGGCACCCGCGTCACGCGGAACTCGGCGGGCGTCCCGCTGGGCAGTGCCTCGGGGTGGAAAGGCTCGGCGTGGATCGCGTTGACCACCGGGTTGGCCACCAGCCTGCGGGCCAGGTCCTCCGCCTCCGAAGCGTCAACGCCTTCCAGGTCGTACCGCCAACCGGTCGAGACGCGGACCTCAGCCCCCGTCAACGCGAGCACCGCGTCGCGGACAGACTGGGCCGTCGGGTCCATCACGCCCGGCAGGGGGTGGACCTCGACCGTCGCCGAGCCCGGCGCCGGGTCGCTCGCCCCCAATTCCGAAACCTCGACGACCGGGTCGGTCAGCAGGCGGGTCCGGATCGTCTCGATCTGGTCGTCCGACAGATCGCCCTCGATCAGGTACACCCTCGCCGCCCGGGCGGCCGACAGGCGCACGCCGATCTCCCCGGCGCGACGGACCAGATCGTGCCCACGCGGATCGCCCGCGCCGGGCCTGGGGCGGACCTCGAACCTCACTACAAGCGTCGCGGCTGTCGTCATGGCCCGATCGTACCTCCGCTCTCTGCCAAAGACCGACCCGGGCGACAAGACCGACACCCTCCGGGCGGTACCATCGCCCCCAAGGCCTCCCCCAAGCCCTCAACCAGCGACCA
>REET01000048.1 GCA_007694925.1 Phycisphaerales bacterium | reverse complement strand
CCGACTTCAACAACGACGGCGTGATCGACGCCGACGACTTCTTCGCCTTCCTCTCAGCCTTCGCCGACGGCTGCCCGTAACGCGATCGCGACCCGTGTGACAAAAACAGAAGCGCCCGCCGTGGAGGAGCGGCGGGCGCTTTCTCTGTTGGCTGCCGGTGTGCTCGGCTCAGCCCCCGCCGGGGTTCTTGGGCTTGCCCGTCTGGACATCCTCGTTTCGGAGGGTGCGGGTCATGTCGCGCATGAGCACGCTGATCCGCGACTTCTGCTGGGGCGAGGCCTGCCCGCCCACATCCTCGTTGGCGAAGCGGAACAGGCGGCTCGTCCGGCGGTCAGAGGGCCTGCGCTCCGCCAGCCGCTCGACGCCCCGCTGCGCCTCCCGGCGGCCCTCGGCGAGGATTTCCTCGCGCGAGCGCTCATCGGGACGACCGTCGAACGTCGACAGGATCCTGACCAGCCGAACATACGAGTCCTCGGCGCTCCGCTCCCGTTCTTCGGGCGACGAAAACTCGTGCTCGGTGGCCAGGAGATCCCAGGTGTCGACCATCAGGGTCGTGAAGTTCTCTTCGAGCTGGCGCCGCCCCTCCCCGGCGATGCCCGCCGCGAACGCCGCCATCAGCCCCGCGTCGGAGGCGGACATGTTGCCCAGTCGCTGCGTGAGCGTTGCGATCAGTTCGAGCCGCTGCTCGACGGGCAGCTTGTTGAAGTCGGCAGTGAGCAGCGTGTAGCCGAACACGCGGTCGAGCGGGTCCTCGCGGAAATTGGGCATCGGCGTCGGGCGCAGGTGCAGGTACGCCCCGACCCCGAGCATCACCACCAGCGCCCCGGCGACGGGAACGCTGATCTTCCGGGCCTTCTTGGTCTTCCAGGGCCCGTAGAGCACCGCCGAGCCGGTGTCGTTGAGTCGATCGCGGAAGCTCTTCTTCTGTTTGTGCTTGCTCTTGGGCGCGAGCATCTCGTCATCGACGAGCGGCTCGAAGCCCGGCCTCTGCTGGTTGCCTTGGGGTTGGATCATCGGTGGAGACTCCGTGGCGTTCAGCCGCCGGGGCGGCGCTGGCTGTCGAGGGGTGCGAGGCCGGACTCGAACCAGTCCGCCCGCCAGTCGCCGAAGAAGACGGCGTTCTTGCCGCCGTTGGTCCGGTTGGTGTTGGGCCGGTGCCAGTTGTCCGCGTCGGACATGACCGGCGCGTCGATGCCGGTCGGCAGGCCGAAATACCGGCCGACACGCTTCTGCTCGTACATGAGCGTCACTTCGCGGGCGATGGCGTCGGGGTCGGTGATGCCGGTTCTGGGGAAGATCGCCGCCCAGAGCATGACCGCACCCGCGTCGTAGTAGTAGCTCGTGCCCGTGGTCCGCCAGACGGGCTCGAACCCCGTCTCCGAATCCGTCCCGACGATGTCCGACGGGCAGCGGAACGGAGCGCCCACATACTCGAAGTACTCTTCAGAAGCGTCCTTCCGCGGCACGCGGGCGCTGAGGTAGTCCTCCAGCACATCCAGCAGGGCCGCGTCCTGGTTCAGCCCGCCCGGCTGCTGCAGGGGCAGCACCTGGGGCAGCACCCCGCCCCGCTCGTCCATGTACATGCTGATGCCGGTGCCGAGGCTCCGGAGGTTGGTCAGGCAGGTCAGCCGCCGCGCCGACTCGCGGGCCGAGCCCAAGGCGGGCAGCAGCAGCCCGATCAGGATCGCGATGATGCTGATCACCACCAGCAGCTCGATCAGGGTGAACCCCCGGCGCGACGGGGGAAGGGATACGCGCGTGCGCCACGATTGCATCAGTCCACCCTCCGTTTACGCCGACGGCTTTCGACGCCGTCGGACCGTGTCGTCGACAACACGGCGGGCCAGCGCGGTCTGGGAGCTCCGGAACAGTGCCGCGTGGCTTCTGAATTGTTCGGCGAAGGCTCCGTCTTCTTTCATCGCCCTGTCCAGACCCTCGATCACCGAGACCAGACCCCGCCTCCACTGGAGCGACCGCAGGGCGACCCCCGCCGCCGCGGCCCCCAGCACCAGGGGCGCCCGGGCCGGCTCGGGCACCCATGGGGCCACGAGCTCAACCGCCTGTGAAATCGGCCCCTGGGGGTCTTTGGTTTCAGCAATGAGCTGATCGGCCCGCCTGACGGCCGCGTCGGCCGCTCCGTGCAGGGCCCTCGCCTCGGCGAGCCTGGCCTCCAGCTCGGCCCGATCCGCAGGGAGCAGGTCCGGCCGGGAAAGCACCCCCTCGATCGCCAGCACCTCCGCCGCCCGCCGCTCGCGGACCTCGACCGCCCCGTCATACGCCCGCCCGAAGGCCTCGGGGCTGACACACCCGCCCAGCGCGAGCAGCCCACAGAGCCCCAGAACCACACCCAGCGTCCTCGTCCATCGCATCGCTCCGTCCCCTTTCACGCCCGGGCCGAGATCACGCCGCCCGTCGCGGGCCCGGGGGCGGCGACGAACGGCGGCGGGGGTTTTCAACAGGCGGGGGAGCCTCGTGCAACGCGAGACTACACCCGGGCAGGCCATGGGCAAGGGGTGAGGCCCGGAGCACCGCGAGTTTGCGCACAGGGGTGGGGGATAGTGGGTATGGGGCGCTCCGATCAGCGGGCTCCGCCCGTGCGGGTCGCTCCGAAGGAGCTTCGGATCTTTGCCACGGGTGAGTCGATCGAGACGCGAACGCGTCGAAGGTCGGCGAACCCGTGGAGAGCGGCCATTACTCAGTCCGCCCCGAAGGGGCGGAGGAATGTGGAGCGCGGTTCTGCGCAGAGACTCAGGATCGAGGGGGGTGCTGGGTTCCTTCGCCCCTTCAGGGCTCGGCAGATGTAGGGCGCTGTCCACGGGTTGCGCTTCGCCCGATGCTGCGCATCGCGCGGCACTCCACCCGTGGCAAAGATCCTGCGCTCCTTCGGAGCTACAGCCGCTGGCCCATCTCTTCAAGCAAGCCCGGCGACCCGTCGGAATCTGCCGCTTTATCCCCCAGTATGCAGCGGCGGGCGGGGCGGGGGGCCTGTCTCGGCTTCCGGCTCGGCCTCGGGGGCTTCGGGCGCCTCGGGCTCGCGATCGCCGATCAGGCGGACCTCGAACCCTTCGTTGGTCAGCACCGCGATGTCCACGATCTGCCCGTAGGGCGCCGCCATGGCCGCACGGCTGCGGAGGATCAGCAGCACCACCGCCGCGTCGTTCTCAAACTCGGCGGGCCAGGGGATGACGCGCTGGTCGAGCCCGGAATCGGTGATCCGTTCCATCGCGGGCAGAACGCGGTTCCAGAGCGAGCGGGCCCGGAGCACCTGGTCGGGCGAGCCGACAAAGCCACCGACCTGCCCCTCGACCAGCCGCGCAAAGTCGTCGAGCATCTGCTGGTCGAACCGTTCCCGGGCCTCGTGGTGCATCGCGTAGCGGAGTTCGTCGGCGTTGCGGTCCATGGCGGCGGCCATCGCCTCATTGACAGCCGCGCCGATCCGCCCCGCCCCGCTCATCGCCCCCAGGAGCAGGCCCATCGAGAGGACCGAAACGACGACGCAGAGCCCCATCCCGGCCAGCGCGATGCCCGCCCCGGCGATCCGGCCGCGCGAGCGGGTGATGGTGATCAGGGCGATCGAGGCGATGAAGATGCCCAGCAGGCTGATGACGGGGGTGATCAGCGCGGGAAAGAGCGTCTTGGAGGCGATCGCGAAGATGCCGGTGCCCCCGGCCATGAGCGCCGCGCCGAGGGCGAGCGGGGCCAGGCGGCTCATCCGCTCTTCGGGATGGCCGGCGCCGAAGTCGGAGAAGGCGGCGTCTGGCCGCTGGTCGGGCTGGTCGTTTGGCTGTTGGGGCTGGTCGGTCATGGGCAGAAAAGGTTAGGTTCGGCGGCGGCGGGGCGCGGCCGAGTGGGGGTGGAGCTACATGTACTGGCCCGAGCCGCTGTTCAGCTACTACGAGATGGACGGCAACCCCGCGGGCAAGGTGACGGCCATGTACGAGGCCGACCCGACCGAGACGCTCTTTGCCGATGTCTACCCCGGCCACGCACGGGCCTCGACGGTCAAGCCGGGCAACTATGAGCACGCGATGTTTCTGGTGCGATACGACGGGAGCGTGGAACGCGCGAGCGAGCGCGGGTATTGGGGGCGGTGAGGAGGGCCAGACGATGCATGCCACGATACTTCACGAAGTTGAGCACAGCGCTAGGGAAAACCTTGAATGCGT
>REET01000163.1 GCA_007694925.1 Phycisphaerales bacterium | reverse complement strand
GCTCGCGGCGATCAAGTATCTTCGGGAATCGGGTGGAGTCGATGTGCTTTCGAAGGCAAGAGTGCGCTCGCTCGAAGAAACTGTGCGACGCAGAATCGATCTGTATGTGAACCCGGAGTACGAGGAGTACCGCCGTCAGATCGAAGACTGGGGGACAGGGAAGCCGACGAGGCCGCACATGTACGATGATCGGGCGATGTGGGAGTCGGTTGCCGCGGAGATCGCACAGAGCGCCGTCGACCTGTCCGGGGTGTTCGCCCGTGTCAGGGTCGCTCAGGGTGAACGGGTCAACTTTCCGAGCGGCAGCCAGTCGATGCATATCGATACAATCAATCTCTACAGCGATGCCGGGTTTCACCCCGAGTCCGATGTGATCGATGTGTACATCCCGATCGAGATTCAGAGCCCAAGCACGCAATCGCAGGTTCGCGTTTACCTTGTGTTGAGCTTTGTATGGAAGGGGACAGCGCGGTCGTGGGTCCCGTGGTGCGCCGCGTACTTCGATCCGAGTCAGTCTGCCGGGGCTTTGGCGGCCCCTTGGTTGTAATCCCGATCAGGCGCATGAAACGAGCAATCAAGGAAACCGGCGATGGTGCTCGGCGTGCAGACCGGGATCGAAAGGCGTTCAGCCTCATAGAGCTGCTGGTCGTCATTGCGATCATCGGCGTGCTGCTCGCTATCGCACTCCCGGCACTCTCTTACGCTCGGCGCCAAGCCGCGGTCGCCCAGTCGATGTCGAATGTGCGTGGGGTCGCGGTCATTTTCGACAGCTACCAGTCCTCCGAGGGCGTGTACCCGTTCCTGCCCGCGGGCGGTTGGCTGCGGGTCGGTCCGTCCGGCAGCGGGGGGCTTGTGTCCTCGACGAACCCTTGGTCGCTCCGATTGATGTGGCCCGCGCTCATGCACGATGTCGCGCCGTGGGAGTCGCACTACGCGTCCTGGCTCAACCGAAGAGCGGATCGCGGGGAACGGCCGTGGATCGATCCGGAAGGGCGTACGCTCTGGCCGTCTTATTTCTACACGAGGTCGTTTCAGGCCCGCCCGGAAGCGTGGCAGGCCTCCGCATCTGCGCCGCCCTGGCAGGGTGAAGAGGCGGATCTGCTCAAGCCGGTCGGATTGTCTGATGTCCGGTTTCCATCCTCAAAGGCGATCGTCGTCGACCGCAGGAGAGAGTATTTGCCGAGGGATCTGGACGCACGCCGGGGCAAGCCCCGAGCCGTCGGCTCTGTGGATGGGGCGGTCTCGATGCGCCACAACCGTGACGCGACAGCGCCGGTCTCGAACGCTGTCGACGGGGCGGATCCACTTGTTTACGACGACACGCCGGGCGGAGTGCGAGGCAGAGACTACTGACACTGTGTTGCTGGCCCGTGCGAGTTGTTCACGCCTCATATCCCGATCGTGAAGTAGAGCCACCAGAACGCGACCGGTCCGACGAGCAGGGGCGAGTCGATCAGGTCGAGGATACCGCCGTAGCCCGGGAGCGTTTTGCTCGCGTCTTTGACGCCCGCGTCGCGTTTGAAGAGGCTGGCGAGCAGGTCGCCGAACTGGCCGGTCAGCGCGAACAGCACGCCCGCGAAGATGCCGTGGTACCACTGCAGCGAGGGCTCGACGGCCCGCGAAAGGATCATCGCGCCGACCGCCCCGACGATCGCCGCGAAGACGACGCCTCCCGCCAGCCCCTCCCAGGTCTTGCCCGGGCTGAGCCACTCGATGAGCTTGTGCCTGCCGATCGACTTGCCGGTGAAGTACGCCCCGATGTCGCAGGACTTGGTGACCAGCAGAATCCAGAGCACGGTCCAGGCGCTGTACTCGCGCCGGATGGCGAGGAAGAAGCCGAACATGAGCCCGAGGTAGACGAACGCGAGCAGCGCCCCGCACGCCGCCGCGAGCACGCCCTCGACAGTCTTGTTCCGCGAGTGGGCGACCATCGCGCCGACGAGGACGACGACGGCGGCGGTCGCGACCATCGCCACGGCCTGGATCGGGTCGGTCGTCACTGGGACCAGGCACGAGGCGACCAGCCCGAGCACGCACGAGAGCGACATGAACCGGGTCGAGACGCCCAGCCCGTTGGCCCGGAGCATCGCCGCCAGCTCGCGCGTGGCCATCAGGCCGAGCAGCACGCCGGCGGGGAACAGGACCGACCCGCGGGGGAACTCGGTCAGGCCGAACAAAAGCGGGCGCAGGAAGGCGGGGGCCGTCGTCTCGGCGAGGAACTCGTCGAGCCAGAAGAGCCCGACGAGCACGAGGATCAACAGTGGTCCGAGGAGGATTCGCTGGCGCACGGCGGGGAGGGTAGGGGGTGTTGGGCGTATCGGGCGTCTAAAAGGCCGATCCGTCAGTTCATCGGGAGGCCCTTGCTGCGCCACAGGCGGGCGAGGCGGTCGAGTGTGGTGTCCTCCCAGACGCGTCCGTCTGAGAGCGTCGTCCGCATGAACCGGCCTTCGGAGTCGAGCAGGGTTTCCTGCGTGTCTTCGCGGGTCTCGACGAGCTGGGTGATGATCCGGGTCACGCCCTCGCGGTCGCTGGGCTTCTCGACCGTGTCGCGCCGGAGCCGGATGCGTTCGTCGGCGGAGCGGTAGGCGTAGAACGCGTACTCGGACTCGATGCCGACCTCGGCGAGGAGCTGGGGGAGCAGCCATGTCTGCACCTGGCTGATGTACCCCTCGCCCCTGATCATCGGGTGGATGCTGCGCGAGGTCTCGCCCATGCCCTCGATGATGATCTGCATCCGCCGGCCCTCGCGCAGGCCGAGTTCGGTGTAGGTGCCGGCGAGCTCGCCGCGCCGCCGGTTGGCCATGCGGATGCTCCACGCCTCCTCACCAAAATCCTTGGCGAGCCAGAAGACGGCCTCTGTGTCGACGATGAGGTTGCCCGAATCGGGCTGGAGCAGGCGGATGTTCATCCGCACGAGGTAGCCCTCCTCGCGTTCGGCCTCGGTGTAGCGGTCGGGGCTCTTTGTTGGGTCGATCGCGCCGCGGGGGCCGACCGAGGCGCGGATGCGTCGGTAGCCCAGCTCGCGGGCGTCGCGGTCTGAGCCGCTGCGTGCGGGCTCGTACAGGCGCTCCCACCGGTCGCGGTTGATCTCGATCACCCGCCGGTAGGCGCTGTCGGGGAGCATGGTGAAGGCCTCGCGCCCGCGCTGGACGAGCCTGCCCCGTTCGGCCATCGCCTCGATCGAGTCCTCGTAGCGGGCGGAGGCGACGAGCGTCTCGTACACGGCCCGCGACTCGCCCTCGGCATGCTCTGTCGAGATCAGCTCATAGACCACAAAGCGGGCGGGCGTCGCCTGCACGACCGAGTAGCCCATCAGGATCGGGCGATCGGCGGTGGGGTGGGGCGCCCGGAGGTAGACCCGCGAGGCGGTCCGCTCGCCGACGCGGAGGTTGCGGACGCGTTCTTCAACAGTCACGCGGGTCTCGACGAGCTCTTCGACCAGGCGGCCCTGGCGATCGCGCCTGGAGCGGACGACGCCGTGCGCCCGGCGCAGGTCGTCGACGATCTGGTCGATGAAGTGCTCGGGCGTGGCGCCGCCCCCCCGCAGGCGGGGGGTCTTGATGTTGACGAGGAATCGCGCGTGCTCGGGGGTGAGGCGGGCGACGATGGCCGGGTCGTCGACCCGCTCGGCCCGGATGCCCTCGGGCAGGTCGAGCACCAGCCCGATCTCGTCGATGCGGAGCTCCTCGCCAGAGAGGCGGACGCCGACGGGCGCATCCTCGGCGATCTGTCGGGTCTGGGCGTGGGCGAGGCCCGCGAGAGAGAGCATGGCGGCGAGACAGATCGTCAGGGCTTGATTCGGCGTCATGGGCGGCCAGCCTTCGGGTGGGTGCTGAGGGTCGGGCTCACTGGGTTCGTTCGGCGCGTCGCTGGTTCGGTTCGCTCCGAAGCGGGGTCGGGTTCGCCCGATCCGGGCACGAACCCTGCCCGCGAAACCGGCGTCGAGCCGAAGCGGATCGGCCCGAGGCGAAGAATTGGTTGATGCCTCCGCGTTGACGCGGCGGGTGCTGCGGGTACCCTATCAGGCTCGCGACCGATCGTCGCGTGGCTGAAGTTGTACTTCTCCCTTCTGGACGGGTGTCGGTCGTCGGACGCGAGGGCGTTCTGGCGGTCCCAGCCGGCAGAGGGGGCTTTGACAAGTGACGGGGTCCGAAGCACCGGCCCGTCGGCTCTCATAGGTGAGGCACAGGCACATGACGGGCGGCAAGATCCGGATCCGGATGGAGGCGTATGACCATGTCGCGCTTGACGCGTCGGCGAAAGAAATCGTCGACCACGCCAAGCGGACCAACGCGAAGGTCAAGGGGCCGGTGCCCCTGCCGACCCGGATCGAGCGGTACACCGTGCTGCGCGGCCCGTTCGTAGACAAAAAGAGCCGCGAGCAGTTCGAGATCCGCACCCACAAGCGGATCATCGACATCGTCGAGCCCAACGCGCGGACGGTCGAGGCGCTCAACCGCCTTGTGGTCCCCGCCGGTGTGTTCGTCCGAATCAAGGCGTGACGCTGATTGCTGATGGCCGGGTCCTCTGAGAGGGCCCGGTTTTTTCGTGCCGGCCCATGCGCCGGAGATTGCCGGGGCCGACCGTCGGCCTCTCGGCGTGAGAAAACCTCCTCTGCAGCGGCCCCGGTCTTTCACGGGGGTCGGGCAAGAGGCGGCCGCCCGACCGGATTCGGGCCCCGCGGCGGAGAACGCCCGGGCCAAGACAGAGGTTGAAGGCCATGTCGATCGGACTGATGGGCACCAAGCTCGGGATGACCCGGGTGTACGACGAGAACAATGTCAGCATCCCCGTGACCGTGATCCGGGTCGGGCCCTGCGTCGTGACGCAGCTCCGCACGACCGACAAGGACGGGTACACCGCCGTCCAGATCGGCTTCGGCGAGATGAAGGCCCGCAACTCGACGATCCCGATGATCGGGCACGACGCGAAGGCGGGCGCCGAGCCGCTGCGCCATCACCGCGAGTTCCGCGTCGATGAGAAGGATCTGTCAGGGTTCGAGCTGGGCCAGGAGCTCGGCGTCGATCGCTTCGACGGGGTCGTCTTCGTCGATGTGATCGGCACCAGCAAGGGCAAGGGGTTCCAGGGCGGCATGAAGCGCCACGGCTTTAAGGGCCAGCTCGCCTCCCACGGCGTCGAGCGCAAGCACCGTTCGCCCGGTTCGATCGGCGGGCACGCGACCAACCGCGGCTTCAGCGGCAAGCTGAAGAAGGGCAAGAAGATGTCCGGCCAGATGGGCAACGAGCGGGTCACCGCCCGGAGCCTGCCGGTCATCAAGATCGACGCCGAGCAGGGGCTGCTCCTGGTCAAGGGGCCGGTCCCCGGCTCGAACAAGTCGTTGGTGCAGGTCCGTCCGGCGGTGCGTCTGAACCGCTCTAAGGGGAAGGCCGGAGACTGATATTCAGGGGATATCCCGCCTGTTTGTGGACGGGGAGCGTGGGGCCGGGTAAAGTCTGGGCCCCGTGAAAACGGGCGGAACTGTTCGAAGCTTGTGAGAGGAACACGGCTGGTCGCAAGAACAAGCGGCCCGCCGGCCCGAAGGGTCCCGAAAGGGAGACCGCCGGGCGACGACAAGCGTGTTGTGGCGGGTCTCTTCGGGGCCCGCCTGAGTATGCCGAGTCGATTCCGAGCCGACCCCGCTGCGTCGAAGAGCAGCGTCCCCACGAGGCGAGCCTCAGGGGACAAGAGGAGGCGGCCGGATAGGCGAAACAATTTCGGCCCGTCCCTATGGGCGGCCCGAGGCGACCGACGAGGAACGACATCATGGATGTCCCCGTCTACAACATGCAGGGCCAAGAGGTTGGCACGATGTCCATCGACGAGCAGTCGCTCGGCGGGACGATCAATGCCGACCTCATCAAACAGGCCTATGTGCGTTACCACGCGAACCTGCGCCAGGGCTCTGCTCGCTCGCTGACGCGGGGCGAGGTCGAGGGCTCGACCCGCAAGATCTACCGCCAGAAGGGCACGGGCAACGCCCGCCACGGCGCCAAGTACGCGCCGATCTTCAAGGGCGGCGGTCACGCCAAGGCCAAGAAGCGTGTCCGCGAGGACTACCACCTCGACATGCCCAAAAAGATGCGCCGCAAGGCGAACCGCAACGCCCTGCTCTCCAAGCTGATCGGCTCGGAGCAGTTCGGCCCCGAGGTGCGGATCATCGAGTCGCTGGACTTCGACAAGCCCGGCACCAAGGCCTTCAAGAGCATGATCGAGGCGTTGAACCTCGACCGCTCGGCCCTGGTCGCCCTGAGCCCGGATCCGGAGAAGAGCCAGAACGCCCGCCTG
This sequence comes from Phycisphaerales bacterium, assembly GCA_007694925.1. Lineage (GTDB taxonomy): Bacteria > Planctomycetota > Phycisphaerae > Phycisphaerales > UBA1924 > SLFH01. The sequence continues at coordinate 14,385 of REET01000163.1, read as the reverse complement.
AGCGCCCGCAACCTCGAAGGCGTCACGCTCTGCCGGTCCGACCAGCTCAACTGCTTCGAGATGCTCAACCACCGCTACCTGGTGATCTCCAAGCCCGATCTCGAGGCTTGGCTCGCCGGCCCCTCCAGCCAGACCGGCAAGGAGGCCAAGATCGACCCGATGGGTCGTGGTTCCAGCGGCGTGCGTCGCGAGCGTGCGGCACGCCCCAAGCGCGGCGCCGCCGCGGTCGGAGGTGACGCGTGATCGACAATACCTACATCATCAAGCGTCCGGTGCTCACCGAGAAGAGCACCGCGAGCATGCAGGAAAACACCTACACCTTCGAGGTCGACCGTCGCGCCAGCAAGGACGAGATCAAGGCCGCCGTCGAGGACATCTACGGCGTCAAGGTGCTGGGCGTGAGAACCACCGTGCACAAGGCACGGCAGCGGCGATACCGCTACGGCGTCGTCGAAGGCAGGAAGACGAAGAAGGCGATGGTCCGCCTGCCCGAGGGCCAGGCGATTGAGTTGTTCTGAAGACCGACACGAAACGAGCGGGCCGTTGCCCGCAGAAGAGTAGGGATCGATCATGCCGATCCGTGTTTACAAGCCGACCAGCGCAGGGCGTCGCAACGCTTCGGTCAACCTCCACACAGAGGTGACCAAGAAGTCGCCCGAGAAGTCGCTGCTGCGCCCCTGCCCGAAGAAGGGCGGACGCAACCACAGCGGCAAGATCACCGTCAAGGGTCGCGGCGGCGGCGCCAAGCGTCTGTACCGCATGGTCGACTTCAAGCGGCGCGATCGCGACGGCATCAGGGGCGAGGTGGTCGGCATCGAGTACGACCCCAACCGCACCTGCCACATCGCCCTCGTGCAGTACGCCGACGGTGTGAAGCGCTACATCCTCGCCCCCGAGAAGCTCAAGGACGGCGACGAGATCCTGACCTCTTCGGACAAGGCGATCGAGCCGAGCGTCGGCAACTCGATGCCCCTGCGCTTCATCCCCACGGGCATGAATGTGCACTGCATCGAGCTGCAGCCGGGCAAGGGCGGGCAGATGTGCCGCTCCGCCGGCGCGTACGCCAGGCTGACCAACCGCGAGGGCGGTTACGCGACGCTGGTGCTCCCCTCGGGCGAGACGCGGCGCGTGCATGTGAACTGCCGTGCGACGATCGGGCAGGTCGGCAACTCCGACCACCAGAACCGTCGCCTTGGCAAGGCGGGCCTGAGCCGTCATCTGGGCCGGCGTCCCAAGACGCGCGGCGTGGCGATGAGCCACGACGCCCACCCGATGGGCGGCGGCGAGGGCCGGTCCAAGGGCGGGCGGGCGCCTTCGAACTTCAAGGGCACGCTCTCCAAGGGCGGCTCGACGCGTGACAAGAACAAGCCGAGCCAGGACCTGATCCTGCGTCGCCGGCGCAGCAAGCGATACGGGCAGCTCCGCTAAGGGGCAGATGGAGACCGAGCGATGAGTCGCAGTGCAAAGAAGGGCCCGTATGTCGACGAGAAGCTGTACTTCAAGGTGCAGCGTCAGGCCGAGAGCGGCATCCGAGCGCCGATCAAGACCTGGGCTCGTTCCTGCACGATCGTGCCCGAGTTCGTGGGTGTGACTTTCCAGATCCACAACGGGCGCCACTTCCAGGAGCTCTTTGTCACCGAGGACATGGTCGGGCACAAGCTCGGCGAATTCGCGCCCACACGGACCTTCCGCGGGCACACGAACAAGAAGGAAGGCATCAGGTCCGGGCGCTGAGGCCCAGAGCCGATGACCGGATCGAGAACTGGTTCGCAATGAACCGCCCCGGCAGACGCCGGGCAGATTGGGTGAACAGGCGTGAGACTGAACAGCCAAAAACTCAAGCAGGCGGCCCAGAGCGCCGGTGTCGGCGTCGAAGAGCTCGCCGCCGCCGTCGAGCGGACGGGACTGACCGGCAAGCAGGCCGAGAAGGCCGTCCGCAACTGGATGGCCGGGCGCGACCACCCCCGCTGCAAGGCGGCCGATCTCGCCCGCATGGCCGGCGTGCTGGGCGTCCAGGTCAAGGACATCGCCCGCTTCGTCAGCGAGGTGCGCTACCACAGGGGCAGCACCCAGAAGGCGCGCCTGGTCGCGGACATGATCCGCGGCAAGCGGTTCGACCAGGCCGAGCAGATCCTTCGGTTCAGCCCGAAGCGTGCCTCGGTCAATGTGCAGAAGTGCCTCGCGGCCGCCTTCGCAGAGGCGGAGGAGTTCGAGGCCAACGACCCCGCGCGCCTCGTCGTCGCCGAGGTCCATGTGGAGGAGGGGCCGCAGATCAAGCGGTTCCGCCCCAAGGACCGCGGGCGGGCGCATCCGATTCTGAAGCAGACCAGCCACATCACCATCGGGCTGGAGGAGAGGGCTTAATGGGCCAGAAGACGCACCCGTTCGGGCTCCGCCTCGGCATCACCGAGGCCCACAGGAGCCGCTGGTACGCGCCCAAGGCGCTCTACGGCGAGCTTCTGATCGAAGACGAGAAGATCCGCCGGTTCCTCGACAAGCGTCTGAACCGGACGCCGCCGAACGCCGCGGTCGCCGACATCCACATCGAGCGCACCCGCGAGGAGCTGAAGATCATCATCCGGACCGCGCGTCCGGGCCTGGTCATCGGCCCCAAGGGCGCCGAGGTGGACCGGATGCAGCAGGAGCTGCAGTTCATGACGGCCCGCAAGGTCGCGATCTCGATCGTCGAGATCAAGAACCCCGACATCGACGCGCAGCTCATCGCCGAGGCGGTGGCCGAGCAGCTCAAGCGGCGTTCGAGCTTCCGCCGGGCCCTGAAGATGCGTGCCGAGGCCGCGATGCAGGCGGGCGCCAAGGGCGTCAAGATCGGCATCGCCGGTCGCCTGGGCGGCGCCGACATGAGCCGGCGCCTGGAGGTCCGACACGGGGCGTTGCCCCTCTCGACCCTGCAGGCGAGGGTGGAGTACGGGTTTGCCGAGTCGGTGACGACCTACGGCGTGATCGGCGTGAAGGCGTGGGTGTACCGCGGCTTCTACAGCCAGCAGGAAGAAGAAGACACCGCGGCCCCCGGGCGGCGGATGCGGGCCAGAGGCCGGCGCTGAGCCGGCGCGGAACACGCGGAACGACGAGCCAGACAGCGATTTGCCAAGGACTGACCGATGCCTCCGTACAAAATCCCTAAGCGAGTGAAGTTCCGCAAGGAGATGCGCCGCACCAGCCGCGTCAACCGCAACGCGACGCGCGGCAACTATGTGGCCTACGGCGAGTACGGGCTGCAGGCCCTGGAGTCCTGCTGGCTCAAGAGCAACTGCATCGAGGCCGGACGCATCGCGTGCCAGCACTTCCTCAAGCGTGAGGGCAAGCTCTTCATCCGCGTCTTCCCCGACAAGCCCGTCTCCAAGAAGCCCCTGGAAACCCGAATGGGCAAGGGCAAGGCGGATGTGGACTACTGGGCGGCGAGGGTGAAGGCCGGCACCATGCTCTTCGAGCTCGCCGGCGTGTCGGAGGAGCGGGCCCGCCAGGCGATGGCCCGTGTGGCGATGAAGATGCCGGTGCGGTGCCGGTTCGTCTCCCGCCGGATGTCGGTGTGACGGGCCGGGCGGCCAGGAGCGATTGATATGACCGGCGAAGAAGTCAGAAAGCTCGACAGCGAAGAGATCGAGGTCGAGCTCAAGAGGTTGCGGGAAAAGCTGTTCGACCTGCGTCAGTCGGCGGCTACCGAGAAGGTGGCGGACAACTCCCGCTTCCGTTCGCTCAGGCACGATGTCGCGCGTCTGCTCACCGAGCAGAACGCCAGGCGTCGGGCGTCGGCGGCCGGGTGATCGTGGCCCGGGTGTTCAGGGCAATTAGGGCGTAGTGGATCGACAAGGGCCCGCTCCGGAGCGGGCGGGACCCTTTCAGAAGAGGTCGCAGATGGCAGAAGACAGCACCACGGCGGCGGGCGGCCCCAAGCCAAAGGGCACAAGGGTCGGAGTGGTCGAGACCGACTCGCGCGACAAGACGCGCAAGGTCGTGATCAGCTACCTCGCCAAGCACGCGAAGTACGGCAAGTATGTCAAGCGCCGGACCGTGCTGCATGTGCACGACGAGGCGAACGAGTCGCGCAACGGCGATGTGGTCGAGGTGGCTCAGTGCCGCCCGATCAGCAAGACCAAGTCGTGGCGTCTGGTCAAGGTCGTCGAGAGGCGCTCCGAGGCCGTCTGAGGCGCAAGCGGAACAGGACCCAGCGATGCTGCAGCAGGAATCAAGATGCGAGGTCGCGGATAACTCCGGCGCGAAAATCGCCTATGTCATCCGTGTGTACGGCGGCTCGACCCGTCGCGGCGGGTTCACCCGCCGCACCGCGGGCGTCGGCGACCGCGTGCTGATCTCGGTGAAGAAGGCGTTGCCCGGCGCGGATGTCAAGCCGGGCGACATGTCCAAGGCGGTCGTGGTCCGCACCAGGAAGCAGACCCGTCGCAAGGACGGCTCGTACGTCGCGTTCGACACGAACGCGGTGGTGCTGATCAACCAGGACGGCAACCCCCGCGGGACGCGTATCTTCGGCCCGGTCGCCCGCGAGCTCCGCGACCGGTCGTACATGAAGATCGTCTCGCTCGCGCAGGAGGTGGTGTGAGATGCCCCGCCATGTGAAAAAGGGCGACACCGTGATCATCACCGCCGGCGACCACAAGGGACGCACGGGCGAGATCATGTTCGTCGACACGGACCGTGACCGCGTCCTGATCAAGGGCGTCAACCTCCGGACCAAGCACGTCAAGCCGACGCGGCTGAACCCCCAGGGCGCCGTGATCACCAAGGAAGGCCCGGTCCACATCTCCAATGTCAGCCCGGTCGCTGACGGGCGCGCCACACGCGTCCGCTTCCGCGTCAACCAGGACGGCAGCAAGGATCGGATCGCCGCCAGGAACGGAGAGGTTCTCTCCAAAGTCCGCGGGCCCAAGAAGAAGAGCTGACCCCGGGGACGCACCCGGCAGGATGAACGACAATGGCCGAAGAGAAGAAATCCAAGAAGGGCGGCAAGAAGGGCGCTCCCGACGGACCCGCGATGGGTCCCTCCAGCCTCCGCGAGCGCTTCAAGTCCGAAGTCGCGCAGGAGGTCGCCAAGGAGTTCGGGATCGACAACCCGATGGCCCTGCCCAAGCTCGAAAAGATCACGCTCAATGTGAACATGGGGCGCCATCTCGACGGGACCAAGCTGCCCCCCAACGTGCAGAGCACCGTGCTCGAGACCCTCACCGCGATCTCCGGCCAGAAGCCGGTGGTCGTCAAGGCCAAGAAGTCCGTCTCGAACTTCAAGGTCCGCGAGGGGTACCCGACCTCGGCGATCGTGACGCTCCGGCGTGACCGCATGTGGCACTTCCTCGATCGGCTGATCCACCTGGCCACGCCCCGCATCAAGGACTTCCGGGGCCTGAAGCGCGAGGGCTTCGACCGCCAGGGCAACTACTCCTTCGGGCTGACCGAGCAGGGCGTCTTCCCCGAGATCAACATGGCCGAGGCCAACTTCACCCACGGGATGAACATCAACCTGACCTTCAGCAACTCCGACCGGAAGAAGAGCGAGTTCCTCCTCGAGAAGCTGGGCATGCCCTTCGCGAAGGTCGGCGAGAACTGATTTTTTAGAAAAGAGCCGGGCTCCGGCGAGCCCTGATTTAGGACGGAAAGAAGAACGCATATGGCCACCAAGGCGCAGGTCGCAAAGAGCAACCGCAAGCCGAAATACTCCTCGCGGATTGTCCGCAGGTGTGAGCTGACCGGGCGGGCGCGCGGGTACTACCGCAAGTTCCGCATCAGCAGGATCATGCTCCGCAAGCTCGCCCTTGAGGGCAAGATCCCGGGCATGCGCAAGTCGAGCTGGTGAGACCCGTGGCCGATGGTGGCGAGCCCCGTCCCGCGTAAGGGACACGGGCCAGGGACACTGAGCGTCCCAGCAAGAGGAATGGACGAACGATGGCACTGAGCGACCCGATCGCGGACATGCTGACCCGGATCCGCAACGCCGGCCGGAACAGAGAGAAGGCGGTGACCGTGCTCAACAGCAAGGTCAACCGCGGCATCGCAGATGTCCTCGTGAACGAGGGCTACATCAACGCCTTCGATGTCATCGAGGACGGACGCCAGGGCATCATCCGGATCACCCTCCGGTACGGCCCGAGAGGCGAACGCGTGCTCAACCGCATCGACCGGGTGAGCAAGCCGGGACGGCGCGTCTACCAGAAGGTCGACGAGCTGCCCCGCCCCCTCCAGGGTCTGGGCATCGCGGTGGTCTCGACCAGCCGCGGCGTGCTCAGCGACCGCAAGTGCCGCGAGGAGCGGGTCGGCGGAGAGGTGCTCTGCGTCGTCGCGTGACGGCCGGGCTGAACAGAAGTGCGTCGGATCCTTGGGCTGAAAGGCTTTGCAGGGCCGTTAAGCAGGAAACGAGGCGGAAAGAACCATGTCGCGTCTAGGCAAAAAACCGGTCACCGCCCCCAAGGGGGTCAAGGTCTCGATCAACGGGCAGACAGTCGAGGTCGAGGGCCCCAAGGGCAAGCTGTCGCGGACCTTCCCCGACGTCGTGCGTCTGAGCTGGTCAGAGGATGAGAAGGCGGTCAATGTCGCGGTCGACGAGAAGGACCTTTCGGTCCCGGCCAACCGCGCGATGTGGGGCACCGCCCGGGCGCTGATCGCCAACATGATGGAGGGCGCCTCGGCCGGCTTCAGCAAGACCCTCGAGATCGTCGGCGTCGGCTGGGGCGCCCAGCTCCAGGGCCAGAAGCTGGTCCTCAAGCTCGGGTACGCCAACCCGGTCGAGGTCGATGTCCCCCAGGGCGTCAACGTCTCGGTCGAGAAGCAGATCGTCAAGGTCGAGGGCTCCGACAAGCACGCGGTGGGGCAGTTCTGCGCCGTCGTCCGCTCCAAGCGCAAGCCCGAGCCCTACAACGGCAAGGGCATCAAGTACAGCGGCGAAGTGATCAAGAAGAAGCAGGGCAAGCAGTTCGGCAGCTGATGCCGGGCGTGAGGCGGGCGGCGTGAGGCCCCCGCTCAAGGACGCAAGCAATGAACCGTCAGAAACTCAAGGACAAGCGCAGGGGCCGGCGACGCGTCGGCATCCGCAAGCGCGTGATCGGCACGCCCTCGCGTCCCCGCCTGTGCGTGTACCGGTCGCTGAACCACATCTATGTCCAGGTCGTCGATGATCTTGAGGGCAAGACGCTGGTCTCGGCCTCGACCCGCGACAAGGACACCCGCCTGGACAAGACGGGCAACACCGACGCCGCGGCGGCGGTCGGTATGAAGATCGCAGAGAAGGCCCGCGCCGCCGGCGTGACCCAGGTCGTTTTCGACCGGGGGGGCTTCAGGTACCACGGACGCGTGCGCGCCCTTGCGGACGCGGCGCGGAAGGCCGGACTCGAATTCTGAACCAACTGGGTCGACGCGCGACCCGAGCGAGAGCGACATGCGTGAGGTGATGGAAGAACGCAATCAGATGGACTCCCACACGATCGGGGTCTATCGAACCGCCGCCACCGTAAAGGGCGGGCGCCGGTTCAGCTTCGGCTCCCTTGTGATCGTCGGCGATCACAACGGGACGATCGGCTTCGGCTACGCCAAGTCGAACGAGGTGCCAAGCGCGATCGAGAAGGCCACCAAGAAGGCCCGCGCCCACACCCGCAAGGTGCCGAGGGTCGGCTCGACCATCCCCCACGAGGTCACCGGACGCTTCGGCGCCTCGTCGGTCAGGCTGATCCCCGCCTCACCGGGAACGGGCGTCGTCGCGGGAACAACCGTCCGAGCCATGCTCGAGCACGCCGGCATCAGCGACTGCCTGACCAAGTGCTACGGCTCGACCAACTCGATCAATGTCGTCAAGGCCGTCTTCGACGGGCTCGGACGCCTCCAGACCAAGGAGCAGATCGAGGAGCTGCGGGGCCAGGACCTCGGCGCCACCGAGACTGAGGAGAAGGTCGAACGCGGCGCACGCTTCGTCCCCAAGTTCGGCGACCGCTCCGTCAAGGGCGCAGCGACCGACGACGAGAACCAGAAGAACGAGAGCAACGACTGACCATCGCCGCCGCCGCGAAGCACCCGTGCTCACGCGGCGACGGACAACGGGCCCACAAGGGCCAGAGGGCTTCGGCCATGATGATCCACGAGATCACCGAGATCGCCGGCAAGAACAAGAAGCGCAAGCGCGTCGGGCGCGGCCCCGGCTCGGGGCGGGGCAAGACCTCGACCCGAGGCTTCAAGGGCGCCGGCAGCCGCACGGGCAACAGCCGCCGCTACGCCTTCGAGGGCGGCCAGATGCCCTACTTCCGGCGCATGCCCAAGTTCGGCTTCACCAATGTCCAGTTCCGCACGCTGTTCTGGGCGGTCAACCTCGGCGACATCGTCAAGCACCCCGACTTCGCCAAGGGCGGCCGGGTCGACGACGAAACGCTGATCAAGTCCGGCCTGGTCCGCGATACCAGCCGCGATGTGAAGATCCTCGGCGACCTCAAGGCCGACGCGGACGACGCCAAGCTCACCGTCGCCCTCGATGTCGAGGTCAGCCGCGTGACCGCCGGCGCCCGCGCCAAGATCCTCGAAGCGGGCGGCAAGGTCAACGAACTGGGCACCAGGCGCGACCGCGTCCGCGGGGTCGACCGCAACAGCGACGACCACACACCCAAGAACCTGACGAAGAAGCTCAAGCGCCTCCGCCAGAGCGAGGCCAACAAGGCCGCCTTCGCCAGAGGCGAAGCGCCCAAGAAGAAGGGCTAATCGGACCGGCGTCTTCCGCCGAACGCCCGATCGCCACGGATGATCAGCACGGTCCGGGCCCGGTCGTGCGGCCTATGCTCGGGCTCAATCGCCCGGGCGGGCCGAACACCCCGCCGGACCCCTCAAAGAGCGAGCCGGAATGCTCCAGCCTGTCCTGAACTTCCTCGGCCTAGCCTCGGTCGTCAATGTCTTCAAAGTCCCCGAGCTGAGGACCAAGATCCTCTTTACGCTCGCGATGCTCGCGGTCTATCGCATCGGCTTCTGGATCCCCCTGCCGGGCGTCGACCAGGCCCTGCTCATCCAGCACTTCCAGGACGCAGGCGAGACCGCCTTCGGGCGCGTCGCCTCCTATGTCGCGGTCTTCTCCGGGGGCAGCTTCGGCCAGAGCACCATCTTCGGCCTGGGCATCATGCCCTACATCACGGCCGCCATCATCATGCAGCTCGTCGGCAGCGTCTCCCAGACGATCAAGAAGCTGCGCGAGGAGGGCCCGACCGGCCAGGCCAAGATCCAGGACTGGACCCGGCGCCTCACCGTCGGCCTCTGCCTGATCCAGGCGATCATGTGGCTGAGCTACATCAACCAGGCAGGCCTCGTCGAGCCCCAGTGGCGGGGCAACACCGTCTGGTACCTCATGGGCGTCACCGCCATGACGGCCGGCACCGTCTTCCTCATGTGGATCGGCGAGCAGATCGACCGCTTCGGCATCGGCAACGGCGCCTCGATGATCATCATGGCGGGCATCCTCGCCGAGATGCCCGGCGCCATCGGCTGGGTCATCGGCAACTTCGAGCCCGGCGTCGACGGCAAGCTCGACTTCATGTCCCTCATCCTCCTCCTGGGCGGTTTCGTGCTCGTCTGCGGCGGGGCGGTCCTCATCACCGTCGCCCAGCGACGCATCCCCGTCCAGCAGGCCAAGCACACCCGCGGACGCAAGGTCGTCGGCGGCCAGCGCAGCTACCTCCCCCTCCGCGTCAACCACGGCGGCGTGATGCCCATCATCTTCGCCTCCAGCCTGATGCTCTTCCCCTCGGTCATCTTCAGCGCGATCAACGAGAATGTGCAGCGCATCGGGACCGGAGGCTTCTGGCCCCTTCTCACCCAATGGATGAGCGACAACTTCCAGATGGGCGAGTTCATGTATGTGATGTTCTACATCGTGCTCGTCTACTTCTTCAGCTACTTCTGGATCACCGTCCAGTTCAATCCCGAGGAGATGTCCAAGCAGCTCCGCGACCACGGCTCGTTCATCCCCGGCCTCCGCCCGGGCCCCAGAACCGCCGAGTACCTCGAAACGGTCATGGAGCGCATCACTTTCGTCGGCGCCGCGGCATTGGCCGTCATCGCCGTGCTCCCCATGATCGTCAACCGGAGTCTCAACATCGACTTCAGGGTGGCGCAGTTCCTCGGGGGGACCGGTCTGCTCATTGTCGTGGCTGTAAGTCTGGACTTCCTCCAGCGCGTCGAGGCCAACCTGATGATGCGCAACTACGCCGGCTTCCTCGGAGGCCAGGACGACGGCAAGGCCAAGCGCATCCGCGGCCCGCGCGGCTGACACGCCAGGCCCACGCACCCCGGGGGCCCCGTTGGCGATCCCCATCCGCTCACCCCGCGAGGTCGACGCGATCGGCGTCGCCGCAGACGCCCTCGGTGAAATCCTCGCCGAGGTCCGCGCCGCGTGCGTGCCCGGCGCCACCGGCGTTGAACTCGACGCCCTGGCCGCCCGCCTGATCGAAGACGCGGGCGCACAGCCGCTGTTCAAGGGCGTTGTCGGCCGCTTGGGCGTCCCGCCCTTCCCCGGCGTCTCTTGCATCTGCATCAACGAGCAGGTCGTCCACGGCGTGCCCTCGGGCCGACCTATCCGCGAGGGCGATCTGGTCACCATCGACATCGGGCTGACCCTCGGCGGCTGGTGCGCCGACATGGCGGCCTCGGTCATGGTGGGGGCGTGCTCGGTCCAGACCGCCCGCCTCGCCCACGCCACCGCCAAAGCCGCAGAACTGGCCACGCGTCTGATCGCCCCCGGCGTCCGCTGGTCGGGCGTCGCCAGGGCGATGCGTGAGGTCGCCTCCGAAGCGGGGCTGGGTGTTGTGCCGGGCTACATCGGGCACGGCATCGGCCGGTCGCTGCACGAGCCGCCCCGCCTGCCCCTCCTGAGCGTCGCCGGGGGGGATCTGGAGGGGACGGACGAGGACCTCGTCTTCCGCCCGGGCATGGTCGTCAGCGTCGAGCCGACTTTCGCCCTGGGCGATCCCCGGGTCCGGACGCTCGACGACGGCTGGACGGTCGTGACGGCCGACGGCGCCCCAGCCTGCCACGAGGAGCGGATGCTGAGCATTACGGCCGAAGGGCGCCGCGTGCTCGGGGCCCGTCCGGGCGGCCGGGCGTGAGGGGGGCGTGCGTCGAGCCCCAATCCGCGGTTTTTCCTGGCGGATCACGATTTTCGGGGAGAATGCGGCCCGGGCGGGGCGGATCGGAGATGACTGTCCGCGGGGGCCTGCCTAGACTCTTCGCCCCGGTTTTCGGCCTGGGGTTTGGCTATATTGCGCCGCTGCGAAGGTCGTGGCGGCGCTGACCTTTCGCTCGCCGGGGCATGCCCGGGGAGGTGGTGCGATGAAAGTCAGATCGAGCGTCAAGCGAATCTGCAACCAGTGCCAGATCATCCGGCGCGGCGGCAAGGTGCGCGTGATCTGCAAGGCGGACCCCAAGCACAAGCAGGTCCAGGGCTGAGGTTGATCTAAACGCCGCCACGAGCGGCGAGGAGTGTTCGGCGTGCCCCGAATCGCAGGTATCGATGTTCCCGACAAGAAGAAGATCTACTTCGCGCTGCAGTACATCCACGGCGTAGGCCCGAAGTACGCCGCGGACATCCTGACAGAGGCGTCGATCAACCCCGAGACGCGGGCGAACCAGCTCACCGAGCAGGACATCGCCAACATCAACTCGCTCATCGACTCGAGCTACATCGTCGAGGGCGCCCTCCGCCGCCAGGTCGGCCAGAACATCCAGCGTCTGAAGGACATCCGCGCCTACCGCGGCGAGCGTCACCGCAGGGGCCTGCCCGTCCGAGGCCAGCGCACCCGCTGCAACGCACGCACCCGCAAGGGACGCAAGAAGACCGTCGCCGGCAAGAAGGGCATCAAGGGCTGATAGCCCTCCGCGAGGCTCCAGCCCGAACACGGGAGTGTGGAGCCGACACCAGCGAGAGACCATATGGCGAAGAAGCAGAAAAAAGTCCGCAAGAATGTCGTCCGGGGCATCGCCCACATCAAGGCGACCCAGAACAACACGATGGTCACCGTCACCGACACCAACGGCGAGACCATCGCCTGGGACTCGGCCGGCACCATCGGCTTCAAGGGCGCCCGCAAGGCAACGCCCTTCGCGGCAACCCGCGCCGCCGAGCAGGTGGGCCAGAAGGTCCGCAAGGTCGGCATGCAGGAGGTCGAGGTCCGCGTCAGGGGCACCGGCGCCGGACGGGAGTCGGCCGTCACAGGTCTGGCCTCCACCGGCCTGCGCGTCACCGCGATCGAGGACCACACGCCGGTGCCGCACAACGGCTGCCGTCCCCGCAAGAAGCGGCGCGTGTAACCACAGTCTTTTGAACGCCCGGCGGCGCGAAAGCCCCGCCGGGTCGTTTGTTGTCAGAGCGGGAGCCCGGGAAGAAGGCCGCGACCGACGCCGGCGGGCGATCGGGGCCGAGAGCCGCAGCTCCCCACAGATTCCGTGACACTGTCCACGGTCCGCCGGAAAGTAGAGGTTGCCATGAGGGTTCGTTGGCGAGGGCTTGAGCTCCCCACGCGTGTTGTCGCAGATCCCAAGCACACCGGGCCGAACTTCGGCCGGTTCACCGTCGAGCCGTTCGAACGCGGCTTCGGCACCACCGTCGGCAACAGCCTGCGGCGGGTCCTCCTTTCCAGCCTCGAAGGCGCCGCAGTCACCAGCGTCAAGATCACCGGCGCGACCCACGAGTTCACATCGCTCCCGGGCGTTCTTGAGGACATGACCGACATCGTCCTCAATGTCAAGAACCTCGTGGTGAGGATGGACGGCGACGAGCCGAGGACCATGCGCCTGGCGGCGCAGGGCCCGGGCGAGGTCACCGCCGACCTGATCGAGGCCGACCCCTCGATCACCATCATGGACAAGGACCTGGTCATCTGCACCCTGACCGACGAGGTCGACTTCGAGATGGAGTTCACCGTGCAGAAGGGCCGGGGCTATGTCCCAGCCTCCGAGCACATGGTCTCCAAAGAAGAGCAGGAGATCGGCGAGATCCAGATCGACGCCATCTACTCCCCCGTCCAGCGCGTCCGTTACAACGTCGAAGACACGCGCGTCGGCCAGAAAACCAACTACGACAAGCTCACGCTGGAGATCTGGACCAACGGCACCCTCACGCCCGAGCTCGCGCTCGTCGAGGCCGCCAAGATCCTCCGCAAGCACCTCAACCCCTTCGTGCAGTACTACGAACTGGGTGACGACCGCGTGAGCGAGGAAGCCGCCGCCGCCGCCGGCGTCGACGAGGAACTCATCCGCAAGCTGAACATGCCGATCTCCGAGCTGGACCTCTCCGTCCGGGCCAGCAACTGCCTGGAGTCGGCCCGTATCGAGACCGTCGGCGATCTGGTGCAGCAGTCCGAGCCCGAGCTGCTCAAGCTCCGCTCGTTCGGCCGCACATCGCTGCGTGAGGTCAAGCGCAAGCTCCTGGACATCGAACTTGATCTGGGCATGGAGCTGCCGGAAGGGTTCACGCCCGCCGGCCGGGGCGGGGCCTGATCCCCAAGTAGAGCACCCGCCCGGCCGAACACGCCGGGCCTGAGAGCGAAGGATTACGCCGATGCGACATCGCAAAGCCGGCTACAAACTCGGACGCACATCATCGCACCGCAAGGCGATGCTGCGCAACATGGCCGCGAGCCTCTTCGAGCACGGCCAGATCGTCACCACCATCCCCAAGGCCAAGGCCCTCCAGCCCTTCGTCGAGCAGATCGTCACCAAGGCCAAGCGGGGCGACCTCCACGCCCGCCGCCAGGTGATCGCCATGCTCGGCCGCGACCGCCGGGGCTTCGAGTGGCTCTACCTCCCCAAGACGCCCACCGACCAGGAGCGTGAGCACGTCGACAAGCTCCGCGAGCGGGCCGAGGCCTACTTCCCCGTCCCCGCGAGCGACGAGGTCGAGCGCAACCGCTACGGCGAGCTCCGCAAGTCGCCCAAGCTCGTCAAGCACATCTTCGACAATGTCGCGCCCCGCTTCGCCGATCGCGCCGGTGGCTACACCCGCATCGTCAAGCTCGACTACAGGCGTCTGGGCGACCAGGCCCCGACCTGCGTGATCCAGTTCGTCGGCGCCGAGGAAGGCCCCGAGATCGGCGGCCGCCCCAGCACCCGCCGGCGCCAGGCCGACCGGCGCACCGCCTACGCCGCCAAGCTCCGCAAGGAGCGGGGCGCCACGGCCAAGGCCGCCGCCCCCGCGGCAGAAGCCCCCGCCCCCGAGGGCGAAGGCAACCCCGAAGCCTCCGAGAGCTGATCGCCTGGACACGCCCGACGAGCAGAAATCGACAAAACTCCCAAGCCCCGCCCAGGCGGGGCTTTTTCATTGCGCACCCGTCATCGGCGCGCGCCGAATCCGAACAATCCCCGCGTCAGGGTTGCGGCAGGGGTCCGGTCCCGTGTAAGGTG
>REET01000049.1 GCA_007694925.1 Phycisphaerales bacterium | reverse complement strand
AACCCCTACCCCTCAAACCGCCGCACACAAACACAATCGTTCTGCCCTCCAAACCCAAACCCGTTCGACAGGCAAACCTCAACACCACCCGCCCCGCTCAAATCCCTCGACTCCAGCGGCACATAATCCAGATCGCAGTCCGGATCCGGGTTGTGCAGGTTGATCGTCGGCGGCAGCTTGCCCGTGCCGATCGCCATCACGCAGGTCATCAGCTCCACAGCCCCCGCCGCCTGGATCAGGTGCCCCGTCATGCTCTTGATCGAGCTGAACGGCACCTCCTTCGCAAGCTCGCCGAAGACCGACTTCACCGCCCGCGTCTCGGTCCCGTCGTTCTCGGGTGTCCCCGTCCCGTGGGCGGAGATGTAGTGCACCTGCGGCCGCCCCGCCCCATCACCTGAACCCCCACCCCGTGCCGTCGGGTCGATCCCCGCCTGCTCCAGCGCCCGCTTCATCGCCGCCGCCCCGCCGCGACCGTCGGGATGGATGTCGGTGATGCGGTAGGCGTCGGCCGTCGAGCCGTAGCCCGCGACCTCGGCCAGGATGTTCGCCCCGCGGGCCTTGGCGTGCTCCAGCGTTTCGAGCACCACCGTCCCCGCCCCCTCGCCCATCACGAACCCGTCGCGCGTGCGGTCGAACGGTCGCGCGGCAGTCGAAAAGTCGTCGCGTCGCTTGCTCATCGCCGTCAGACGGATAAACCCGGTCATCCCCAGCGGGTGGATCATCGAGTGCGCCCCGCCCGCGAGCATCACATCCGCGTCACCCCGCCTGAGGATCTCGAACGCCTCGCCCACGGCCTGCGTCGAAGCCGCGCACGCCGTCATGCAGTTGTAGCTCGGCCCACGCGCCCCGAACCGGTCGGCCAGGTGGCAGAGCGCCGCGTGCGGCTCCTGCTCCACCTCCGCCCGGTGCCCGAGCAGCTCCAGCGCCGCCTCCGCCCAGCGGGCCGTGTCCAGTTCACGCGCCTCGGAGTCCCACGCCGCCATGTTCGCCCGGAAAAACGGCCCGTGGTCCACAGGCCCCTCGCCGGCGCCGTAGTAGATCCCCAGCATCCGAGGGTTGATCTTCGAGATCTCAAGGCCCGACTGGCGCCACGCGTGCTCGGTCGAGGCCAGCGCAAAGGCCGTGTGCAGCCCACCCACCGCGTGCCTCGCCGCGGCCTCCGCCGGAAGATGATCCTCCAGCCGAAAACCCTTGACCTCCGCGGCAAAGTTCGTCCCGAACGACGCCGCGTCGAACCGCGTCACCGGCCCGACCGCCGACTCGCCAGACAGCATCCGCGACCACGCCCCGTCCAGATCGCAACCCAGAGGCGTCACCCAGCCCATGCCGGTGATGACGACGCGGTTGCCCCCCCGGCGGCTCATGGAAGTCGCGTTCATCGGGTCTCGTTCATCCGGTCGTGTGCAGCTCGATGCGCGGGAACAGGCCGATCACTCTTCGTCGTCTTCGTCGTGATCGTCGTCCTCGTGCTCGCCCTCGTCGGAGCTCCGCAGCGACTCGATCTTGTCCGGGTTCAAGACGCGGACAAGCCCGTCCTTGAGCCGGCGCTCGCCGAAGTTGATGATCAGCCCGAGCTCCAGGTCGCCCGCGCGGAGCACCGCACGAAGCCCCGAACGCTCCTCCGAGCCGATCTCGCCGTGGTACGCACGCACATCGACGACGAACCGGTCGGCGATGTACATGTCCGCCAACGTCTCGCCGACGACGCGCTCGTCGTACTGCACGTCGAACGCGTGCCCCTGCTTGTGGCCGATGCCCTCGCGATCGAGTTCGATCTTCAAGGCGTTGCGGTACACATCGGCGCTGTACCCCGGCCCGAGGGCCTTGTGCACCTCGATCGCGCACCCGATGACCTTGCGGCTGATCTCCGTCAACGCCGGGTCAAGATCGCTCAGGGGCACGCCGCGACGGCGACGGTCGTTCTGTCGGTAGGAATCCATGTTGATCGGTTCTCCACAAACGGGTCAAAGCGTCCGACGCAAGCATACCGGCCCCGCCAACTTCATGCTCCCCCCGTCCCCCCGCAAGACCGTGGGACCTCTGAGACCTGTGGCACTGGCGGCTCGCCCGCCAGTGTCCGGCCCCAGCACCCCCCGTCCTCCCGTGCCACCGACCTCGGCTCGGCGAGGTCGGTGCTCCCCCCCCTCTCACCCAGATCGCCCCAGCACGATCGCCGCGCTGGCGCCCCCCAGCGAGGTCGTGCAGACCAGCACCCGCTTCAGCGACAGCTCCCGCTCGGGCGCAGCCCCCGCGTCCAGCCCATCCGTAGGCGAGCCGGCGTGGATCCGCCCCGGCAGCCGCCCCCTCGCCAGGCACGCCGCCGCCACGACCGCCTGCACCCCGCCCGCCCCGGCCATGCACTCGCCGATCCCAGGCGTCAGCGTCACCAGGGGTACAGACCCGAGCCGCTCCCCGAAGACCTCCCGCAAAGCACCCGCCTCTCCCGAGTCCATCCAGACATGCCCCGCGGCGTGCGGCACGATCGCATCGATCTCGTCTGCCCCGCAACCCGCCTCGCCCAACGCCCGCTCGATCGCCCCCACAAGCCCGTCGTCCACCTCCGGCGCCTCGCCCTCCAGCGTCAGGCTGTCCAGCCCACGCCCCGACTGCCCGGCCCCAAACCCCAGAATCTCCGCGTACACCTTCGCGCCACGGGCCGCCGCGGCTTCCGCCTCCTCCACGATCAGGATCCCCCCGCCCTCGCCCAAGAGCTGCCCCGTCGCCCCGGCGTCATAGGGACGCACCAGCGACGCCGGATCGGCCCCGTTCGTCTCGGCCAGACGCCCCGCCCGGGTCATCCGCAAGACCCCCATCGGGTTCAGCTTCGACTCCGCCCCGCCCGAAAAACAGACCTCCGCATCCCCACGCTGGATCACCCGCGCCGACTCCCCCAGGCTCAAGAGCCCAGAAGCCTCCGCATCGGTCAGCGTGTTGCTCGGCCCCTCGCACCCGTGCAGGATCGTCACGTGGCAGGCCAGCATGTTCGGCAGGTACTTCAGCAGCCACAGGGGCTGCAGGTTGTTGATGCCCTTGCTCCCCCACGCGTCCAGCCCGAATTGCCCGTCCTCGCCGATCGCCGTCGCCAGGGCCGAGGTCAGCTCCTTCAGCTCCGTCGCCATCAGCCCGGCGCCGATGTGGCACCCCATCCGGCCCGGCGCATAGGTCGGCTCGCCCTCGCCAGCCCTCGTCGTGAGACCCGCGTCCTCGACCGCCAGCCCCGCGGCCACCACCGCAAGCTCCGTATCCCGGGCCATCACCTTCACAAACTTCCGGTAGGTCTTGGGCACCGCGTCCTTGGCGCTCACCCCCTCCGCCTCGCCCCCCGCCGAGCACGCAAACCCGGACGCATCGAACAACTTCACAGGCCCCAGCGCGCTCCGGCCAGACGAGAGCCCGGCCCACAGGGCCTCAAGCCCGACCCCGTACGCGGTCACCACCCCCAAACCCGTTATGACAGCTCGCCTGGACATTCGCGGGCAAGTCTACCGGCCCGACGCCCCCCACGCGTCCCGCCGCATCGGTGCTACATTCACCCATACGCGTCACGGACGACGCGGAACTTTGGCCCTCCGCGGCCCGTCCCGCCCGATGAGACCAGGCGCAATGCAAGGCGCTCTCGCCAGAACCATCCCCTGGATCCCCGGCTGGCTCTTCCTGCTCGCGGGGCTCGGCCTCGTCGGCGCCGCCATTCTCGTCCCCGCCGAGGACCGGCTCCTGGAAGCCACCTGGCGCCGAGACCGCGCCCACGCCATGGTCGAGCACCGCGAGCAGCGGCTCGAACGCTACAGGACCTACCTCGCCGCGATCGAGCGAGGCGACGAAGCCGTCGTCCGCTCCCTCGCCCGCAGCCAGCTCAACCTCGTCTCCCTCGACCGCGAGCAGGCCGAGCCCCTGCCCGAGCAGCACGACATCTCCATCTTCGAGCGCATCGAGCCCGCGCCCCCCACGCCCCCCAAGCGCCGACGCGCCGACTCCAAACTCCTCCGCTGGAGCACCGACGAGACCGGCCGCCTCTGGCTGATCGCCTGCGGCTCCGTCGCGATCCTCATGGGCCTCCTCCCCCCCACACGCCCCGCCGCCCGACGCGAGGACGAGTTCATCGAAGAGACAGAAGACGAGGAAACAGACGACGCCCGGTTCGCCCCCGCCTCAGTCGACGACGAAGACGAGTGGGAAGAAGCCGAAGAGGAAGAAGACTG
>REET01000147.1 GCA_007694925.1 Phycisphaerales bacterium | reverse complement strand
TCAGCTACGACGCCGATCGCGGGATGCTCCGTTTCGCCAGCGACCTGACCTTCGGCTCGGGCTCCGACGCCCTGAGCGACGAGGCCAAGCGTTCGATCCGCCAGCTCGCCGAGGTGCTCAAGGGCGCGGGCGCTCAGTACGATGTCGACATCGTCGGGCACACAGACAATGTGCCGATCGGCAACCCCGCGACGCGCGAGCGTCACCCCACCAACATGCACCTCTCGGTGCACCGGGCGATCTCCGTCCGCAACGAGCTGCGCTCGGCGGGCGTGACGGCCGAGAAGATGCGCGCCAGCGGCTGGGGCGAGCACCGCCCGATCGTCGCCAACAACCCCTCGGGCGGCACGGTGCAGAACCGGCGCGTCGAGATCTACCTGACCCGGGGCGGCTGGACCGGCCCCTCGGCGACCCCGGCGCTGGCGAGCCCCGAACGCCGCACCGAGCCCACGCGTCAGCAGCCGACGCGCACCCGCGACGACGCGGACATCGTCAAGTAAGTCGACGACAGATCAAGGCGATCACCGACCGCCGCCTCAGGGCGGCGGTTTTCTTTTCTGTGGGGCGTGCGGCGTGGAGAGGAAACGCGCTTCAGGCGTTCTTCTTGTCACCCTTGCCCGGCCATTGGTCGGAGCGCCTGGGCGCAAGGCCGAAGCCGAGGGCGATCAGGAAGACGATGCAGCTCCCGCCCGCCAGCGCAAGCGGGAGGCGGGCCTCGACGAGCTGGCCCCGCGTGAACTCGGCGCTGGGGGGCTTGCCCCCCATCAGGTGCATCGCCGAGGCGTACTGCCAGGTGCTCGGCTTCAGCTCGTTTCGGCGACGCTCGGGGCGGGGCGCGCCGTCTCGCTCGGCCCGCTGGATGCGGCGCTGGAAGGCCCGCTCGGACTCGGGGAAGACGAGGCGTTCGTGATCGAACCCGCCCTCGGGATCGAATGTGAAGAAGTCGAACGACCAGTCGCTGCGGAAGACCTCGCCGAAACTCTCGGGGTCGGCGCCGGGACGCGGCACCTTGCGGACGGCGACAAGGTTGCCCTCGATCAGCCCGGCGTCCATGAAGCGTCGGGTCTCCTCGGGGTCGAACCCCTCGTTCTCACGCCAGAGGACGAAGACGAGCCAGTCGCGGTAGCGCTCCAGGCGGGGGAGTGTGACGCGGGCCGGGATGGTGACGGGGAGGGAGAGGGTCTCGTCGCCGTAGGTGACTACGACCTCGCCGGTTCCGTCCTCCCTGATGTTGTCGCCGGAGATCTCGACCCGTCGCCCGGCGTACTCGAAGGCGGGCACATTGAGCACGAAGGTGTAGAAGATCTGCGGCGGCTGCTCGGTGTTGTAGCGGTCGATCTGGCGGAAGAGGGAGAAGCCCGAGAGAACGAAGACCACCAGCGCCGCGCCGGCGATCGAGAGGGGGATGAGTCGTCTTCGGTTCATGGTGGTCGTCGGGTTGGATCCCCCCCGACGCCGAGTTTGCGGCGGGCTCTTGCTGCGGTCAGTTGTTGGCGTCGCCCTCTTCGTCGTCTGGCGGGGCGAAGAGCCTGGGCGATGAGAGGTCGGTGACGCGGTTGGGGGTCGGGGCCGGGCGGTAGGCCTTTTTGCGCTCGTGGTAGCGTTGGAGGCGCTCGAAGACCTCCGGGCTGAGGCGGGAGCGGGCGACTTCGGGGTCGGACGAGAAGTCGGTGATGGCGTCGGAGACTTCCTCGCGGGCGCGTCTGACCCGGCCGGTGTCCTCGCCGTCGGGCCCGAGGACCGCGGTGAACCTCGGGTTGCCGTCCCGGTCGAAGGCGGCGCGTTCCAGGCCGAGGCCTCCGGTGCCGCCGGGCGTGTGCTGCCCGTCCTTCCACGAGTAGATGCGGTCGCGGTTGCCCATGTCGATGGAGGTGAAGCCGATGAAGAGGCCGAAGGTGAGCAGGCAGAAGAGGAGGATCATGGTATTGAGCTTGGTGTCGTAGTAGAGCTGCATGAAGAAGGCGACGACGAGGATCGCCTTGATGGTGGCGATGGTCATCGCGACAGCGACATTGACCCACTGTGGGATGGTGATGCCCAGCTCTTCGGCGATGACGATCTCGGCCTGGGCCGAGCCCACGGTGAGTCCCGTCAGCAGGAGGAGCAGTGCGAGGATGGTGACGAGCATCCGCATCGAGAGGATGTGGTGCCCGTGCTCTTCGCCCTCGTGGAAGCCGTGCGGGTCGGTCGGGTCGAAGCCCAACTTTTCCTTGTCTGAGGTGGGGCTTCCGGCTGGGCCTTGGTGCTGCTGGTCGGCCATGGCAGATGGTTCCTGTGGGTGCTGGCGTGCGGGTTCAGTGGATGAGGTAGAGGAGGGGGAAGAGGAAGATCCAGATCACATCGACAAGGTGCCAGTAGAGGCCGGCGACCTCGATGCCGGTGTAGTGCTTGGGCCCGTACCAGCCCTTGAACGACTTGAGGAGGATGACAAACAGCACCGCGGCGCCGATGAGCACATGGAGCGCGTGGATGCCGGTCGCTGAGTAGTAGAGGCTCCACCAGATGTGCTCGTTGGGGTCGGCCGCGAAGGGGTAGCTGAACCAGACGCCGGGGCGCTTGCCCTCGGCCCACTTGGGCGCGTACTCGAAGGTGAACTTGATGATCATGAAGAGCAACGCGCAGAACAGCGTGATGCTCAGGTTGATCTTCAGCAGGCCCTGCTGGTTGAGCTGGGCGTTGCGGATGCTCGCGGCGACGGTGAACGACGAGATCAGCAGGATCACCGTGTTGAGCGCGCCCCAGTGCACATCGAGGTGGTGCGACCCGTTGGCGAACGCCTCGGGGTACCACATCCTGAAGACGGCGTAGGCGACGAAGATGCCCGCGAACAGCAGCACCTCGGTCGTCAGGAAGAGCCACATGCCGATCTTGCACGCGTCGAAATCCTCCGCGTGGCTCCGCCAGTGGTTCGCGAACGGCTGGCGCTTCCACCTGGGCTCGGTAGAGAGCGCCTGGGGCTGCGGGTTGTTCTGCGGCGGGTTGCCGCCGGTGTCGATCGAGGTCATCGGGCCCCCTCCGGGTGAGGCAGGGTCAGGCTCTTGTCGCGCCGGGCGCTGGGCCCTGCGGTTGTCAAAGCCCCGGCCCGGGCTGGTCGGCCCGGGCGGGGAAGGGTGTCAGTGGGTGCGCTCGCCGGGGCGGAGCGGCTCGGGCATCGGGAACTCGGCCGGGTCTGTGTGCGGCGGCTGGACCGTGTCGAAGTCGTAGGGGCCGTGCTTGACGATCGGCTCGTGGTGGAAGTTGTGCTCGATGGGCGGGCTCTCGGTCTCCCACTCGAGGCTCAGGCCGCCCCACGGGTTCTCCGGGGCCTTGCGGCCGGCGACCAGCGAGTGGACGAAGACGCCCAAGTGGATCAGGAAGCCGATCCCGAGGATCCACGACCCGATGGTCGAGAGCTGGTGGAGGAACTGGAACTCGTCGGGGTAGCTGGCGTAACGGCGCGGCATCCCGCGGGTGCCGAGGATGAACTGGGTGAAGAAGGTCAGGTTGAAGCCGATGAAGACGAGCACGCAGCCGATGATCGCCCAGCGCTCGTTGTAGAGCTTGCCGAACATCTTGGGCCACCAGTGGTGGATGCCCCCGACGAAGGCGATGATCGTGCCGCCCATCATCACATAGTGGAAGTGGGCGACGACGAAGTAGCTGTCGTGCAGGTGCAGGTCGGTGGCGAGGGTGGCCAGGGGCAGGCCGGTGAGCCCGCCGATGGTGAACATGAACAGGAAGCTCAGGGCGTAGAGCATCGGCGTGTTGAAGGCGATCGAGCCCTTGTAGAGCGTGGCCACCCAGTTGAAGACCTTGATGGCCGTCGGGATGGCCACGAGGAAGGTCAGGGCGCTGAAGATCATCGCCGCCAGCTCACCGGAGGCGGTGAACATGTGGTGGCCCCAGACGAGGAACGAGACGGCGGCGATGCCGAGCGTCGCGAAGGCCATCGCGCGGTAGCCGAACAGCTTCTTGCGGGCGTGGACAGGGATGATCTCGTTGATGATGCCGAAGGCGGGGATGATCATCACATAGACGACCGGGTGGCTGTAGAACCAGAAGAAGTGCTGGTAAAGCACGGGGTCGCCGCCCATGCGCGGGTCGAAGATGCCGACATGGAAGACCCGCTCGAAGATCAGCAAGAGCAGGGTGATGCCGATGACCGGGGTCGCCAGGACCTGGATGATCGCGGTGGCGTACATGGCCCAGACGAACAGTGGCATGTCGAACCAGCCCATGCCGGGCGCCCTGAGTTTGTGCACCGTGACGATGAAGTTCAGGCCCGTCAGGATCGAGCTGAAGCCCAATATGAACGCCGCGAGGATGACGAAGACCACGCGTAAGTGGTCCGCGTCGGTCATCGTTGAATAGGGCGTGTAGAAGGTCCAGCCCGTGTCTACACCCCCCATCACGACCGCCGCGACGGCGAAGATCGAGCCGAACACATAGATGTACCAGCTCATCAGATTCAGGCGTGGGAAGGCGACATCCTTCGCGCCGAGCATGAGTGGCAGGAAGAAGTTACCCAGCGACGCCGGCACAGAGGGCACGATGACCATGAAGGTCATGATGATCCCGTGGAGGCTGAAGGCGCGGTTGTAGATGTTCATGCCCGCCGAGATGCCGCCCTCGGACTCGACGCCCGGGACGATGGGCGCGAGGTTGACGAGCACCTGGCCTGTGTAGCTGGTGACCGTTTCGCCCTCGACGACCTGTGTGACGACGCGGGTCGGCTCCCAGAGCTCGGCCCGGACGCCGAGGGCCGCCACGCCCCCGAGGAAGAACATGAACATGATGGCGAAGAGGTACATCACGCCGATCTTTTTGTGATCGATCGTGGTGGCCCAGTTCCAGATGGTGGCCAGCGCGCCGCCGTGGGGCGTGAGGTAGCTGCCCTCGTGGTGGGCGTGCTGTCCTGCGTTGTGGGTGTCGATGGTGCTCATGGTGTGTTCACGCCCTCGTGTGGGTGTGGGTCGTTCCCCCCCCGCGGCCCCGGGAGGCCGGGGCCGGACGCTTCAGGATTCAGTTCCCGCCGGTTTCCTCTTCTTCGTCTGGGAATCCGGCGGTCGGGTCGCCGCCCTGGTCGCTGATCGATCGCATGAAGGCGATCAGGGCCCGCATCTCTTCCTCGTTGATCTGGCCGAGGTAGGAGTTCATGACATTCTGGTAGCCCGAGCGGATCTTGCGGCCGGGGTAGTAGATGGACTCGCGGGTGAAGTCGGCGTCGGCGAGGTGTGTCGAGCCGTCGGTGTATCTGTGCTCGTAGCCGTACCAGTTCAGCCAGGTCGGGCCGGTGCCCGACGAGCCGTCGAGGCTGTGGCACGCGTTGCACCCGCGGAGGCTGTGGAGGAGCTTGCCCTTCTCGACGAGGCTGATGCCCTCGGGCCAGGGATTGCGGAGGAAGTTCTCGTAGACCTCGCGGGGGACGACCCGGATGAGGCCGAGCATCTGGGAGTGCTGATCGCCGCAGTACTCGGCGCAGTAGAGGATGTGTTCCTTGTTGGGGTAGCCCAGGTCTGGGTTGTCCATGTCGCCGGGCTGGAGCTTGCTGGTGCGGAACCAGAAGCTTGTGCTGCGGTTGGGGAAGAGGTCCATCTTGGAGCGGAAGTCGGGGACCCAGAAGCTGTGGATGACGTCCTGGCTGGACATCTCCAGCAGGATCGGCGTGTCTTCGGGGAACATGAAGACCGGGACGCTGGACGCGGAGATCGTGCCCGGGGGGAGGGTCTCGGTCGATGTGACGCCTCCGGGGTAGTAGAGGTTCCAGCCCCAGCGGTACCCGATGAGGTCGAGGCGGACGGCGTCGGACGGAGCGATCACCTGCTTGGCGTAGACGCGGAAGCCGACAAAGAAGAGGGAGATGAAGACGATCGAGGGGATGATCGTCCAGGTGATCTCCAGCGCGGTGTTGTGGCTCGGGCTGCGCGGGGGCGCGACGCCGGGGCGGCGCCGGTACTTGACGGCCCAGTAGAACGAGAGCGCCATCAGCCCGATGAACACAAAGGTGCTGATCCAGAAGATGAACATGAACAGGCCTTCGACCCCGGCGGAGTAGGCCGCTTCCTGCGGGTCGCGCCCGAAGATGAAGCGGGCCACCGGGCCCTGCTGGGCCGGGAAGGTCGCGGCTCTCGCCGAATCGAACAGACCGAGAAACGGGTTCATGCGCTGGGCCCCGTGAATCCGGGCGTCGGACGGTTGGCGGCGTTGGCGAGCCGGACGGGGCCCGCCGACGCCGGGCGTCGACGCAGTCTTTCTTTCAGAAACAGCACACCGATCAGCCCCCCGAGCAGCACAACGGTGCCGCCCCCCGCGAGGCGCATCACCGCCATCGCCTCCATGTTGTAGGCCCCCGCGTCGGGGTCGAAGGTGAAGCAGGTGTGCACGAACCAGTCGATGAAGCCCCGCGCGATCCGCCCGTTGCTCGCCTCCAGCAGCGCCATGCGGAGCATCGGCCCGACCTTCTGGTCGGTCGTGTTGAAGCCGGGGAGGTAGCGGGTGACCACGCCCTCGGGGCTGAGCACGATCAGGGCCGAGGGGTGCGAGTACTCGCCGTTGACCAGCAGCTTGTAGCGGAAGCCGACCGCGTCGGCGAGGCGCCTCGCCTCGGCCTCGCCGGCGACATGGAACATGATGCCGCGCCGGGTGTCCTCGTTGACGCGCCGGCCGTAGGTCAGCTCGTGGCGGACCAGCGCGTCGCGTTTGGCCTCCTGGGCCATTTTCTCGGTGTTGGTCGGGTCGAAGCTGACGACGAGGACGGTGTAGTCGACGCCGGGCTCGTAGGGGCACTCGCCGATGGTCTGCGAGAGGTTCTCAAGGAGCGCCGGGCACTGCAGCGGGCAGTCGTAGTAGACCAGCGAGAGGAGGACCGGCTTGCCCTTGTTGAAGTAGCTCGCCAGATCGACCGCCTCGCCGAGCTCGCTCCGGACGATGATCGGGAAGGGGACGCGGTTGCCCAGGCGGTCGTCCATGCCGACGCCGCGGGCGGCCTCGGGCAGTTCGTTGAGCACACCCTGCGCCGAAGCGGGACGCGCCGCCAGACAGACAGCCGCGACCGCGATGACCGCGAGGCTTCCGGTGAGGCGTCTGGCGAGGCTGGATGTGAACGAACGCTTTTTCATGGGTTCTCTGCCGCCGTTGGGCCTAGTCCTGTCCTTCCGAGTACCGCTCGATCACGCGGTCGATCGCCAGGTCGAGGGGGACGCGGACGATCTCGCGCTCTTGGTCCTCCCAGGCGTAGCCGGTGAGGGTCTGGCGGGCGCTCTCGCGGTAGGGGATCGAGATGTCGGTCCGCCAGTGAGTGGTTTCCTTGAGCTCGGCCTTCAGCGCGTTGGTGTGCTGGCTGAAGTAGAAGATGAGCGCGACCACGGTGACCGTCAGGCCCACGGTCATGATGCAGAAGACCAAGAAGAGAACACCCGCGTCGACCCGCGACGCGTGCTCCTCTTGGGGGGGCCCCTCCTCGGGTGTGTGGGTGTGCCACTCATCCGGCTCGGAACGGTCGATCTCGAGATGTTTCCGGTCGTCGCTCATCGTGCTGCCCCATCCGGGCTTCGCCGGTCTTGCCAAACAGTATTCATTCTTCCCCGACAGAACAGGGCCGTCCGCGCCGCGTTTGCGGGCGAGAGCCGTCCAGCGGAGTTTCGGACCCTGTAATCAGACATAGTTCTTGTGCTTCAGGGCCTTGAGGAGCCTGGGGTCTCTGACGGGGATCAGCGGCACGCGTGCGATCCGACGCACGAGGAAGCCGCCCCAGACCGCGAACACGCCCGCCGCGGCGACAACATCCAGCCACCACCCGGCGGGGCCGGGGTTGTACTGGGCGAAATCACGGATGTAGACCATGGGGCGGACGATCCATGTCTTGTCGATCGTGGTCATCACAAGCAACCAGACCCCGACGATCGCCAGCCCGATCAGCGACCGCTTGACGGGGCGCTGGAGCAGAATGATGAAGGGGATGAGGAAGTGGCCGAAGACGAGCAGCCAGGCCAGGACCTCCCACCCGTTCTCCTTGCGGTGGGTGAACCAGGCGACCTCCTCGGGGATATTGGAGTACCAGATGAGGAAGTACTGGCTGAAGGCGATGTAGCCCCAGAAGACTGTGAACCCGAACATGAGCTTGCCCATGTCGTGGGTGTGCTCGGCGGTGATGGCGCCGGTCATTCGTCCGAAGAACTTGGCGATGCAGCAGATGATCGCGACGACCGCGATGGCGGAGAAGGTTCCGCCCGCGAAGTAGTACACGCCCCACATCGTGCTGAAGTAGCGGTAGTCGGGGCTCATCAGGAAGTCGAAGGCGAAGAACGCGACCGACAGGGCGAACAGCAGCATGCCCCAGCTGCTGGTGAAACGGGCCTTGTTGACCAGGTACCGATCGCCGGTCTGGTCCTGGGCCATGCTGTAGCCCCAGAGCTTCATCGCAAGCAGGATCCAGATCCCGCCGTAGAGCAGGAACCGGACCGCCAAGAACGCCGGGTTCAGGTACGACGACTTCTTGTTGACCAGGTACTGGTCGGCGTCGTCCATCATCCAGTGGAACAGCACGCCGCCGGCGGCGAGCTCGAAGATCAGGATCGGGGCGATGAGCACCACGCAGAGCGGGATGTTCATCATCACATTCTCGAACTGGCGCCGGACGCCGGCGCTCCAGCCCGAACGCACCAGCTCGAAGACCATCACCCAGAACATCGCGCCGAGGCTGATGGCGGTGACGGCGTAGACGCCCACGGCATAGGACGCCAGCGCGTGGCGCCCGTTGACGACGACCGCACCGATTGCGGTCAGGGCCAGCAGGATCGCGCCGATCCCGATCATGACCATCGCGGCCTTGTCCATCGAGGCCCGGTCGGCGGTGATGTTCTCGGCGCTCATCGCCGGGTGCTCGGCGATCCGCTTGAGACGGCGCTTGTACTGCGTCGCAGAGAGCTGGGTCACTGGGCGCCTCCTTCGGTCTCGCCGCGGTCAGTCGCCAGCAGGTCCGCGCCCGAGGCCGGGCGCTCGGCGGTTCCCGCGCCGCCCATCCGCAGGCGACGCAGGCGTTCGCGGGCGTCGCGCTCGGCGGGCACATCGTCACGCAGCTCGGCCATCGGGAAGTTCCGCGAGAGCTGCAGCGCCCGGATGTACGCGACGATCGCCCACGCGTCGTCGGCGCTCAGCGCGTGGCTGTAGCCGGGCATGCGGAGGCCCTTGCCCACATCCTCTGGCGACTCGAAGCCGACCCCGTACATCGTCGTGTAGAACAGATACCCGTCGCGCCCGCCCGGGTCGTCGACGCCCTTCTGGTAGCGCTCGTCGTGGAAGCTGGGCACCGCGTACGACCAGCGCCGGCCGACCAGGCCGCCGTACTGCTCGTAGCGGTTCACCGGCCCGCCGGTCTCGACGATGTTCTCGCCCCCGCCCTCGCCGGCGTACCCGTGGCAGGCGGCGCAGAAGATGTCGTAGCGGTTCAGCCCGCGGGTGATCATTTCCGCATCGACCGGGATGGGGATGTCGTGGATGAAGGGGTCGGCGTTGCCGGACTGCCAGGCGAAGCGGAAGTCGACCCCGGCGACCACGCCGTGGAAACGCTCGCTGTCCTCGCGCAGCAGCGCGTCGCGCTGTGGCTGGATGGTGCGCTGGTACCAGTCCTCTTCGGCGTGGCGGACGGGATCGATCCCGTGCCGGTCGAACGCGACGATGCCCGCCGGGGGGACTCGCATAGCGCGCCCGCCGTCGGTCTCGTCGAAGAGCGCCAACGAGCCCTGCGGGCTGACTCGGGGCTGGTCGTCCATGTCCGGGAGGAACTGGCGCGGGGGCTTGCCGCTGCGGTCGCCCCGGCAGCCGGTCAGCCCGGCCGCGGACACGAGCGCCGCGCCGATCGCCAGCGCGACAACAGCGCGGCTCGCCGGGCGTCCTCTTTGGTGTGTCGTGGCAGTCAAGTGGAGCCTCCGTCGGGGCGTCAGTCGCGCTGACCGATCAGCTCGATGTGGTCGGGGTGGGTCTTTTCGAGGAGCTTCCGCGTCGCCTCGGGGTCGAAACGCTCGTCGGTCGCCTCGATGTAGACGAAGAACTTGTCGTCGCTGCTGGAGAGGAACCGCTCGCTCTGGTACAGCGGGTGGTGGTGCCTGGGCAGCCCGTTGAACGCGAACATCCCGATCAGCGTCGTGAACGCCGTGATCAGGATGCCGATCTCGAAGGTGACCGGCACGAACGGCTGCCAAGCCGTGAAGGGCTTGCCCTGCACGACCATCGGGTAATCGCCGGAGATCCACCACTGCAGGAGGAAGCCCATGGCCGCGGCCGAGAGCCCGGCCACGCCGATGATGTAGGGCAGCTTGGTGCGAGAGAACCCCATCGACTCCTCGATCCCGTGGATCGGGAAGGGCGAGAAGGAATCCCACACCTTGTACCCCGCGTCCCGGACCGCCTCGACGGCGTGGACCAGATCGGGCGTCTTGGAGTACTGCGCCAGCATCCCGTGCACGGGGGTGCCGTCCTCGAGGACAAACTTCGTCGAGGGCCCGCGCAGCGGCGCGGGGAGCTTGGAGGTCGGGATCGGCAGATAGTCGGCGAGCGCCATGTCAGCGGCCCTCCTCGGGATGGGCCGGGGCGGGCGCGGGAGCTGCGCCGCCGGCGGCCTCGGGGTCGTCGCCTCGCGCCCCCGACACCGCCGGAGCCTCCTCGGGCTCGGGGTGCGGGTCGGCCTGCGGCATCACGGCCTTGATCTCCGCCATCGGGAAGATCGGCAGGAACTTCAGGAACAGCAGGAACAGCGTCATGAAGATCCCGAAGGTCCCCACGAAGGTCAGGATGTCCACGATCGTCGGGTAGAACATGTGCCACTGCGCCGGCATCCACCCGCGGTGCAGGCTCGTCACGATGATCACGAAACGCTCGAACCACATCCCGATCGTCACCAGCAGCGCCACCACCCAGACGATCCGCACATCCTGCCGGCATCGCCTGAACCAGAACACCTGAGGCGAGACGACGTTGCAGAAGATCATCGTCCAGTAGGCCCACCAGTACGGCGCGCCGCTCTCGTGCAGCCAGTCCGGGACGGCCCGGTTGAACATGAACACATAGAACTCGAACTCGTTGGCCCCGTACCACGCGATGAAGAACTCCATCGCGTACGCGAAGCCCACCATCATCCCGGTGACCAGCAGGATCTTCGCCATGTTCTCGATGTGGCGCAGCGTCAGCAGGTCCTTGAAGTTCGGCAGGAGCTCACGCGCCGGGATCAAGAGCAGCAGCACCATCGCGAACCCGCCGAAGATGGCGCCGGCCACGAAGTACGGCGGGAAAATCGTCGTGTGCCACCCGGGCACCACCGAGACCGCGAAGTCGAACGACACGATCGAGTGCACGCTGAGCACCAGGGGCGTCGAGATGCCCGCCAGGATCAGGTAGGCGACCTCGTAGCGGTGCCAGTGCCGGTTGCTGAACCGCCAGCCCAGCGCAAACACCCCGTAGATGTACGCCCGCAGCGTGTCGGGCAGGCTCCGCGCCCCGCCCGACGCCAGAGCCCGGCGCAGACGCCGGTCGGCACGGTCGCGCAGCGTCGCGAAGTCGGGCAGCATCCCCATGTACCAGAACAGCGCCGAGACCGTCGCGTAGGTGCTGACGGCGAACACGTCCCACAGCAGGGGCGATCGGAAGTTCGGCCAGATCGCGTTGGCGTTGGGGATCGGGAAGACCATCCAGATGAACCAGATCCGCCCGACATGGATCGCCGGGAAGATGCCGGCGCAGGTCACCGCGAAGATCGTCATCGCCTCGGCCGAACGGTTCACCGCCGTGCGCCACTTCTGCTTGAAGAGGCAAAGGATCGCGCTGATCAGCGTGCCGGCGTGGCCGATGCCGATCCAGAACACGAAGTTGGTGATGTCCCAGGCCCAGTTGACCTGGTTGTTCAGGCCCCAGACGCCGACGCCCGTGATGATCAGGTAGAGGATCATCATCGTGCCCACGCCCGCCGTCGCGGCGCTGACGAGCAGCGCCGGCAGCCACCACTTGGGCGCCGGGCGTTCGGCGTAGCCGCAGACGATCTCGGTCACCTCGTGCAGGGACCGCCCGCCCAGGACGAGCGGCGCATCGAGCGCCGGGTCGTCGATCAGCGAGCCGTCGCCCGGGTCGTGCGGGGACGGCTGGCTGGATTCCGGTTCACGCCCGAGCAGCTGCTCGACCGTGCGCTGGTCCGGATGCTCAACGCTCATGCGTGCACCCCCAGAACGCTCAGACTGCCGACATAGCCGGCGTCTTCATGTCTTCGTGTCGGATCATGCAACAGGCCCTGGCGGACACCGCCAACGCCGCCACCCGGGACCGAGGCGTACGCCTTGGGGTCCTTGGGCTCTCTGAGCCTCGGGTTGGGGTTCCGCACGCGGAGGAGGTGGCTCGTCCGCGGGCGGGTGTTCAGGTAGCCGAGCAGGAGGTAGCTGCGGTGGTTCGCACGCAGCTTCGAGACCTCGCTCGTCTCGTCGAGGATGTCGCCGAAGACGATCGAGTTCGTCGGGCAGGCCTGCTGGCAGGCGGTCTGGAAGAACCCGTCGGGGATGTTCTCCAGATGCTTGAGCTTCATCTCGAAGCGGGCCCGGTTGATCCGCTGGAGGCAGTAGGTGCACTTCTCCATCACGCCGCGCGAGCGGACGGTCACATCCGGGTTGTGCTTCATGCGGCTGACCTGATCGACACGCTCGCGCAGTCGGGGCGGGATCAGGTTCAGGTTGTCCGGGCGGGCGCCGCCGATCCGGTCCTGGAAGGCGAAGCGGCCGTTGAACTTCGTCTGCCCCCAGTCGAAGAAGTTGAACCGCCGGACCTTGTAGGGGCAGTTGTTCGAGCAGTACCGCGTGCCGATGCAGCGGTTGTACACCATCAGGTTCAGGCCCTCGGGCCCGTGCACCGTCGCGTTGACCGGGCACACCACCTCGCACGGCGCGTTCTCGCACTGCACGCACGCGACCGGCTGGTGCACCATCTCGTCGGGCGTCCGCCAGTCGTCGCCGGTGAAGTACCGGTCCACACGGATCCACGACATCTCACGCCCACGGGCGACCTCGGTCTTGCCCACCACCGGGATGTTGTTCTCCGACCGGCAGGCGACGGTGCAGGTCCCGCACCCGATGCAGGTCGAGGTGTCGATCGTCATCCCCCACTGCGGACGAATCGCGTACTTGGGAGGGGTCTCACGCCCGAGCCGGTCGCGGACGGTGCGGTCGGGCTTCACATCGGCGCGCGACTGGTTGTAAGGGTGCTCGTACGCGCTGATGTTCGGCGGGGTGTGGTCCAGCTCGCCGAGCTGCTCGGCGAGGTTCAGCTTCTTCTCGTACACGCCGTAGATCTCGTCGGGACGAGCCACGATCGGCTTTGCGGCGTACTTGTCGAAGTAGGGCTTGTCGATCTGGCGGAAGATCGTGGTTCGACCCTCCAGCGACCAGTGGTTCTGCGTGCTGGCGATGAAGTAGCGTGCGTTGGACCGTGTCAGGCGGGCGCCGCGCGCCATCAGACCCTGCCCGGCCGAGCGGGCCTTGTAGGTGTTGAAGCCGACACCGTCGCCGACAGACCCAGCGGCCGTGCGCCCGTAGCCGAGCATCACGCCCACGCACCCGTCGGCCATGCCCGGCATGATCCAGACGGGGACATCGATCGACCGGTCGCCGACGGTGAGCCTCGCGATGCGGGCCTTGGGCTCGCGACGCGTGTAGGGGTCGGGCGTGAGGTTCAGCGTCTCGGCCGTCGCCGGGCTGACGACGACCGGGTTGTCCCAGACGACGCGGGTGCCGACATGCGGCTGCTCCTGCAGCCAGGGCATGTTGGCGAAGCGCCCGTCGCCGACCGGGCCCGCGTAGAAGAAGACATCGAGGTTCTCCGGCCGCGGCGCCTCGGGCACGCGGACCGAGCCGATGCGCGAAGCGATGGCCGCGAGCGCGTCTCCCACGCCGTCGACGCGCCCGCGTGCCATCGCGTTCTCGGGGCGAAGCCGCGAGGGCATGTTGGCCACGCCGTTCTGGCGGGCCCGGCGCCAGGGCCGGTCCAGCTCGCGTTCGAAGCGCCGGTTCTCACGCTCCCACGCTTCGAGCCTGCGCTGGCGGTCGTCCTCACGCTCCTGCCAGGCGGCTGTCGCCGATTCGTTCTCGGGGTCGGGCCGCGGGTCGCGGTCGAAGACCGGACGCGGGCCCGGGCCCTCGACCTCGCCGAGCAGGCCGAGCGAACGCCAAGTGTGCATCAC
Source organism: Phycisphaerales bacterium (assembly GCA_007694925.1). Lineage (GTDB taxonomy): Bacteria > Planctomycetota > Phycisphaerae > Phycisphaerales > UBA1924 > SLFH01. The sequence goes on along the minus strand of REET01000147.1, from coordinate 6,783 downwards.
GATGCGGTGCCCGTCGGCCATGCGGCGCGGGTCGGGCGTGCTGCGCGAACGCCCGTCGTTCTCGACGGGGAGGTAGGCCTCCTCGCCGCTGAACCACCCGAGCAGCTCGATCTCGCTGTACGCCGGGGCGTAGAGCGGGGCGATGACGGGCTGCACCGGCGCGATCGTGCCGTCGGCCGCCTTCGTGTCGCCCCACGCCTCCAGATAGCAAGCCCGGCTGAGCTGCCACAGCGACGCCTCGCCCGTCTCGGTCATCTGCGTCGAGAGCGTGATCGTGCGCCGGACCCTCGAGTACTTCTCCGCGAAGTTCAGGTCCGCCGGGGCGTCGTACACCGGGTTGGTGTTGATGCAGATCAGCGTCTCGACACGACCCGCGTCGATCGCGTCGGCGATCGCCTTGGCGCCGTCGGCCGGGGCGCACTCGTCGCTGTCGGGGTCCAGGGGCAGGAAATCGACCACGCGGTCCGGGCCGATCGAACGCAGCGAGGCGTTGATCGCGTGCGCCAGGGCGTGGATCTCCGCCGGCTGCTCCGGGCCGACCAGCACGACGGCGCGCCCGGTGTGCGTCCGGAGGTCGTCGGCAGCGGCGCGGACGAACGCCATGTCCAGGTCGTCGCCCCGCGGGACGCTGACTTCGCTGAGCGCCGAACGCAGGCGCGACCAGCCATCGCCGCTGACGCCTTCGAGCAGCGTGCTCGCAAGCGCGACGGCGTACGCCGCGACGCGCGAGGGGGCGACCGCCTTGCGGTGGTCGGCGCACCCGCCGGTGCTGGTGAACGCGCTCTCGACGACATACAGCCGGTTCATCGAGTCGCCGGCTTCCTTCGGGCCCCGCCTGGAGGCGAAGTCGCGGGCGTGCCTGAGCGCCATGGGCTCGTTCACGCTGCAGGCTTCGAGGAAATCGCGGTTGAGCGAGAAGATCACATCGGCCCGCGAAAGGTCGAGCAACTCGCGGTGGGGCGAGCCGAAGGCCATCTCCGTCCCGCGCCTCGGATTGTCCGACTGCGCCGGCTCGTGCACCGCCCAGACCGCCTCGGGCCAACGCTCGCGCAGGCGGTCGCGGACCGCTTGACGCGAGGGGCTGCTGCTGCGATCGACAAGGAACGCCAGGCCTCTGCCGCGGCTGTCGTCGTAGCGGGCCTGCAGGTTCTCGATGCCCTCGGCCCGCCCGGTCCACCAGTTGAGGAAGTCGGGCCAGGTCGCGTTGGTCGGCTCGCCGTCAGGCGGGTTGTAGATCGCGCCCTTCACGCGGTCGGGGTCGTACAGCTCGAGGATCGACGCCTGCGACCACTGCGTGCTCTTGCCCCGGTTGACCGGGTGGAGGAAGCCGCCCTCGACCTTGGTCGGACGCCCCTCGTGCGTCTCGATCATCAGGCCCTCGGCCCCGCCGCCGGGCAGCGGCATGCTCGTCGCAAAGTACAACGGCTTGCCGATGACGATGTCCTCGGGGATCGAACGCGAGTAGGGCAGGATCTTGTGGTCGGGCCTGCGGCAGCCGGGGATCGTCGCGGCGCCGGCGAGCGCCAAGCCCGCCCCCATCAGCTTGAGGAAGGTGCGGCGCGAGCCATCGAGCAGCTCGCTGGCCCCCGCTGGAAACTCGCGCTCGACCATGTCGCGGAACTCGGGGGTGTCCGCGAGCTCCTCGGGGCTCCGCCACATCTGCTGGCCCGTCCCGCCGACGCGGGAGAGCTCGCGGGTGCTGGGCGGCGCGGTCTTCCCGCGTGTCGATGGGCACTGATCATGCTTCGACATGAGTCCTGTCGCCTTTGTCTGGCCGGGACGCTCGGTCCCGGTGAGAGTTGCTCGTTCTGCCCGCTCTGTCAGTGGTGGCAAGCGCCGCAGTTCTCGGGCGGCGCTTCACGCAGGGCCGCGATCAGGTCGCTCGTGTGCACACGACGTTCGCGACGGCTCATCGACCGACGCTCCGACAGTTCCGACTCGACCCAGGTCAGTTCCGTCACCTTGTCCGGCGGCACCAGGTGGTCCTCCGGAGCGCGGTGGCACTCAAGACACCACCCCATGCTCAGCGACTCGGCCTGGAAGACCACCGGCATCCCGATGATCTGCCCGTGGCACGAATAGCAGCTCACCCCCGCCTGGAGGTGCACATGGTGCGGGAAGTTGCGCACATAGTCGGGCAGCTTGTGCACCCGGCGCCACGCGATCGGCTCGTCGTTCTGGTACGCGGTGCGCACGAACTCGATGCGGTCGGCGTTGTAGCTGCGCGGGTTCAGACGCCCCTCGGCGTGACACCCGTAGCACACGCTCACATGCGGGATGTTCGCCTCGGGCGATTCCTCGATGTGCGTGTGGCAGTACCGACAGTCCATGCCGAGCTTGCCGGCGTGGATCTGATGGCTAAAGCCCGCGCCGGGCTGTTCGGGCATGTACCCCATAACCCAGAACTTCGGCGTGAAGTAGTACCACACCAGCGCAACGGTCATCAGGGTCGCGCCGCCGCCGCCCATGGCCAGCACCGTCGGGACCGTGTTTACCCACTTGGGGAAGAGCAAAGCGACTCCTCCTAGCTGCACGAGCACTCGGAAGGACGCGACGCATCCGCAGCGACGCCATCCCCACACGCTCCCGCTCGGTCGGGAGAGCCGCAACTGTACAACAGAACAGGTTGCGGCGGGGCAGCAATCGTCACCCCTCCGCCTACTATGTCAAGAGATAAATTCCGGTCTGACCGTAACTGAGACCCAGTCGCAGGCTCTGAACACCCATGGCGACCACGACACAAATCTTATCCGAAAATCCGGTTTCCCCCCCCCGCACCCTCCTCGTGCAGACCTCCGTCACCGCCGGGTTCGTCGCCGCGGTCGCGATGTGGTGCGGCGCGTTCGTCGTCCACCTGCCCGGGGTCGGGTCGCCGACGGCGATGACGGCGGGACTGCTTCTGTTGGCCCAACTGATCGCCTGCGCCTGGGTCGCCAAAGCCGCAGGACGCAAGCTCGCCATCCCGACCGGCCTGATCGGGGGATTGATCGCCGCGGCGGTCAACAGCCTGCTCCTGGCCGCCGTCCTCGGTGAGGGCGCCGACCAGACCGACATCGCCGGGGGCGTCAATCTCCGCGACGACTGGCTGCTGATGCTCGGCGGGTTCTTCGGGGTCAGCGCTCTGGTGGGGCTGATCGGCGGAGCAATCGGTCGAGGACTGGCCAGGGCCGACCTGCCCGAGCCGACCCCCCACCTCTGGCTGGGGCGGTTTGCGATCGTGACCGCGGCCTCGGTCTTCCCCCTGCTTCTGGTGGGCGGACTGGTCACCAGCAGCGACAGCGGCATGGCCGTGCCGGACTGGCCGACGACCTACGGCGAGAACATGTTCCTCTTCCCCTACGCCTACATGGCGTCGGACTCGCGGATCTTCCTTGAGCACACGCATCGGTTGTTCGGCACATTCGTCGGGATCACGACGATTGTGCTGACGCTCTGGGTGCTCATCGCCGACCCCCGCCGCTGGGCGAAGTTCGCGGCGGTCGGGCTGCTGGCGCTGGTCATCGTGCAGGGGCTCCTGGGCGGCGTGCGGGTGAAGGAGAACCTGGAGATCCTCGGAGCGGCCCACGGGGTGCTCGGACAGATCTTCTTCATGCTGATCGTCGCGCAGACCGCGTGGCTGAGCCCGGCGTGGCGGGCGATCGACCGCGACGCGCTGGAGTACTCGCGGAAGCTCAAGGTCTTCTCGACCGGGTTCGTGCACGCGGCGATCTTCCAGCTCATCACCGGGGCGACCTACCGCCAGCTCAAAGGCGTCGAGGGAGCGGAGGTCATCTCCCACTCGGCGCTGGGGCTGCATGTGCTCTTCTCGTTTGTCGTCGTGGCGTTCGCGTTCATGGCGGCTGCCGCGGCGACGAGCGCACCGTCCGAGACCGATCCCCGCAAGCGGACGCTGAACCTTTCTGGCAAGGCGTTGATGGGTGTGATCGTGCTGCAGTTCGCGCTGGGGTGGGTGGTGCTGGCGGTGGTGCTCTCGGGCGGGCCGAGGGGGCGGGCGCCGACGGCCGAGGAACTGGCCGAGACGCCGCTGGTGGGCGTGACCGAGACGCTGCTGGCGACGGCCCACCAGGCGAACGGGGCGATCGCGCTTGCGCTGGGGGCGTTCATCTACGCGTGGGCGAAACTGGCGAGGCGGTAGCGCGAGCCTTCGGCTCGCGGGGCGCGGGGGAATATGTGGCACTGGCGGCTTGCCCGCCAGTGTTTTTCTGTGACAGACGCGTGATCCGGGCTCGAACCACTGGCGGGCAAGCCGCCAGTGCCTCAGGGGGAGGCCGCGTGCCTGCCTGTTCTATACTCAGCCCCGTTTTTGAGACGTCCTTGTCGGGGGTCGGGCGGGTCGTTCTTTCGGCACTGAGGCGATGATGAGCGGCGAGCTGCCGGGCGATCGTGTTGTCGCGGGCTGGCGAGAGCGTGTTGATCTTCCCGACTGGGGGATCAGCGGGATCATCGCCAAGCTCGACACGGGCGCCAAGCTCAGCGCGATCCATGTGCAGCACCTGGAGCTGCTGTCGCCGACGCGGGCGAGGTTCGAGGTGGTGATCCGTCGCCGGCGGCCCCGCACGCACGTGGTGGCGGAGGCGGATGTGGTCCGGATCGCGCGTGTCAAGCCGACCACGGGGCACATCCACGAGCGTCCGGTGGTGCGTACGACGCTGCGGATCGGCCCGCTCTCGTTCCCGATCGAGCTCTCGCTGGTCGACCGTGAGCGGATGCTCAACCGGATGCTGCTTGGGCGTCGCGCCCTGGGCGGGCGCGTGCTCGTCGACAGCGAGCACAAATTTCTCATCGGCAACTCGCACGGGACCGCCGCCCCATGAAACTCGCGATCCTTTCAAGACAACCCCGGGCCTACAGCACGCGCCGCCTGCGCGAGGCGGCGATCAAGCGCGGGCACGAGACGATCGTCCGCGACACGCTGGCGTTCTCGATCTCGCTCGAAGAAGTCCGCCCGGACCTGTACTACCGCTCCAAGCGTTTCCCGCTGCCCGACGCGGTCATCCCGAGGATCGGCTCGTCGATCACCTACTTCGGCGCCGCGGTTCTGCGCCAGCTCGAGCAGATGGATGTCTTCTGCCTGAACTCGGCGGCGAGCGTGACGACCAGCCGCGACAAGCTCAGAGCAATGCAGGTGCTCAGCCGTCACGAGCTGGGCATGCCCCCGACCGAGCTGGTGCGCAGCGCGAGCGATGTCTCCAGCGCGATCGAGCGTCTGGGCGGCTGCCCGGTGGTGATCAAGGTGCTCGAAGGGACGCAGGGCGTGGGCGTGATGCTGGCCGAATCGGTCAAGACGGCGCAGGCGATCGTCGAGACGCTCAAGCTCGCCAAGCAGAATGTGCTCATCCAGAAGTTCATCGCAGAAAGCAAGGGCTGCGATGTGCGGGCGTTGGTGGTCGGCGAGCGTGTCGTCGCGGCGATGCGCCGACGGGCCAAGCCCGGCGAGTTCCGCAGCAATGTGCACCGCGGCGGATCGACCGAGATCGTGCCGGTGACGCCCGAACTCGAGGAGCTCGCGGTCCGCTCTTCGCAGATCCTCGGCCTGCGCGTCGCGGGCGTGGACATGCTCGAATCCGAGAGCGGGCCGCTGATCACCGAGGTGAACTCCTCGCCCGGGCTGGAGGGCATCGAGAACGCCACCGGCATCGATGTCGCAGACGCGATCATCGAGTACACCGAGCAGCGCGTGCAGTTCGGCGATATCGACATCCGCCAGCGGCTGACGGTCAGCAAGGGCTACGGCGTCGGCGAGCTGCGCATCAGCCCAGAGAGCGGGCTGGCCGGACGCACCATCGGCGAGACGGAGGTCGCCGAGCTCGGGCTGGTCGTCCTGACGCTCAGCCGCGACCGGAAGGTCACGCCCAACCCCGGGCCCGGCGCGATGCTGCAGGCCGGGGACAAGCTGCTCTGCTTCGGCAAGCTCGAAGCGATGCGGGGCCTGATCAGCCACCAGCGGCCCCGGCGCAAACGCAAGGCCCGGATCCCGGGCAAAAACGCCGGCGGCGCGTGAGGCCCGGCGCTGTAGACTGGCTCTGCCGCGGACTTCCCCGCGGCGGCCGCATGCAGGAGCGCCGCGATGACCGAAGGCTTTGAGCAGACCGATTTCGACACCCTCGTCGACGCGACGCGGATGGCGCACAACAAGAACGCCGAGCACGAGCTCTGGCGCCGCTGCCTCGCGCTGGAGCACTGGTACTGCATCGGCGTCGGCGAGGGGGAGGAGATGCAGCCCTTGATCGCGGCGGTCGAGGGCAAGCCCCACCTGATCGCGTTCACCGACGAGGAGCGGGCGCACGAGTTCGGCCGTCGGCTTGCGGCGAAGAAGGGCGGGGCCGTCCCCACGGTGATCCACATGGAGGTCGACGACGCGGTGGACTATTGCCGCGTGCTGTACGAGTATCATCCTGAGGTGCACGGCGTGCACTTCAACGACGGTGGGTACGCGTTCGACTGCCTGATGAGCGAGCTGATCGATCGCTGGGGGCGGGCGGGGAAGGGTTGAAAGACACGAGTGCGGATCCGTGCCCGTGGTGGCACGGCTCGCTGAGCCGTGTCTGGTCTTGAACTCGGTTTCGGGATGCGCTTTGTTGAAGTCGTATCCTTGATTCGTCCGGTCCGCGGCTCTGCAGATTCGATCCCACTCTTGGCTCGGAGAGTCGTGCTTGTGCGAGAACACTGGCGGGCAAGCCGCCAGTGCCACAGGTCTTGAGGTCCGAACGGCTCTGCTCGCAGCACCTCGACTCGAACACCCGGCTCGGCGAGCCGGGCCACCCCCCACACCCGACACCCCAC
>REET01000161.1 GCA_007694925.1 Phycisphaerales bacterium | reverse complement strand
CGCTTCCTCGGCGACTTCCTCGTGCTCGATGTCCCCGTGCAGCGTGCGGCAGGGCAGGCCCCGGAGCTTTCTGGGGTCGGTGTCGATCGCCAGCACATCGCGCCCCTCCTCGCTGAGGCGCTTGGCGAGGCTCCGCCCCAGCGCGTTCATGCCGACGATGATGATGTGCCCGGAGCTGATCTCCGGCGCCGCCTCGTCTTCCTGATCGGAGATGCGGAACGGCCGGAGCAGCCCCGCCGCCTTGCACCACTTGTACAGCCCATCGTTGAACAGGATCATGTACGACGAGCCGACGATCGTGATCAGCCCGATTACCGTGATCAGCGACAGGATCGACTGATCGATGATCCCCTTGGCCATCGCCATCGCGCCGAAGATCAGGGAAAACTCGCTGATCTGCGCGACCGTGACGCTGGTCTTAAAGCTCGTTTTCTCGCTGTAGCCGAACCGCCCGACGATCAGGATGAAGATCAGCGGGTTCCCGATGAGGACAAACAGCGAGAGCAAGACCGCCGCGAGCCAGTGCGCCTTCGCCTCGCCGAGGTCCATGCTCGCGCCGAGCGACAGGAAAAACAGCGCGATAAAAAAGTTCGTCAGGGGCCCGAGGCGCCGCGTCAGCTCCCCCGCCGACCTGTGCTGCGCGAGGCTCACGCCCGCAAGGAACGCCCCCAGCTCAAGCGAGAGCCCGAACCGCTCGGCCGCGACCACGAATGCAAAGCACCACGCGACTCCCCAAATCAGCAGCACATCGCCAGACCGGGCCGCCCAGTCGAAGAACGGGCGCATGACAAACTTGACGGAAAACAGCGCCACCGCCGCGAGAACCACCATGTACAGCCCGGCCTTTAGCAGGCCCACGCCGAGCTGCGAGAGCATGCCGGGGGGCAGGCCCCCCACCCCCTCCTCCGGCGAGACATGGTCCATCCCCGCAAGCAGCGTCAGCGCGAGAATCACCGCCAGGTCCTGCACCAGGAAGATGCCCACCGCGATGCGGCCGTAGAGGCTCAGCAGCTCGCCCTTCTGGCGCAGCAGCTTCACAACAACGACCGTGCTGCTGAAGGTCAGCGCGATCGCGATCACCGCGGCCTCCAGCACGGAGAACCCCAGCGGGATCGCAAACAGGAAGCCGAAGAACGCCGTGAAGACGATCTGCCCGACCCCCGCGAAGACCGCGACCTTTCCGATGTCTTTGATCTTGTCGAAGCTCAGCTCGAGCCCGACCAGGAACAGCAAGAGCGCGATCCCGACATGCGTCAGCACATACAACGCGTCCGCGGCGCCCGTCGCCTCATCGGTCTCAATCAGTCCCAAGAGCGGCCCGAGCAGCAGCCCGCCGACGATGTACACCACGATGTTGGGCACCGCAAGCCGGCGGGCGAGCACCAGCAGGACCGCGGCGGTCACGAGCATCAGCCCGATCGTCCGCATCAGCGTGATGTCGCCGGTCATGCCCGCTCCGCGAAAGAGAATCGGTAGCAAGGCCGGGCCCGAGCCCGGCCTTCATGGAGCCAGAAGATAGCCCCCCTCAGTCGCGGGGCTGGGCCCCGATGTCGCGCAGGAACCGGAAGTAGTCCGAATCGGCCCGCAGAATCAGCGTCACATCCTTGCCCAGCGACTTGCTGTAGCTCTCCAGCGTCCTGAAAAAGGCGTAGAACTCCGGGTCGGCCCCGAACGCCTCGTTGTAGATCCGCGTCGCCTCGGCGTCCGCGGCGCCCCGGATCACCTCCGCCTGACGCCTCGCCTCTGAACGGATCTCCGAGACCCTGCGCTGCGTCTGGCCGTCGATCTCCCTCGCCCGCCCCTCGCCCTCGGCGCGGAACTGCTCGGCGATCCGCTGACGCTCGGCGATCATCCGCTCGAACACACGCTCCTGCACCGACTCGACATAGTCCACCCGCTTGATCCGGATATCGATCAGCTCGATCCCGTACTGCGGCATCAACTTCTGGGCCTGCTCGAGCACCGACTGCACGATCTCCGCCCGCCCCCGGGCCACGCGCTGCAGCAAGATCTCCTCGTCCTGCTCCCCGGTGATCTGGGCCCGCTCGAGGTCTTCACGGGAGACCTCCCAATCCTTGGACCGCACGATCTCGACCAGCTCCGAAGCGGAGATCTGGTCGCGGACGACCGAGTCGAGAATGTCGTTCAGGCGGAGCTGGGCGCCCCGCTCGTCGCCCACGCTCTGGAGGAACTTCAGGGGGTCGACGATCCGCCACCGGGCGGTCGTGTCGACCGAGATGAACTGCTCGCCGCGGGTAGGGATCTGGTTCGGGTCGCCGTCCCAGGAAAGCAGCCGCTTGTCGAACTTGCGCACTTCCTGGATGAACGGGATCTTAAAGTGGAGCCCGGGCTCGGTCACCGGCTCGCCGACGGGCGCGCCGAACTGCACGACCACCGCCTGCTCGGTCTCGTCGAGCGAAAAGGTCGAGAGCGAGAAGCCGATCACGCCCAGGATCCCCAACACGATGATCACCGAGGTCAGGCCCAGCCCGCCTGTCACGAGTTTGCCGCTCATCGTCCACCCCCCGTGCGGGACCCGCCCGCGGTCTCGTCGAGGTTCAGCATCGGAAGCGTCGGGAGCATCTGCCCCTCCTCCACCACCAGGACACGCCCGATCTTCGGCATCACATTGTCGATCATCTCAAGAAACAGCCGCTGGCGCGTCACCGCCGGGGCGTTGGCGTACTCCGCGAGGATCGCGGTGAACCGCTCCGCCTCACCCAGCGCGCTGTTGGTGCGCTCGGCCGCGTAGCCCTGGGCCGCCGCGACGAGCTGCTGCGCCTCGCCCTCCGCCCGCGGCAGGAGCTGGTTGCGACGCTTCTCCGCCTCGTTGATCATCCGCTCCCGCTCCTGCTCGGCCTGGTTCACCTCGTTGAACGCCGGCTTGACCCGCTCGGGTGGCGTGACATCCTGCAGCTCGATCGTGCTGATCGTGATCCCCGCGTCGAACGAGTCGAGGATCTCCTGCAGTTCCTCCCTCGCCTTCCTCGCCACCTCGACACGCTTCTCGGTCAGCACATCGCTGCCGAGGCTGTTGCCCACGATCCGGCGCATCACCGCCTCGGAGATGTCGCGGATGGACTTGGTCTGCTCTCGCACGCGGTGGAGATACTTCTCCGGATCCTCGATCCGGTACTGCACCACCCACTCGACATCGATCACCTTCAGGTCGCCCGTGAGCATCAGCGACTCGGCCAGGTGCTCGCGAGACTTGCTGTACTCCGTCCGCCTGGCCGTCCCGACGGTGCGGAAGCCGAACTCTTCCTTCAAGACGCGGCGCGTCGGCACGAAGTAGACGCGGTCGATCCCGAAAGGCGCCTTGAAGTGCAGCCCCGGCTGGCGGACGCTCGCGACCTTGCCGAACCTCTTGACCACCGCCTCGCCCTCGGCCTGCACCGTGTAGAAGCTCGTCCACACCCCGGCCGCGATCACGCCCAGGATCAGGACGATCTGCCCGATCAGGAGCGCTCGCTTGGGGTCGATCTGGATCTGGTCGACATTGAACTGGAACGATTCGGGCGGGCCCTGTCGTCTGGCCATATCAGGAATCCTCTTCTAAATCTGCCGCGGCGCCCCACGCCGCCCACACCTTCCCCAACCGTCACCGGCGAGCCGATGCGGGACCCGGAGCATACGGGGGGGCGGTCCGCGGCGGCACACACCCGCGCCGAGGACCATGAGATTCCGGATCAACCCTGTCGGATTTCATCGCACCCGCACGCCGAGCCTCCCGGATCGCCCCAGTTCCGGCTCTACGATCCGCTGCGATGGACCATCAGGCGTACAGGGTGATCGTGATCGGAGGCGGGCACGCGGGCGTCGAAGCCGCGTGGGCAGCCGCCAATCTGCTGCCCGCCGAGCGATCCGCCGGCGGCGCCCTCCGCCCGACCGTCGCCCTGGTCACCCTCGACCCCGCCAAGATCGGCGTGATGAGCTGCAACCCCGCCATCGGCGGGCTCGCCAAGGGCCAGCTCGTCCGAGAGGTCGACGCCATGGGCGGGCTCATGGGCCTCGCCGCCGACGCCACCGGCATCCACTTCAAGGTCCTCAACACCAGCAAGGGCCCGGCCGTCCACGGCCCACGCTGCCAGAACGACAAACACGCCTACGCCGAAGCCGTCCAGGCCCTCATCGCCTCCCGCCCCGAGATCAAAGTCATCGCGGCGGCCGTCGAGGGCCTGATCTTTCGCGGCACAGCCCTCGCCGGCGTGCGCATCAGCACGCCCGAAGGCGGGGCCGAACTCGCCGCGCCCGCCATTGTCCTCACCACCGGCACCTTCATGCGCGGGCTCATGCACACCGGCGAGAAAAAGTCCGCCGGCGGGCGCCACGGCGAAGCGCCATCTGTCGGCATCTCCGACGAGCTCCGCCGCCTCGGCTTCGAGCTCGGACGCCTCAAAACCGGCACGCCCCCGCGCCTGCGCAAGTCCACCATCGACTGGGACAACCTCCCCGTCCAGCCCGGCGACGACGAGCCCCTCCCCTTCTCCGACCTCACCGAACGCGGCCCGTGGTCCGCGGGCGAACTCGTCTGCGACCGCTTCCCGCTCCTCCAGCAGCTCGACTGCCGCCAGACCCGCACCACCCCCGACGCCCACGAACACATCCGAAAGAACCTCCACCGCGCCCCGATGTTCAGCGGACAGATCGAGTCCGTCGGCCCCCGCTACTGCCCATCCATCGAGGACAAGGTCAACCGCTTCGCCGACCGCGAGTCCCACGGCGTCTTCCTCGAACCAGAGAGCTGGCGCTCCGACTGGGTCTACTGCAACGGCATCGCCACCAGCCTCCCCGAGGATGTCCAGCTCGCCCTCGTCCGCGCCATGCCCGGCTGCGACAAGGCCGAGGTGCTCCAGTACGGGTACGCCGTCGAATACGACATGGTCCGCCCCCACCAGATCCACGCGACGGGCATGACCAAGAGCGTCGATGGTCTGTTCCTCGCCGGGCAGATCAACGGCACCAGCGGCTACGAAGAAGCCGCGGCCCAGGGCCTCGTCACAGGCCTGAACGCCGCGAGGTTTGCGCTCGGCGAAGAACCCCGCACCCTCGGTCGCCACGAGGCGTACATCGGCGTGCTGATGGACGACCTGGTGACCAAGACGCCGGTCGAGCCCTACCGCATGTTCACCAGCCGCGCCGAGCACCGCCTGCTCCTGCGAGCCGACAACAGCGCCGACAGACTCACCCCGCTCGCCGAAGAACTCGGCCTGCTCTCGTCGACCGAGCTCGGTCGCATGCGGCGCGCGATCTTCCGCCAACGCCAGCAGGAAACAGCCGACCTCGCCCGCGTAATCGCCGAGGCGAAACTCAACGGCGAACCACTGACCAAGTCCCTCGTCCGTTCCGAGTTCGGCTTTGGCGACCTGCGCCGCGTGCTCCCCGGCGTCCGCGCAGCCCGTTCGTCATGGATGGGCGTCTTCGCCTCGATGAAATACGCGCCCTACATCGAACGCCAGGAGGCGGAGATCCGACGCCAGTCGAAGTTGGAACGCAAACGCATCCCCCCCGCCCTCGACTTCGCGGACATCGCCCCGATGCGCAAAGAAGCCCGCCAGGCCCTGGGCCGCTTCCGCCCCGAAACCTTCGGCCAGGCCGGACGCCTCGAAGGCGTCACCCCCGCCGACCTGACCCTCCTCGCCGTCGTCGTCGAACGCTTCAAACGAGGCGAACTCCCACCCGGCGTTCCCGTGGGCGTGGCCTGAGCCGACCGGCAAGCCCACACGCGAAAACTCCGGACGAGCCCAAGACCCGTTCTCACCAAACAGCGGAACCCGTCGATGAACCCCACACCCACATCAGATCACCCCCGCAAACCGCGCCTGCCGCGGCTCCTCGCGGCGGTGCTCCTCGCCGTCTCTATTCTCCCCGCGCATGCCTCGGCGATCGCCTCGACCTCTCCGCCCGCCGTCGTCTCATGGACCGACCCGGATTGCGAGCGCGTCCTCGTCGTCGCCCACCGCGCCACCATCCACCTCGCGCCGGAGAACTCGTTCAGGGCGATCGAGCTCTCGATCCTCTACGGCGCCGACATCGTCGAGGTCGATCTCCGCCGCACCAGCGACGGACACTACATCCTCATGCACGACACGACCGTCGACCGCACCACCAACGGCCGAGGCAAGGTCTCGGAACTCTCGCTCGAAGAGATCGGCGAGCTGCGCCTGCTCAGCCCCGACGGCGCCGCCACCGATCAACCCGTCCCGACGCTCGAAGAAGCCCTCGAACTCGTCCGGGGCCGAGCGATGATCAACCTCGACAAGGTCACGCCCGAGCAGATGGCCGAGGTCGTCGAGATCGTCGCGCAGATGGACATGCTCGACCACGCGCTCTTCAAGTCGCGCGAGCAGCCGGAGCAAGCCGCCAAACGCCTCTCCGCCCTCCCGCCCGAAGTCCGCTACATGCCGATCATCACCGCCAGCAGAATCGCAAACGAAGACCTCATCGAGCTGATCGAACGCTACCACGAGCTCACCGGCGCCACGGCGGTGGAGCTCATCTTCAACCAGAGCAACGCCGACCGCATGACCCACGACCTCTTCTCACGCATCAACGACATCGGCGTCCGAGTCTGGATCAACACGCTCTGGGACGGCAGGCTCTCGGGCGGACTCGGCGACGACTCCGTCGGCGTCGCCGAACCAGAAAGACTCTGGGGACAGCTCATCGAGGCCGGCGTCGGCGCGATCCAGACCGACTACCCGATCCATCTGCGCGCACTGCTCGCCTCGCAAGGCTTCGCCAGGGCAACGCGACAAGCCGCAGAATCGGAAGATTGAGCCTGCCGCCAATTCCGCTTCGCCGCCGCGATAAGCTTGTGTCTCACGCGTATCACGGAGGCCGACACATGCACACGACACGATCACTCCTCATCTGCGCCGGCGCAGCGTTCTTCGTATCGACACTCGCAGGCTGCGCCGCGCCCGGCCACCGAGCCGCCTTCGATCCGGACCGCAATATCTTCATCCCCGAGGCGCAAGACCTCGTCTCGACGCTCCGCGTCAGCGCCGTCCACGACGCCGAGCACATCCAGATCCGCTACGAGTTCCCCACAGACAACCCCAGTTGGTACCACCAATACTGGGTCTACGAGAACGGCTCGTGGACACGCTACGGCAGCTCGCCCGCAGGGCCCGAACCCCACGGCTTCTACGAAGACCGCATCTCCATCGCCATCGACGCGGGCGCCATCCCCCACTACGACACCTACGGCGGCTTCCTCGTCACCCACCCCGGCGTCCGCAGCCGCACCGACGAAGTCTCCCGGGAACAGGCCGAGGCCCACCCGCACATCGGGCAACGCCTCGGCGAGAGCGATGTCCGCAAGTTCGTCTCAGAGTCACGCACCGACAGCCCGCTCGATTCCCGCTGGTCGAGCGTGCGCGACCCGGCCGAGCTCATGGACCTGCGCCGGCGGAGCGTCTTCCTCGACACATGGCAGTGGCGCGCCCACCGCAGCAACCCCGTCGGCTACGCCGACAACGGGTATGTCCTCGACTACCGCCTCTCCTCAGAAGGCCGCTCGATGTACACCACCAACGCCAACAACAACGGCGACGGCCCAGCATTCGTCTTCAACGAGCAAGCCGCGGGCGTCCGGGCGCTCAGCAACAGCCGCCTGCTCGAACGCGGCTACTCGCAGGACGATCCGTACTACCTCACCGAGCAGACCGCACGACCCATCAGCGATCGCGACCGATGGAACGAGGGCGACGCGATCCCCTACCGCCTGCTCCGCGAGCCCTCGGGCAGCCGCGGCGCCATCAAGGCCCACGGCCGCTGGGAGGACGGCGCCTGGCGCGTCCGCGTCACCCGCACGCTGGAGGCGCCCAACCGCCTAGACAGCCACGACCTTGTGCCCGGCTCGGACTACACCGTCCAGTTCGCGGTCCACGCAGGCGCCGTCGGCGCACGCTGGCACCTGGTCTCCGCCCCGATCTCGATGCGTGTAGGCGACGGGGGCGGTGGCGGAGGCGCAACCCTCGTCGCCTCCAGAGTCCCGGACGGCACGGATCTGAACGACGCCGAAGGCGTGTGGATCGAGCTCCCCGTCTTCTACCCCGGGCAGGTTGGGGCCGACGAGATCCGCGCCGACTCCGAGCTCGACGCGGCCGTTCGGGCCGTTGCCGCCCACCCCAAAGACGATCAGAAAGTCCGAAGACTGTCGGAGTTGCTGGCCGCGAGGGAGCCTGTGCGCCGATAATCCCGCGTGTCACGCGCCCGCCTGAGGGGCGGAGCAATCTGGCAATCTCGCACAGCAAACGGAGCAACCATGACCAACTTCATCCACCGCGGGGCGACCGCCGCCGCATTGGCAATCGCGGCGATCGGGGCCCTCCCCCTCCTGGGCGGCTGCGCCACAAACGACCGCCCAGAACGCGTCGACCCCGAACGACTCTCTGAACAGCAGCGCGCTTTCTGGTCCAACCTCCAGGACCTCTGCGGCAAGGCCTTCGAGGGACGCGTTGTCGAGGACACCACCGGCAACCCCGACTTCACCTTCCGCCCGATGATCATGCATGTCCGCACCTGCGAAGACGGACGCATCCTCATCCCCTTCCATGTCGCCGAAGACCGCTCGCGCACATGGGTCATCACCCAGACCCGCGGCGGCCTCCGCCTCAAGCACGACCATCGCCACGAGGACGGATCCGAGGACGAGATCACCCAGTACGGCGGCGACACCCGCGGCCCCGGCGAACCCACCAAGCAGGAGTTCCACGCCGACCGCTTCACCGCAGAGCTGATCCCCGCCGCCAGCACCAATGTCTGGACGGTCGAGATCATCCCCGGCCGGACCTTCGCCTACGCCCTCCGGCGCGAGGGAACCGACAGGCGGTTCCGCGTCGAGTTCGATCTGACGATGCCCGTCGCCGTGCCCCCGGCGCCCTGGGGCCACGACTGACGCCCCGGAGCCCCAAACGACCGTGAAGAAAGGCCCGGCCTCAAGCGAGGCCGGGCCTTTGTCATTGGCGGAAGACTTCCCGATCGGAACCGGCCCCGATCAACGCATCTGCTGGCCGGTGCTGATCTCCCGGGTGCCGATGTCGACACCCCTGAGCCCGCCGCGGGTCCAGACGTAGTGACCGCTCACCTGCGTCGGATCGCTCGAGCGGCGCTGGATCTCCCAGGCCTGATCGGGCACGAACGGGGTGCGGGTCTGGATGGGCGAGGTCGGGTTGGACGGGCGCCAGCCGACATTCGTCTCGTCTGTTCGGACCACCCGGACCGAGCCGTCGAAGAAGGTCACCGGAAGCCTCGCGTCGGGCATGCGGTGGTACGCATCTTCCTTGCCGAAGTAGCGCTGGGCCTCGTCGAACAGCAGCACCTTGCCGCCCGGGAACGCGACATCGGACATCCTCGTGCCGCCCAGGCGGGCTCGCTGCTGAGGATCGCCCTGGGGAACCATGTAGAAACTCGTGCTCTGCACGGCCTCCTGGCTGATCCGCGGCATCGGCCGCCGGATGTTGGCGGACTGGTTGTAGTCGTAGGTCGCCGGGACGAACTGGTAACTGCTCGAGAACGGCCAGCGGTTGTTGATCCCGCCCGGCGTCGGCTGCAGCGGCCCGAAGAACCCTTCGAAGAACAGACGACCGGAGTCCCGCTGCCACTGCAGACGGATCCGGTCCGCCGGGCTCACCACCAGCTTCTCGGGCAACCTCGACGCGAGGTAGTCCTGAAGTACAAGGTGCGTGTACAGCACATGGGGAATCCAGTTGGCCGGCAGGGGCAGCACCCCCTGGTCGATCCCGGTCCGCTGACGGATGATGTTGACCGCCTGGGCCGCCGCCTGGCCCGTGGGGTTGGCGGCGTTGTTGTTGGCGGCCATCAGGTCCGGGTCGATCCGGCCCTGCGTCACATTTGTGAAGTTGGGGATCAGGTCTTGGAAGGTCGAGGTGTAGGTGTTCGTCGCCGAGCCGAGCTGGCGCTGGTTGGCCTGATCGATCACGAGACGGGCGATCCGCCTCGCCTCAGACAGCGAGGGGAGCAAGATCCCGATGAGCAGCGCGATGATCGAGATCACCACCAGCAACTCGATCAGCGTAAACGCACGCCCAAGCCCAGAACGGCGGCTTCGCTTAACGCTCGGCCTCAAACGCTTGAAGACATCCATGCAATACCTCGCTTTCGAAGGCCCCCGCATCGAGGCCACGCGCACCCTTGCCGCCGACGCAATCCCACCACGAGGCACCCCGGGACACGCGCCCGGGAACGCAACGAGAGTTTTTCCAGACGAGTAGCACCCCGAAAGGTGCACCGCACGAACGGCGGACTTTCATGAACCCGCGGTGAGTATATCTCCGGCTTCAACGCGCGCCAAGCAAAAACACAGGCCTTACAAAACACGATAAGCCCGGCTCCCTTCGAGGGAGCCGGGCTTCGGGGAGTTCATGAGGATGGCGAGCGGGCTGCCCCTGCTCTTAGCGGATCGGCTGGCCCGTGCCGATCTCCGACCCGTTAAAGTCGATCCCGCGGAGGCCGCCGCGCGTCCACCGGTAGTACCCGACCACGCGGGCGGGGTCGCTCGGCCGAGGCTGCGCGAGCCAGGGATCGGGGTCGGAATAGTTGAATCTCGTGGGGAGAGCCGTCGTCGGCCTGGTCGGGTCCCAGCCCGGGTTCGCCCCTTCGGTCCGCTCGACGCGAACAGAGCCGTCGAACATGGTCACGGGAAGGCGGGCGTCCGGGAAGGCGAAGTAGATGTTCTCCTTGCCGAAGTACCGCTGCTCGGTGTCGTGCAGCAGCACCTTGTTGCTCGGGAAGGCCACATCAGACGCACGCGTGTCTCCGAGCCTCGCGTTGTTGGGCGTCGTGTAGGTGTTGAAGTTGTTGCCGCTCTGGCTCACGCGGGGCATCACGGCGCGGACATTGTTGCTCTGGTTGTAGTCGTAGGTCGCCGGCACGAACTGGTAGCTGCTCGAGAACGGCCAACGCCACTCGGTGCCGGAGGGCTGCAACGGAGCCCAATAATTCTCCCAGAACAGCCTCCCGCCGTCCCGCTGCCAGCTCAACCGAACAGTGTCGGCCGGGCTGACCACAAGACGCTCGGGCAGACGAGCCGCCATGAAGTCCTGCAGCACCAAGTGGCTGTACAGCACATGGGGGATCCAGGCCCCCGGCAGCGGCATCAACGACGAGTCACCGCCCGTCCGGTCACGCATGATCTGCACCGCCTGAGCCGCGGCCAGCTGAACAGGCGCAGCCGTGGCGGGCAGGCTCAGGTCCGGGTCCGTGCGGCCGGTGTTCCGCGTGAAGTTCGGCAGCCGGTCCTGGAAGGTGTTCGAGTAGGTGTTCGACGCCTGAGCCAGCTGACGCTGGTTGTTCTGGTCGATCGTCATTCTCGCGATACGGCGAGCCTCGCCCAGCGAGGGCAGCAGGATCCCGATCAACAGCGCGATGATCGAAATCACGACCAAGAGCTCGATCAGTGTAAAACCACGCCCGCGGATAATCGTTGCTTCAGTCTTCATCGCATCAACTCCCAGCGAAAAGCGTCATAAACCCGCCGCCCGCACGAGAGAAGCGTTCTCCTCGCGGATCCTGACGCGGGTCCGCAAGGTACGGCATCAGATTCAACCATCAGGGAAGTGTCCGTATTCGCACAACCTGGAAACGCCGGTCGACATACCCCTCTGCACGCGGTGAGATCGCGTGCTCGCGACCGTCTCGCCCTTCTCTCCGCACCAACTCGCGCGCGGTTGCAACGGACCCCAGAGAATCTTCAAGCAGCAGCGAAACGAGACGCTCGTTCCATCCGCCCGCTCGCTCGGCGACCGCAGACTCCTCAATCCGCTCCGCAGGCAGCGCGTCCGCCTCGCCGACATCCGCCCTCAAAGGTGCGGATTCCGTGCTTCTTCGTACGCCCGTCCCAACATCTTCTGCAGCGACACCGGAAGCCTGATCGCGAGTCGGCGCGGCTCGCTCGCCTTCGCCCGCCGCCATCGCCCCCCGGCTCGACGCCTCGGGCGTCACCCCGTCCTGCAACAGACCCGGCAGCCGCCCGATCCCCACACCGAGCCCGACACCCACCACCAACGCGCACGCCACCATCGCAGCGACAGGCCAAAGCGGCGATCGGCGACGCCTACGCCCGATGTGCAGCGTCACACCTTCCGCGTCGATCGACGGCGAATCGGCAAGCACCCGGTTGAACGCCCAACCCTCGCCACCGGCCCGCACACTCGGACCCGCGACCGACACGATCGCCTCCGCCCGATCGCGCCCGGGCAGCGGACGCGAATCGACCAGCCCCATGTGCTGGCGATCGCCAGGGCTCGGGAACGCCACCCCGCAATGGCGGCAGACATAGTCCTTCTGCGTCGCCCCGCCCCCGCACGCGTGGCAGACGCCCAGCAGGTTCGCCAAGCCCGGCGCTCGCCTCGCCGGGGCCCAGAACTGGTGCGTCGTCGGACCCCGCACGATCGTCTCCGGCCCGATCCGCCCCCGCTCAACCCCCCGCCGCAACTCGGCGAACGAGCAACCCGGCCTGAAAGGACGCCCCGGATCGCGGACAAACCACGGCCCCATCGCGTTCTGCGTCGCCTGACGCGAGAGCGGGTCGAAAGGCCCCCCGCACGCCGAGCAGCGGGTCATGTCCCGCGAAACCTCGCCGCAGTAGGGGCACAGGGCCGACGCGGGGCGCGGCACCGGGCTGGGCCTCGGAGCGCCGGGCTGCCCGGCCCCGTCGTTCTTCGCTCCGGCGGATCGCTCCGCCTTCGTCCCTTCTGGTGCCGTATCGCTCATCGACAACTTATACGCGGGCGAAGCCGCCCCGGATCGACCCCGCCGGGTTGACCTCGGGCGACCGCGCCCCTTCTGAATAGCACATGCCAGCACGACGCCACGCCGCACTCATCGCCCTCGTCCTCCTCCCCGGCTGCGCTTCAGAACCCGACCCGATGAAGGGCCTGAACAACTCTGAGAAGGTCATCAGTATCCGCGAGCGACCGACCGGCGCCGCCGTCGTCGCACGCGTCGAGGGCGTCGAGCTCACATGGAACGACCTCGCCCGCGACTTCGCCGAGCTCTCGGGCGGACGCGTCGTCGAGGAAGCCGCCCTCGACCGCCTCCTCCGCCGGCGCATCGCCGAGGCAGGGCTCACCGTCTCTCCCGAAGACATCGACCGCGAGCGGGCCCTCCTCATCGACGCCATCCGCGCCGAGTCCGGAGATGAGATCGCCGGCGAGCTCTTCGTCCGTCTCCGCGCCCGCCAGGGCCTCGGCGAGCACCGCTTCAGAGCCCTGCTCGAACGCAACGCCATGCTCCGCAAGCTCGTCGCCCCCGGCGTCGAGGTCGACCCCGACGAAGTTCAGCGGGCGTACGACATCGTGCACGGCGAGCGCTTACGCATCCGCCTCATCACCGCCCCCACCACCGGCCAGGCCGCGGGCCTGCGCCGCCAGATCCGCGAGGCCGAAGGCAGCAAACCCCTCGCCTTCGCCGAAGCGGCCGCCCGGCACTCGTCACACCCATCGAGCGATCGTGGCGGGCTCATCTCCACCTTTAGCCTCCGCGATCCGAGCATCCCCTCGTCCCTCAGAACCGCCGCGGCAAACCTCCCCGCGGGCGAGGTCTCCGAGGTCGTCGCCTTCGACAACGCCTTCGCGATCATCATGATCGAAGAACGCCTCCCCCCCACCGGCGTCGAGTTCTCCGAGGTCGCCGAGCGGTTCTCGCGCGAGGTCCGGATCACCAAGGAACGCCTGGCGATGGAAGACTTCGCCCGGCGCCTCCTCCGCAACGCCGACATCCAGGTGCTCGACCCCGGCGCACACTGGTCGTGGCGAAACCGCGCCGAAGAACGACGCTGAACCGCTTCCGGAGACCGCCCTTCAGCCCCCGTCTCGCGTTCGCCCCGGCCCGTCCGCCCCGTTCTCCTCTCCCGCCCGGAACTCCATCGCCTCGTTGAGGAAAGCGACGATCCGCGACGCGAGTTCGGGGTCCTCCCTGAGGATGTCGATGTGCCCCGCGTTCTCGATGATGTCGAGCACCGACGGCACGCCCGCCTCTTCGGCCGCGGCGTGCAGCCGCCTCGCGTGGTGCGCTCGCACCGTGCGGTCCCGCCCGCCGTGCACGATCATCACCGGACGGTCGCCGAAGTTCGCGATCGCCTCCTGCGGGTCGCGCCCGCCCCGGATCAGCAGGCCCCCGATCAAGGGCGCCGCGTCCCCCGCCACCCCACGCCACGACGCGAACCCGTTGATGCCGACCAGGGCTCTGACCGCTTCACGCTCCGCCGCCGCGACAATACCGAGGGACGAGCCCAGGCTGAAGCCGTAGACCGCAAGCCGCTCCGGATCGACGCCCTCGATCTCCGGGGCAAAGTCGATCGCGGCAAGCACATCGCGCAGCAGGAGCTCGCGGTGCAGCCGCTCGCCCGCGTCATCGGACCGGCCGAACGAGCGGTAGTCGAACAGGAAGACATGGAACCCGTGGTCGCGCAGGAACGACGAGAGAAAGGTGTGCTCGCCGACATGCCCCGCGTTGCCGTGCACATGGATCACCGTCGGACGGGGCGGATCGCCCGGCGCCCAATCGCGTGCGGGCATGAACCACCCGTGCAGGCGCAGGCCGTCCTCGGTCTCGAAGTAAACATCCTCGACGCCCTGGGGCGTGACGAACTCGCGTTGGTCGGGCCAGTAGAAGAATGTCGACTCGGGGCAGCCGGTCATCCCCGCCGCCCCCATCGCCAGCAACCCGCCCAGCAGCACGAACGCGAACCGCCGGGAGACCGAGAACGGGCCGCGACGCTTTCGCCCCGAACCCCGAGCCTCGGCCCCCCCTTCCGTCCGACGCTCCGGCTGATGTGTGTGCACGCCCATTTCAGGCTCCGATCCGCCCTCCCCAAACCCTACGCGTCCGACCCGCGCATCGGCGATGAAGCCGCATCAGATGCACCCGGACCGGCCTGACGGGCCCACGAATCTCTCGGAAAACCGCCCCGAGTCCGCGCGATTCGCCCAGATCGGCTCAGCGGGCGATCTCGATCGCCCTGGTCTCCCGCAGCACCGTGATCTTGATCTCGCCGGGGAAGGTCATCTCGTCGGAGACGCGCTTGGCGATGTTGTGGGCGATCAGGTACGCCTCGTCGTCGGAGACGCGGCCCGCGTCGATCATCACGCGCACCTCGCGCCCGGCCTGGATCGCGTACGCCTCGGTGACGCCCGGCTGCGAGAGCGCGATGTCCTGCAGCTCGTTCAAGCGCTGCACATACCGCTCCATGCTCTCCCGACGCGCCCCGGGGCGGGCCGAGCTCACCGCGTCGGCCGCCATCACGATCGGCGTATAGAAACTCGTCGCGGGGATGTCCCCGTGGTGCCCGCCGATCACATTCAGGATCGGCTCCTTCTCCCCGTGCTGGCGGGCGAACTCCATCCCGATCTTCGGGTGCCCGCCCTCCATCTCGTGGTCCATCGCCTTGCCGATGTCGTGCAGGAACCCCGCCCGACGCGCGATCTTCCCGTTCAATCCCAGCTGCTCGGCGATGATCTGCGACAGGTACGCCACCTCGATCGAGTGCTTCAGCACATTCTGCCCGTAGCTCGTCCGGTAGAACAGCTTGCCCATCGCCTCGGTCACCTTCGGGCTGACGTTGCGGAGGTTGACCTCGAGCACGGCGTCCTTGCCGTACTTCATGATCCGCTCCTCGACCTCCTTGCGGGTCTTGGCGACGACCTCCTCGATGCGGGCCGGGTGCATCCGCCCGTCGGCGATCAGACGCTCAAGCGACTCGACCGCGACCTGCTGGCGCACCTTGTCGAAGCACGAGACCACGATCACGCCCGGCGTGTCGTCGACGATGATGTCAACGCCCGTCACCTTCTCGATCGCGCGGATGTTCCGCCCCTCGCGACCGATGATCCGTCCCTTCATGTCGTCGGAGGGAATCTCGACGGTCCGGACGGTCGACTCGCTGGTCAGCTCGCCGGTGTAGCGCTGCATCGCCTGGAGCACGACCTCCGTCGCGGTCTCGCGCGCCTTGTCCTCCGCCTCCTCGTCGAGCTTTCTGATCCTCTTGCCGACCTCGTGGCGGTGCTCGTCCTCGACACGCCGCAGCAGCTCCGCCGTCGCCTCCTCCTCGTTCATCGAGGCGATCTGGTGGAGCCTTTCCTTCTGGGCCGCGATCAACTCCTGGATCTCTTCGGCCCTCGTGTCCAGCTGCTGCTCGCGCTCTTTGGACTTCTCGATCGACTTTTCCAGAAGGCGTTCTTTCTCGCCCACCTGCTGCTCGCGGCTGTGGATCATGTCCTCCCGCTTCGCCAGCCGGCGTTCGGTCTCGCGCAGCTCCGAACGGGCCTGTTCGAGCTCGCGGTCCGTCTTCTCCTTTCGCTCGATCGCCTGCTTCTCGGCCTCCAGCCGGACGCGTTCGGCCTCGGTCGACGCGTCGGCCTTGGCGCGTTCGGCGATCTCCGACGCCTCCCTCTTGGCGTCGGCGATGGTCCGCCCGATCACTTTCTTCTGCAGCACGAT
The DNA here is from genome assembly GCA_007694925.1 of Phycisphaerales bacterium. Lineage (GTDB taxonomy): Bacteria > Planctomycetota > Phycisphaerae > Phycisphaerales > UBA1924 > SLFH01. The sequence goes on along the minus strand of REET01000161.1, from coordinate 4,646 downwards.
CGCGATCGCGACACCGAGCCCGGCCGCGACCAATGCGACAACAACCAGCGAGCCCACAAAAGCAGGAACGCCGACCTGAGCAACCACGCCCCCAACGCCCAGCACACTCAATTGCATCATGGCCGATCCGCCTTTGATCGGCCCGGTGAGCACCTCTGCGCTTCTCATGACTCGAACGCGCAGCCGCCTGCGCCACAGTCCGGAAACACCTGTTGACGACCGCCTGCGAACCCTCCGCCCACCAATGCGGAGATCATGATCCGGACTGAACGCCTGACACCCCGCGCCCCACGCGCGTTGAAACGGGTGAAAATCGTTCGGGCGTGAGCCCGGAACGCCGGGGCGGCCCCGCGGCCGGCCCCCTGCATCGTCGCGCCCAGTCGCCCCCTCGGGCACGGCGCGGAAAATAGCACAAGCTTTACAGGCGGCCGATGAGCATCGCACACCGAGCCGGCATCATCCAAGAAACCGAGTAAAATCCGACCTCCACGAGGCCGCGATGATCATATCTTCTGCGATCGGCGTTTCACCGTCAACACGCGCAATCCGATCGTTTGCCCCAGTCCGGACCCGCGACGGCCGATACCCTTGGCGTCTGGACCGGAATTCGGCTTCAGGACGCCCAGAGAGGGCGCCAACGAGGATCAGCCATGACCCGACACGCTATCTCCCGGATCGCCGCTGCAGCCGCCATCGGGGCCGCACTCGCCCTCGGCGCCTGCGCCCCGGTGCAGATCCCTTTCGCCCCCGTCGCCGACTGGCGCGTCCCCGTTGAGGGACAGCGCGTCGAGCCGGGCGATCAGCTCAAGGCCGACATCCGCAACCCCCAAGGCTCGATCCGCCTGTCCGTTAAGCCCGAGCTCGCCCATCCCGAGGTCGTCGCCCGCGCCTGGTATCCCCCCGGCACCGGCAAGGCCAACCCGAGCCCCGCCGACTTTCCAATCAAGACCCAGGCCCGCATCGAGACCGGCGAGGACGGACAAAAAACCCTCATCGTCCAGGTCCGGCCCACAGAGGATCCCGATATCCGGATCAATCTGCTCGTCCGCACCCCTTCGCTCGGCACGGCCATCATCCGCAACGCCTACGGGCCCGTCGAACTCGTCGGCGCCGGCGACGCGGTCAATGTCCACTCCGGCCTGGCCGAGCGGGGCCCCTCTTCCGGAGGCGACATCCGCGTCCGCACCGAGCGGGCCATCCGCGGCCCCGTCAAGCTCATGACCACCGGCGGCGACATCTTCCTCTACGCCGGGGGCGACTCGGCCGGACGCCTCGAAGCACTCGCAGAGAACGGAACCGTCCGCGTCTCGTCTCGCAAGCGGCCCGCCACAGAGGTCTTCGCACAGCCCCACCGCTTCAGAGGCGTCGTCAACGAAGGCGCCAATGTCTTCGACCTCGAGACCGCCCGCGGCAACATCACCGTCCGCTTCGCCGACGGTCCCTGGGAGCTCGCCCGAGAGTTCGACTGGTCGGGCGACAAGGGCCGCTAAAAGCCCCGAGCCGACCCGCCTCAAGCCGCGCGCCGGTCGAACTCCTGCGCCTTGCGCATGTCGTCGACCAGCCCCGCCAGCAGGTTGATGACGAACGCCCGGTGCGACGGGTTGAACTGGAACTCGAAGGCGACGCCGCAGTACAGACGCTGCTCGCTGTCGAGGTGCGTGTGGACGATCCGCCCGGTCACACCCACTGGGACGGGGATCCTCGGCTGCAGGTTCACCCGCAACCACACCAGCCTTGATGTGTCCAGCCCCGCGTGCTCGTCGGGCCCGAAGATCAGCCCGAGCCCGCCGCCTGAGATGTTCGCGAGCTTCGCCTGAAACGACGGCCCGACCTCGGGCAGCACGCACTCGGGCGCTTCGAACGCCTGGCCCCGTCGCTTCGCCTCAAGCGCCTCGTTGACCATCGCCCGGTTGGCGACCTCCGCAACGATCACGCTCTGCGGGTCAAGCACCCTCCAGCCCCGGACCGCCGGCAGCGACAGGTTCGCCGTCGAAACGCGGTAGAACGACCGGCGCTGGCAACGCTCGACCGCCTCGGGAGGCGAGAGCACCCAGACGCCCCCACGCCCCCGGGCGTTCTCTTCAGAGCGCACAATCTCGGTGTGGAACATCCAGCGGTTCTGACCGACCGCCATCACCCCGACGAGGCGCGTGCCGGGCACCAGCTCGACGGGCGCCCCCGCGGCCGACGGCCGGTCGACCACCAGACGACGCTCGTTCACCTCGTGCAGCCGAACCCTCCAGAGCAGGCATGGCGACGGGTCGTCGCCCGCGGGGGTCATCGTCAGTTCGATCCCGCCCCCACGCTCGCAGATGCGCTCAAGGCAGGACTTCCATCGCTCGGTCCGGGAACGGTTGGCAGGCATGGATCCCTCTCTTTCCTTCCGGAGAGCGACCATCGGCCCGCTTACATGTCAGACGCACCATGGCCCCCGGTTAAGGGCGGACGGATCGAGGTGCTCGGCGTCACGCCCCGACCAACCGGCGTCAACGGACCCCGTTCTCGGACACTGCGCCGTTCGCCGCCGGCGAGGGCCCGGACGAAAACCCAGACGAAGCCGAGCCGTTGGACGAGATCGAGCGGAGTTTCTCGACCCCGCGCCAGGCGCCGTCGATCTCGCCCTGCGAGAGCGAGGCCCCGCCGTAGCGGGCCCGGTAGAACACGCGCGAGACCTCGTCGACCACGCCCGAAACCTCCGGCTCGCTGCCGGCGATCACCGAGGCGTGGCGCAGAGGAGGCGTCGGCTCGGGCTTGGCCAGCCCGCGCTCGCGCAGCAGCTTGAGCATCTCCGGGTAGAACGAGAGCTCATCGGGGATCGGCTCGGGCACGAAGCCCGAAGGCGCGGGCTTCGGCGCCGTGCGGCTGAGCAGCCTCCAGAGCACATACGCGATGCCCGCGACAACCACGATCGACGCCAGCACGCCCAGCCCGACCCTGAAGACATCGATGCCCGCCTCGCCGTTGTCGGCCCTCCCGGCCCGGCGGTGGTCCTCGTCGCGTGCGCCAAGGAGCCTGGCCTGCGCCGAACTGTCGTAGCTCACCACCGAGCGGACCCAGGCGCTCTCCAGCGCGTCGATCCAGCGACCGATCCGGCGCCAGACCGAGTCCGAGACGCTGTGCACCGCCATCAGCTCGCCCGGGGGCGTCGGGTCGAACCGGCGCCAGACACCCGGGGCGATCAACGCCTCGACCCAGGCGTGCGCGTTGCTCTCGCGCACCGTGTACGACCGCGACGACTCGCTGAACTCCGTCGCGACATACCCCGTCACCACCCGGGCGTGGATGCCGACCTCGCGGCACATCAGCGCCATCGCCGAGGCGAAGTACTCGCAGTGCCCGATGCCCCGCTCTGTCAAAAACCACTCCGTCGGATCGGCCCCGACCGCCGGACGCTCCAGCACCAGCGTGTAGCCGAAGTTCTCGCGGAGGTGCGACTCGATGGCCATCGCGGCGCGGGCGTCCTCGTCGGGCCCTCGCTCGTCGGGATCCGGGTCGATGCCCGCCTCGTCGAGCACACGCCGCGCGACCTCGGCGATCACCTCCGAGCGTGGAGAGGGCCGGGACGCGGCGCGACGCTCGCGATCTTCTTCATTCCCCTCGGCGTCTTCCTGGCCGGGCCTGACAAACAGCGACGCCGGCTGCCACAGCACGCTGTAGGTCAACGGACGCCCGTCCCCACGCAGCACGACCGTCCGCACGGCCGAGTTGTACACCTGGTTAAGCGCTCGCGAATAGGTGATCCGCAGCGGCTGCCAGCCCGTGAAGAGGTAAAAGTCCCTGTTGAGCGGCGTCGACCGGAGCGTGATCTCGAAGTTGTACGAGAGGTTGCGGGCGTCCTCGCCGGAAAACCGCCAGGTCATGTCGTCGCCGAGCTCGGCCGCGGGCACGCGCGTGCGCGATCTCGGTCGCCTCGTGCTCCACTCCCCGTCGCGGTAGTTCTCAAGCACCGCCCCGCGGAGGTAATAGATTGTTTCGCGTCCGCCGATCGGCTCGCCCCTCGGGTCGCGGACAGTCAGCTCCAGCACCACCTCGCGAGACTCGTTGATCAGCCCGCCACCGCCCAGGCTCACGCTGTCGTTGAACCCCGTCGTCCGCTGGGCCGCGGGGGTGACCCAACGCCCGAAGGCGTCCTGACCCGCGCCACGCGGCATCACGATGAACACCACCGCCGCGATCACCACGCCCGTCGCCAGCGAAAACGAATGCACCCGCAAGAGCTGTCGCCCGAACCGCCCCGCCCGCACCGGGGGCGGCGGACGCACACCCGCCTCGCTCGCGTAGTCCGCCGCGTCCTCACGCGAGCGGTACACCTGAAACTGCAGCACCGCCAGCACCATCACCGGCACAAAGATCAACGCCAGCACACCGACCCACAGCCCCGGGCTCAGCAGCGTCGCGCCGATCGCCAGGAAGACCGCCAGGACCAAGAGCTGCGCGATGTCCCTCGCCTTCTCCCGGTCCAGCAGCTTGACGAGCTGCACACCGATCAGGAACTGGCAAAAGAGCGTGACATCCACCTCCGCCGTCATCGCTCGGAAGACCGTCGCGATGAGCAAAAGCAGGATCAGCGTGCCCGCAAGCGCCCGGGGCATCCCCCGCCCCGACCGCTGCTGGGTGACGACCCACGCCCCGATCGCGACAACCCA
>REET01000060.1 GCA_007694925.1 Phycisphaerales bacterium | reverse complement strand
CTTCGCGTTCGAGGCCGACCAGCCGGGCGCGACGCCCCAGCCGCAGTGGGTCTTTACGAACACGATCAATCAAGGCTTTTTCGGCGGGGTGAGCGTTGCGGAAGACTCGGGCGGCCTCGCGGTCTTCGCGGCGTCGTACGCGTTTTCCGGCTCGCGTTTCTCGGCGAACCTCGTGAAGCTCGACGCGCAGGACGGCACGCTGCGGTGGAGCGTCGCGAGCAACCGGAGCTCGTCTGTGCCGCTGGCCCTGGGCGACGGTCGCGTGCTGCTCTCGACGGGGCTTGCGGGGTTCGGCACGACGCCCTCGCTGCAGATGTTCGACGATCGGGGCGACAGCGCCGCTTTGCTCTGGGACAGCGCTGTCGAGACCTGGAACGACGCGAACAACAACGGCGTGATCGATCCGGGCGAGTACGCGCCGCTGGGGGGATGGACGCAGCGGCCGCTGGTGATCCGCGCCGATGGCGGGCTGTTCGCGTTTGTCGGCGTAATCTCGACGGGGGGGAGCGAGGTCGGCGCTTACCCGTCGATGCGGTCGGTCGACCTGGACCGCTCACCGGGCGAGGCTGGGTTTTTCTGGGACACCTACCAGGGCGGGGGCAACTCGCCGGCGATCGGCGGGGGAAGGGTTTTCACGGCCGGGGCGCAGGGGCTCGTCGCGTTCGAAGGGCCGGCACGGTCGCCGTTCGATGTCAACGGCGACGGCGTGGTGGATCTTGAAGACCTGTACGCGTGGGTCGCCGGCGAGGGCGAGCGCGATGTCAACCGCGACGGCACGGTCGACCAGCGCGACCACGATGCGCTCGTCGCCGAGATCCGTCGCGACGAAGAACGCCTGATGCGGGAGCCGTTGCGATGACGGGCACGCCGCGCCGAACATGCACCGCGTTCACGCTGATCGAGCTCTTGATCTCGATCGCGTTGATCGGCGTGCTGATCGGGCTGTTGCTGCCAGCGCTCGGGGCGGCGAGGTCGGCGGCACGCGACGCGCGGTGCCTCTCGAACATGCGCCAGCTCGTCATGGGCTGGACGATGTACGCGGGCGACCACCGCGACCTCTCGATGCCCGCGGCGTACACCGGGCCGGACATCGCAGGCGACAGCGTGTACTGGTGGGGGGCGGCGGGGAACATCTCAGAGTTCATCGATCCGCGGCAGGGGCTGCTCACGCCCTACCTGTCGGAGAGTCTGGGCGAGCGGTCGGTCTACGAGTGCCCGAGCCAGCCCTGGGGGAGCTACCTGGCGCAGGGGACGCCGCGGACGATCACCAGCACCTACGGGTACAACGGGTACTACCTCGCGCCCGAGCACACACCGGGGTGGAGTTCGTCGATCGGGCACCGGCCGTGGCGGCGATTGGCCGATCTGCGCCGGCCGACGGAGCTCTTGGTCTTCGCCGACACGATGCTGCCGGGCGATCCGATGATCAACAGTGCGCTGCTCGACCCGCCGATGCTCTACCAAGGGCGCGGAAGGTGGCGTCAGAACCACGCCCCCACCACTTCCTTCAGGCACGCCAGCGGCGAGGGCGCGGCGTCGGGGGCGAGGGCCGACGGCTCTGCCGCCATGCACCGCGCCGACCCGGCATGGCTCTCGCACCCGCGCCAGCGGATCGGGTCTGTCGGCACCGAGAACGGGCCCTGGTATGTGCCCGACTGGGAAGCGTGGCGCTGATGTGTGTCGATCGCTGCGTCTGCCACGATGTCCGCTTCTCGACGCTGCTGGCGATGCACCGCAAGACGGGGGCGGGCTTCGATGAGCTGTCTGCACAGACCAAGTGCGGGACGGGCTGCGGGATGTGCCGCGACTACATCCGCCTGGCGATCAAAACCGGCCGTGACCGGCTGCCGGTGATGCACCCCGACACGCTGAGGCGGGAGCTTGGGAGAGGGGAGTAGGGCGCGGGGCCCGGGCGTCTCGCCCGGGCGAACATCCTGAAGAGTAATCGGCTTTGGGAAGTTTTCGAGCATCGCGTCGGTGGCAGCGCTTCCGCACAGGCGAGACGCCTGTGCCACGGTCTTTGAAAGAACCAAAGCCAACGCGGCCCACGCCGGCCGCCTCCCCCACGCCCCACGCCCTACCCCCCACACCTCCCCAAGAAACAACGCCCGACGCGGGTGCGCCGGGCGTTGGTGTTGGTTGCATTGAACGGACGCCCGCTTCAGCTGTCCGACGAACGGTTCGCCGATTCGCCGATCATGTCGCGGACCTGGACGGTCGGCATGCCCAGCGACTCGTTGGGATCGGCGCCGAGGGCTTCTGCGGCCTGGGCGGCCTCGGCGATCATCTCCTGCTCGGAAGTGTCCATCACCGGCGGCTCGGCGAGCTTGCGCACCCGGATCTGCTGGTAGGGGCGGAAGCCCGTGCCGGCGGGGATCAGGTGGCCGAGGAGGACATTCTCCTTGAGGCCGACGAGCGTGTCGACGGCGCCCTTGAGCGAGGCCTCGGTGAGGACCTTGGTCGTCTCCTGGAACGAGGCGCCCGAGAGGAACGACTCGCTCTGGAGGCTGGCCTTGGTGATGCCGAGCAGCAGCGTGCGTCCCGTGGCGGGCTTGGCTCGCTTGGCCTTGGCGGTCTCCTTGCCCTCGGCCTCGGCGCGGGCGTTGGCCTCCTTGACCTCGTCGCGTGAGACGAGGGCGTTGAGGGGCAGGTCGGTGCCGCCCGCGTCGACGACGCGGACCATCTGGGCGATCTCGTTGTTCTTCTGGCGGAAGTGGAAGCGGTCGACGACCTCGTGGGGGAGCAGGTCGGTGTCGCCCGGGTTCTCGATGCGGACCTTGCGGAGCATCTGGCTGATGATCAGCTCGATGTGCTTGTCGTTGATCTGCACGCCCTGGGCCCGGTAGACGTTCTGGACCTCGTCGAGCATGTAGGTCCACAGCGACTCGTCGCCCTTGATCCGCAGGATGTCGTGGAGCACCAGCGGCCCCTCCGTCAGCGGGTCGCCGGCGGTGACATAGTCGCCCGCGTGCACGAGCAGCGCCTTGTCGCGCGGGACATGGTGGTCCTTCTCGATGCCCGAGTCGGAGATGACGCGGATCGTCATCTTGCCCTTGCGCAGGTCCGAGTGCAGCTCGATGCGCCCGGAGATCTCGGCCATGACGGCCGGGTCCTTGGGCTTTCTCGCCTCGAAGATCTCGGTGACGCGGGGGAGACCGCCGACGATGTCCTGCGAGCCGGCCGAGCCCTTGGGCTGGCGGGCGAGCATCTGGCCCGCGGCGACCTCCTGGCCGTCCTCGACCTCGAGGCGGGCCTTTGCGGGCAGGTAGTGGAAGTCGAGGATGTTGCCGGCCTCGTCGACGACATTGACCTGCGGGTGCAGCTCGCCCTTGTGCTCGATGATGACGCGGGCGGTGCGACCGCCGCCGGCGTCCTCCTCGCGGAAGGTCTTGTCCTGGACGATGTCGACGAACTGGACCTTGCCGCTCTTTTCGGCGAGGACCGGGGCGCGGTGCGGGTCCCACTGGAGCAGGAGCTCGCCCTTCTTGATCTCCTGGCCCGGCGCGACGCGGATGGTGCTGGCGTACTGGACCTTGTGCTTCTCGAGCTCGCGGCCCTTGTCGTCGAGGATGGCCAGCTCGCCGTTGCGCTTCAGGGCGACGAGCACCTCGTTCCCGTCGTCGTCGTTGACGGGGACCTCGTTGCACTCGCGGAGCTCGACGGTGCCCGCGAATCCGGCGCGGACCTCGCTCTCGACGATCGAACGGGTGCCGATGCCGCCGGTGTGGAAGGTCCGCATGGTCAGCTGCGTGCCCGGCTCGCCGATGGACTGGGCGGCGATGATGCCGACCGCCATGCCCTGCTCGACCAGACGGCCGCAGGAGAGGTCGAGCCCGTAGTCGAGCGCCGAGCAGCCCGTCGAGCTGTCGCTCGTCAGCGGGCTGCGGACGACGACCGAGTCGATGCCGAGATCCTCGATTTTGAGCGCCGCGGCCTCGGAGATGACCTCGTTGGCGGCGACGATCACCTCGTCGGTGACGGGGTTGATGATGGTGCTGACGCTGGTGCGCCCGATGATCTGGTCGCTGAGGGGGACATCGACCTGCTCGCCCTTGTAGATGGCGCGCTTGATGACGCCTCGGCGCGAGCCGCAGTCGTGCTCGCCGATGATCACGCTCTGTGCGATGTCGCAGAGCTTCCTGGTGAGGTAGCCCGAGTCGGCGGTCTTCAGGGCGGTGTCGGCCAGACCCTTTCTGGCGCCGTGGGTGGAGGAGAAGTACTCGAGGATGGTCAGACCCTCGCGGAAGTTGGCGCGGATGGGGGTCTCGATGATCTCGCCGGAGGGCTTGGCCATCAGGCCTCGCATGCCCGCGAGCTG
>REET01000180.1 GCA_007694925.1 Phycisphaerales bacterium | reverse complement strand
CTCGGTACTCTCACGCGTCACGCCCCCCAGCCCCGTCATACCCGTGATCTCGCGGTACTTCTCGCCCACCACCTCGTACACGCGCAGATCGCCCTGCTCCACACCCAACGGCACACGCCGCGTGATGTCGAACCGCCCCGCCTCCGGCGCCTTCACCAGGTTGTCGTGCAGCCCGTAGGTCACAAACGCCACGATGTTCTGACGCTCCAGCAGCCAGTGCGCCAGCGCCCGCGTGTGCGGCTCTTCCAGCTGATACCGCCCCGCCTCCTTGTTCCACTCCGGCCAGCGGTACGGCCAGTGGATGTCCAGATCGACGCCGCCCGGCGGGTCCTCGGCGATCTTCCCGTCCCCGTCCTGGTCGCGCCCCTCGATGTGCAACGCGTGCGTCGCGACCTCGCCCTTCTTCGGGTCCGGCTCGCGCATCAGCCGCGGCTCGTCCGGATCAATGATGTGCGTCGGCGAAAACAGCGAGCCCGGCCCGGGCCTCCAACGCATCATCGTGACCATGCCGTCGCCGTCGATGTCCACCGGCCCGTCCTCGTCGACGCGCCCGTCCCCGTCAAGATCGACCGGCGTCGAGGTCAGGCGGTGCTCCTGGCGGGGCGCCTCGCCCGAGGCGTTCCGGTTGATCGCCTCGTCGTGCACCACCGGGATCACATAGACCGTGAACTCGTCCAGCAGTTCGCCCGCCCGTTCGGCCAGCAGCGAGGGCAGCCTCGAAGCGACCTGAGACCCCACGACATGCCGCCCGTCAACGCCGGCGACGATCACCAACGCCGGCTTGGAATGCGGGTCGTCCGCGGAGCTGAGGATGAACACGCCAAGCTCGCCCCCCGTCGGCGTCTGCGAGATCACCTCATGCGAAACAAGCGCCCGCCCGCCCGCGTCGCGCACCGCCGCTTCAAGCCCGATCGGCCCCGCAGAAGCGCAGCCCACCACCCCGGGAAGCCCCGCCAAAAGCAGGCCCGCCCCGGCAAGGATCATGATTCCAGATCGATGTGTCCGCACGATAAAACGCCTCCGGTCTCTGATGCCGCCGATCGATGTCTCGACCGGGCAGCATACAGATCCGGAGGCGGATGGTGGCGGTGTTGTCTGTTCCGATGCTCGCTCTGGGCGATTACGCCATCAGCGGCGCTTCGCGCCCGCAGGACGCCGGGACTTGCCCTTGCCCGGTCCGCCCGCGGGTCGGCCGCCGCGACGAGCCCCGGCCGGTCCGCCCGGTCTCGCGTTCGGACGCCCGCCCGTGCGCCGGTGTGCAGGTCCGCCCGAGTGCTTCGACTCCAGGCCGATCTCCATCCGGGTCACGCGCTCAGGACGCCCGTCGCCCACGCCCTCAGCCTGCGGCGAGCTGTACTCGCGCCGCTTCGGGCCCGAAGCGCCGATCGCCCGCACGCCGCCGCCGCGACGCTCGCGCATCGCGCCGAAACTTTCGCGGTCGTCGCGACGATCGTCGATCTCCGGCTCCGCGGCCTTCAGCTCGGGCAGCCCCTTGACCAGCGGCACCCTCGCCCCGATGTCCCGCTCGATCGCCTTCAGCAGCCCGCGCTCGCTCGGGTCGCAGAACGCGATGGCGCGCCCCGTCGCCCCGGCCCGACCCGTCCGACCGATCCGGTGCGTGTACGCCTCGGGCTCCATCGGAAGGTCGAAGTTGAACACATGCGTGATGCCGCTGACATCCAGCCCGCGGGCCGCGACATCCGTCGCCACAAGGACGCGGAAACGGCCCGACTTGAACGCGTCGAGCGCGCGGTCGCGCTGACGCTGGCTCTTGTTGCCGTGGATCGCGTCGGAGCTGATCCCCGCCTTCTGCAGGCGACGGCTCACCTTGTCCGCCCCGTGCTTGGTCTTGGTGAACACCACCGTGCACTCGACACCGCCCTCTTCGAGCAAATGCTCAAGCAGCGGCATCTTCTGCGAACGCCCAACCATGTACACCGACTGCTCGATCAGCGCCTTCTCCTGCTTGGGCGGCGTCACCGTCACACGCACAGGATCACGCAAGAGCGAGTCGGCCAGCCTCTGGATCGTCCGCGGCATCGTCGCAGAGAACAGCAGCGTCTGCCGCTCCTTGCGCACCGCCGACGAGATCCGCCGGATCGGCTCGATGAACCCCATGTCCAGCATGCGGTCCGCCTCGTCGAGCACGAAAATCTCGATCGCCGAAAGATCGACGACGCCCTGCTCCATCAGGTCGATCAGGCGTCCCGGCGTCGCCACGATCACATCAAGACCGCGAGCAAGCTCGCGCTCCTGGCGGCGCTGGCTCACGCCCCCGTAAATCGTCGTGCCGGTCAGGCCGGTCCCGCGCCCGTAGGTCGCAAAGCTCGCGCCGATCTGCGTCGCAAGCTCGCGCGTCGGGGAGAGCACCAGCGTCCGAGCGAGCACCGGCCCGCGACGGCTCGTGTCACGCCCGGCCGTGTGCAGCCGGTGCAGAATCGGAACCGCGAAAGCCGCGGTCTTGCCGGTGCCCGTCTGGGCGCAGCCCAAGACATCCCGTCCCTCCATGATCGGGCCGATCGCCCTCTCCTGGATCGGGGTGGGGGTGGTGTAGCCCTCGTCCGCCAGCGCCTTTTGAATGGGGGCGGCGAGGTTGAACATTTCAAATGATGTCGTCAAACAGATACTCCGTCTCGGGTGCCGCCGCTCGCGCAGAGCGACGCCCCGTAGTTCAAAAAGGGCTCATCGCGCCCCATCGATTGTGCGTGGAAGCAAGCGTGGCCTTCGCCCGGGCGTCTCGCGAAGACGCCCGCGAGGACCAATCCCGGCATGATTCAGATGCCCGTCCCGAGCCGAAGTCATCGGCGTTCGGGGCCCGGCCGCATAACGGCCGTCCTCAAAGGATAGGCCGCCCGCAACCGACAACCCTCGTCAACCGCCCGTGTTCAGCGTTTATTCACAGCTTCAGCCCGAACCGCTCTTCGAAGACCCGCTCCCCCGGCCGGTCTCGATCTCAACAGGGACCTCCCCGTTCACGGGGGATATCCTCGCGCGAAGGGCCGCATAACGCTCCTGCTCCGGCTCGCTCAGATCCTCGCCAAAGAGCGAGGCGAGCAGTTCAAGGGCCGAAGGGGCGAAGGGACGGTCGACGATCATTTCCATCGCGTCCAGCCACGCCGCGGCGCTCCCGCCGGCCTCGCGGGCCTCATCCAGACGCCCCAGGCACAGGTACGCGATCGCTTTGAGATCGTCCAGGCCCTCCATCGACTCGCGTCTCTCGCCCGGGATCGCTTCGATCGCCGTGATCGCGCCCTCAAAGTCCTGCAGCTCGATCCGGACCCGGGCGAGACGGGCCAACCCCGTCGCGCGGGCACGGCTGTTTGTCCCGGCCTCATCCCCCGGAGGCGTCACCAGCCCCGCCAGCATCGCCTCAGCCAGCAGCGGCTCGACACCCTCCAAGCCCGACGCCTCAACAAGATCGGACATCCCAAACCCCGACGAAACCCGCAGCAGGGCCGCTCGCCGGTCCTCGGCGCTCCGTGACCTCGCCCGCAGCAGCGTCGTGAATCCCTCCGGCGACGCACGATGACGGCGCACCGCACGAGCGGCGGCGTCGAAGAGGTCGGGGTCCTCCGTCGTTGCATCCACAAGCGCCTCGATCGCCCCGGGCAGGTCAACGAGCGCCTCCGCCGCCGACAGCCGCAGCCCCGCCTGCTCCGACCGCAGCAGCGCCACGACTCTGGCGTGGTCCGATTCGTCGCCGATGGCGACCATCAGGCGGCAGGCCGCCCCGTTGAGCTCTTCTTCCGGCCGGCCTCGCAGCGCTTCGAGCAACTGCGCCCTCGCCTCTCCGCTCGGCAGCACATCGGCGCGGTGCATCGCCCAGGCGGTTTCGACCGCAGCAGATGCGGGGCGTCCGCCATGACGGATCCAGCGCAAGACCGGTGGCAGCAGATCCTCGCTCGGCCACCTCGCCGCCGCCCCCAGCAGCGCCCTCGCCGCCGAAGGGTCTGTCTCAGCAGCCAACGCCTCGGCGACCGGCCCGCCACCGCCCTCGGGGGCGAGCTGGTTCACCAGCGATGCGGCCTCGGCCCGGACCGACGCCCGCTGAGCCTTTAAAAGGTTGAGCGCAGCCTCGCCGACCACCGGCTCCAGCGTCCTCGCAGAGGCGAGCTGCTGACGAACGAGCGAAATCCCCAGATCCCGGATCTCCGCCAGAGGATCCCCCAGCAGCGACGCCAGAAACGCCGACTGGCCCTCCGGCGGCTGGCGCAGCCAGAGCTGGCGGTGCGTGTCAACGAGCCTTGTGGTCACAGCGTTCCGCTGGCGCCTCGCCTCGTCCGCGTTCACTGCCTTCCAGTGCAGCAACTCGCGCAATAACGCGGCCTCGTCCAGCGTCGCCATCCGCTCCGCCCACGACTCCCAGGCCCCATAGTCCTGCCCCAGATCCGACCGACCCGACAGCCGGCGCAGCGACGCGAAAGCCGTCTCGCGCTCTGCCACCGAACGCTCCGGCGAGGCGTAGCCGAGCAGCACACCAATCGCGGAGATGTTGCGAAACGCCCCGGCGGCGGTCAGCAGAGAAACGCGATCGGCCTCGCTGGACGGATCGCCTTCAAATGACTCTTTAAGCCCGGGCCAGATCTCGATCGGCGCCGACGCCGAACGCCCCAGAACCCGGAGGAACGCCAGCCGGACAGGGTCGTCGGGACCGGACTCTCCGATCGCCCGGCCGATCGCCCGCGCCAGATCCCGGTCGGAGACCGCCCGATCCAACAGCGCCGACGCCTCGGCCAGCCTCGCCTCGCTGTCGAGCCCGGCCCGCGAGAGCCGGTCGATCGCGTCGGACGGATCGGGAGCCGGGGTCTCTGAGTTCTCGATTGCCGGTGGTTGTGCGGCAGAAGCTTCGGCCAAGGCCGAGAACGAACCGGCAGGCCCGAAAATCAACGCGATCAGTGCCCAGCGCACAACAGTGCGCCGAGCCGCCGAGCCACGGCCGGTTCGGTTGACCTTCGCCACGAACGATCATAGCGCAGAAGCGTTTGAAGTCCGCTCGGCCCCGAGTTACCATCCACCCAGCGAGCGCCGGCGGGAACGGAGACCGCCACAGCCCTGCGCCGCATGGCGGGCCCATGAACGACTGGTTTGAGGCCGAGCAGCATGTCGAGCGGGCCCACGAGGCCTATGAGGCCGGCCGTTGGGACGAGGCCGAGTCTGAGCTGCGCGAAGCCCTCGCCCGCAACCCATACCAGGCCGAGTGGCAGTTCAACCTCGGGCTCACCCTCGAAGCCGCCGGTCGCCACGCCGACGCGCTGGACGCTTTCGCCCGCGCTTCGAGCCTGAACACCGAAGACGCCCAGTCTCCTCTCTACGCCGGCATCAACGCCCTCCGCGCCGAACGACCCACCGACGCCCTCCAGTGGCTCGAACGGGCCGAGCGGCTCGAACCCGCCTCCGTCGAGGTCTGTGTCCACCGCATCGAGGCGTTCGCCATGCTCGGCGAGCACGACAACGCCGAGACCGCCTTCTACCTCGGCCAGAGCATCGACCCCGACGAGCCGGAGCTCTACGCGGCCATGGCCGAGTCGCTCATGGACCGCAAGCAGTACGACAAGGCGGTCTGGTGCCTGCGCGAGGCCGCCCGCCTCGACCCCGAGCTCCCCCGCGTCCAGGCCCGCCTCGCCGAGGCCTACGCCGCGACCGGCCGGACCGAGCGAGCCCGCCAGCTCTACCTCCGCGAGCTGCGCAAGTACCCCGGCGACACCGACACCCTGCTCGACCTCGGCGACCTGCTCATGGACATGGGCCGCCTCGACGAGGCGGGCGAGAAGTTTCGGCGTGTCCTGGAGATCCAGCCCGACTGCGTCGACGCCCACTTCGCCTTGGGCGAGCTCGCCGAGCGCCGGGGCGACGCCCCGACCGCCCTCCGCCAGTACGAGGTCGTGCTCCGCCTGAACCCTGGCTACCCCGCCGCCCGCCGGCGCGTCGCCCAGCTCGTGCTCGACCGCGTCCGCGAGGATGACCGAGCGCTCGTCCACCGCCTCTTGCGGATGGAGCTCGCCGATGTCCGCGCACGGCCCGACTCGTTCAACAACGACGACCTCGACACGCTCGGCAACCTGCTGCTCGACGCCGGCCTGACGCGCGAGGCCGACCAGATCTTCGCCCGACTGATCGACCGCGAGCCCGGCTCCTGCCGCTACCACCACCTGCGATCGGTCGCCCTGCTCGAGTCGGGCAAGACCGTCGCGGGCCTCGAAGAGGTCCGCCGGGCGCTGGCGATCAACCCGCGCTTCGTCCCGGCGATCCACAACCTGGCCCTCGGCTCGCTCCGCCAGGGCCAGTGGATGCGCGCCCGTTACTGGATCCGCCAGGGGCTCTCGATCGACCGCGAAGACGCGGCACTCCGCCGCCTCCGCGTCCGCCTCCGCCTCCGCGCCATCGGCGACCTGCTCCGCTGGGTCTCGCGCTCCGCCGCCAGCCGCTTCCGCCGGGCCTGACCGCGTGCCAGCGGCGAACGCTTTCCCTCAATCCTTCAGCAGCCCCGCCTCACGCATCAGGCGAGAAGCTTCGTCGACATCCTTGTCGCCCCGTCCCGACAGACAGATCACAAGGTGCTCCTCGCGGTCCATCTCGGCGGCGATCCCCATCGCCGCGTGCACGGCGTGCGCCGTCTCCAGCGCGCACAGGATCCCCTCCGACCGAGCCAGCTCCAGCATCGCCTCCATCGCCTCACGATCCGTCGCGGCCGAGTACTTCACCCGCCCCGCGTCCTTCCAGTAGGCGTGCTCGGGCCCGACGCCGGGGTAGTCCAGCCCCGCCGAGCACGAGTGCACAGCGCCGGTCTGCCCGTCCGCCGACTGCAGCACATAGCTCAGCGAACCGTGGAGCACGCCCGGCGAACCCAGGCAGAGGGGCGCCGCGTGCTCGCCCGGCTCGCTCGATCGCCCGCCCGCCTCCACGCCGTAGAGCTTCACCTTCTCATCAACAAACGGGTAGAAGATCCCCGCGGCGTTCGATCCGCCCCCGACGCACGCGACGATCGCGTCGGGAATCTTCCCCATCAGACGCAGCGCCTGCCCCTTGGTCTCGATCCCGATGATCGACTGAAAGTCACGGACGATCATCGGGAAGGGGTGGGGGCCCACGACCGAGCCGAGCACATAGTGTGTCGTCTCCGACGAGCCCATCCAGTCCCGCATCGCCTCGTTGGTCGCGTCCTTGAGCGTCCGCGTTCCACCCTCGACGGGCACGACCGTCGCCCCCATCATCCGCATCCGCGTGACATTCAGGGCCTGGCGACGGCAGTCCTCGGCGCCCATGTAAACCACGCAGTCGAGCCCGAGCTGGGCGCACGCGGTCGCGGTCGCAACGCCGTGCTGGCCGGCGCCGGTCTCGGCGATCACCCGCTTCTTGCCCATCTTCTTGGCCATGAGGCACTGGCCCAGCGCGTTGTTGATCTTGTGGGCCCCTGTGTGGCAGAGGTCCTCGCGCTTCAGCCAGATCGACGCGCCCCGCTTGCCGCCGGCGGACTTCTGGACCGTCCTGGTCAGGCGTGACGCGAGCTGCAGGGGCGTGGGGCGCCCCGCGAACGAGGCCCACAACTCGCGGAGCTGGTCGACAAAGGCGTCATCGTGGCGCAGTTTCTCGTAGAACTCGTCGAGCTCACGCAGGGGGGCGATCAGCGTCTCGGGGACGAACACGCCCCCGTACTCGCCGAACCGGCCCTCCATGTCCGGGGCCTCGGAGATCCTCGGCGCCGGCCCCTTGCCGACACCCTCGTGCGTTCCTTGCTGGCTGATCATGGACGATGGTAGTTGCGGCCGGGGCGCAGGGCGTGGGGTGTGGGGCGCTGGGGGAGGCGGCGGCCTTCGGCCGCGGCTGGACTTTGCTTCGCAACACCTCGGATCCCAAACCTGAACCATCTCTCGGCCGCAGGCCGAAGCCTTCCCTGCGCCCAGCGCCCCACACCCAGCGCCCCCTCCACCCGCACTCGCTGAGACACCGGAATCACAGCCCGACCGACCCTGTCTTTCGGATGTGGTCCCGCTGCTCCCGCTGGGCGACCCGATACCCGGCCGTCTCGTTCACCCGAAGGAGCAGGATCAACCCGACGACAAAGAACGAGGTCAACAGCACGATCGACGCCCCGTCCCCAATCCGCGAGCGCACAAAGCCGAACGAAAGCACGCCCATCGCCCCCGCCAAGCGGTAGGCCGTCCCCCACAGTCCGAAAAACTCCGCCGTGCGGTGCAGCGGGGCGAACCGCCCGACCATCGAGCGGCTGGCCGTCCCAGTCCCGCCCAAAGCAAAGCCCAGCCCGTTGCCGATCACCCAGAACGCCCACTGCGGCGCGATCGCCGAAACCGTCAGCCAGATCAGCCCCGAACAACTGGCGATCCAGACCGAGAGATAGATAAACAGAGTCGCGCGGCAGCCGATCCGGTCCTGGAACTTGCTGGTGATAAACGCCGCCAGACCCGCCGTCACCGTGATCTGCAGCACAAACCCCACCAGCGCCATCCCCTCGATCCCGAAGCTCTTGGCGATGATCGAGGCGAAGCCGATCACCGTCTGCATCCCGAGGGCGTAGACAAAGAACGCCGTCAGGAAGATCACGAGTTGGCGGTACTGCGCCGCGTTGCGGACCGTCTGGGCGAAACGCCCGACCGACTCGGCGTACAGCCCCCCGTTGTCCTTGACACGGTCCGCGTCGTCGTCCCGCAGGAACAGGATCACCGGGATCATGAACACCAGGAACCAGAACGCCGCAAAGACAAACAGCGGCCTCCAGTCCTCGGTCTTCTCCAGCCCGAAGGTCATCATCGCCAGCCCGAGCAGAATCAGCAACAGCAGCGCCCCGAGGTACCCCATCGACCACCCGATCGCGCTCACCCTCCCGATCGTGCGGCTCGACGAGATCGCCGGCAAAAAACTCGCCAGAAAGTTTTCTCCGAGCTGGTACGCGATGTTGGCCGGGATGTACAACAGCGCAGCGAGCAGCAGCATCCCCGGCCCGACAAACCACAGCCCCGCCGTCATCGCCACACAGATCACCCCCGTCGTGATCAGCACCTGCTTCCGCCAGCCCCGCGAGTCCGCCAGCGCCCCCAAGAGCGGGCTGACGATCACCACGATCAGCAGGCTCCCCCCGTGCAGCAGCGACCAGTTCCAGTCCCCCCGCGATCGGGCGCGGTCGAGCTCCGCCAGCATCGCCTCGCTGTCCCCGTCCGCCTCCCGCTCCCCGGTCCGCACCTGTTCGAGCATCGCGATCTGCTCGGGCGAGAACTCCGGCTGCGGCGTCACCACCTGCTGCACATACAGACTGAACAACAGCGTGATGATCAGCAGCGTAAACGACTGGTTCGCCAGGTCGTACATCCCCCACGAGAAGATCTCGCGCGGGTTCGGGAGGCCCTTGAAAGGGTTCAGCTTGCGGAGAAATCCGGGCAAGGGCGTTCCCTCGTCAGCCGGGATAGCGCCCGGCGACTTCGATCAATCGTTGGGCAGGTCGCCGAGCCCATCGCGGAACAGATGCTCGGTGAAGAAGTCCGTCTGCAGGTTCTTCGCCTCGTTGGACATCTTGCCGAAGCCGATGTGTTCCGACGGCGCGCCGGTTCGGTCCCATGTCTTCAGGGTCACGCGCTCCGGATCGGCGCCGAGCTCGGTGTAACGCTCACGCAAGCGTTCGATGAAAACCCGCTGCCCCGCCAGCGAAACCATCTCGTCCGCCTCGCTGTGCAGCGCCAGGAGCGGGATCGGTCGCCACCCTTCGAGGTGCTCGTAAGGATCCAAAGGCGAGATCCGCTCGGGATCGTGGTCGACCGGCCATGGTCGCCCCGGGTTGTCGGGCAGCTTGGGGTGGTAGAGCTCGCCGAGCCACCCGGTCGTCGCCTCGACCGCGGCACACCGGAAAGGGTGCTCGTCGCACAGCCGCCGCAGCGCCGCCATCCCCCCGGCCGACATCCCGCCGATGCCGAGGCGGTCGAAGTCGATCGAGGGGGCGAGCTCGTGGGAACGCAGCGCATCGAGCACGCCGTCGATCTCATCGAACATCTGCGAGAGCACATCGAGCGTGCGATCGGGCTTCTGCAGGTCTTCGTCGAGGCGTTTGCCGTGCCCGGGCAAATCGAGCGCGCACGCCGCGATTCCCGAGCGGATCCAGCGGAGATAGCGCCCCGGGTCGAGTTCCTTGTGGGCCGTGCGCCCGTGCATCCAGAGCACCAGCGGCGACGGCCGCTCGCCTTCGGGGATGGCCAACAGCGCCGGAACACCCGCGAGCTCGGTCTGCGTCGCGACACGCTCCAAAGAAGAGGGCAACGAGGAAAAGCGGTCACTCATCGCCGCCACCCACCCAGTGCCAAAGGAGCGCAGCACTCTTCTAAGCCCCAAAGGGGCGCAAGGCTGTAGCCACGGGTGGAGCGCAGCACGACGCAAAGCGTCGGGCGCAGCGCAACCCGTGGAAAGGGTCCATACTCCCTCTCCGTGATGGAAATGCAACCCGCCATCACAGCACAATCTTCGACCCGGCCCCGATCGGCCCATCGACCCGCGACGGATCGAGATCCGAGGGCTCCAGCGCCGTCAGCGGCCCGATCTCGATCGTGCAGTCCGGCTCTTCGCCCTTCATCGGCACGCTCACGCCGACGCGCTGCAGCCACCTCGCCGCCCGCTCGGTCTGGATCCGTGCGCTCGACTCGGGGCTGTCGACCCCCTCGGCGTTCTTGATCGGCGCAAACTCCTCGACGCGGTCGGTCTCCAGCACGATCGACCGCTCCGCAAGCTGGAGCGCGTCGAACACGAACCGCTCGAGTTTCACCCCGTTGGGCGACGACGGATCAACCCGCTCGCCGCTCTGCACATCAACATGCGGCACCTTCTTCTCCGCCCGGTGGAAGGGCAGCGCAAAGCGCGGGTCCTCATTCAGCTTCTCGACGAACGAGACGCCGAGCATGTGGATCGCAGGGTTGCCCGCGTTGAACCGCAGCGCCCCGCCCGAGTCCCGCTCCTTCGCCAATTCCGGCGGCAGATCCGAGTACTCGATCATCTGCAAACGCCCGTCGGCCATGACAAAGACGCCGACCTTCTCCTCCGGGTCGCGCTTGGGCAGCATCTTGCTGGACATCTCGCCCGACGAATCCGACGCCGTCGCGTGCAGGCCGACGAAGACCGGGTCGACGACCTTCACCAACGGGTTGTCGACTTGGAAGTAGCTGATGTGCTCGACGCCGCGCGTCCGCATGTCGTCGAGGGCGCCCGAGACAAACAGGGCCTTCAGCGAGCCGCCGTGCCCGTCGGGGTTGGTCGCGACCTCGTGCTTCTCGGCGAGCAGGATCTTGCCGGTCTTGAGGTCGAAGGAGGGCATCACCCCCTGCGGGAAGAACGAGACATTGTCCGGCTCGAGCCCGAAGAAATCGTTCTGCTGGAAGAACTCGACCGTCGGCTGGTGGTTCAGCGGGCTGGTCATGATGTACCAGGGGATGGTGCTCCCATAGCGACGCTGGTTGGCGCGGATCCCCTCGGCGAAGATCTGAAACAACGGCTTGCCGCTGACGGCGCCGCCCGGGAAGCACCCCTTCGGCCCGTCGTAGCCCAGGCGCGAGCCCTGCCCGCCCGCGACGACAAAGCACGCGACCCGACCCGCGGCGATCAGTTCCTCGCCCGCCGATCGGAACCGCTGCGGGTCCCACCTGCGCCCGCTCTGGCTCCCGTCGGGCTTCGGTGCGGGGTAGTAGGGGGCCGGCTCGATCTTGCCCGGGGGGGCGAAGTCGGGCTTGCCGGCGACATACTTCTCGATCAGTTCGGGCAGGTGCTCCAGGTCGATCGCGTCGATCTGGGCGAGCAGCGAGGCCCGCTGCTGTGCTGAAAGTTCGCTCTCGAAGGCGAGCAGGTGCTCCTGCCCGGCCGAGGCGAGGCGGGCCCGGATGTGTTCGATCGAGTGGGTTGAAGACATGGCACGCTCCGTCGTGTGGTCGTTGTTCGCTGAAAACTGCGCTCCGAGGCGTCCGCCGGGGCTCGGGATGCGCCCGCTTCGGGCCCCACCGCCGGGTGCGGATGGTAGCGGGGGGCCGGCGCATGTCGGCGAGGCTACATTGGCCCTCCCATGCCACGAAGCATCACATCCCCCGGACGCCTGCCGATGGTGGCGCCCTCCATCCTTTCGGCGGACTTCTGCCGCATGGGCGAGGAATGCCGCCACGCCATCGAGGCCGGGGCCGACGCCCTGCACCTCGATGTCATGGACGGGCACTTCGTCCCGAACCTCACGATGGGCCCGGACATGTGCCGCTGGATCCGGCGCGAGCTGCCCGATGCCTTGCTCGATGTCCACCTGATGGTCAGCTACCCCGAGCAGTACTTCCAGCCCTTCTGCGACGCCGGGGCGGACCACATCTCCTTCCACATCGAGGCGATGGCCCGCGACCCGGGCGGGGGCGACGAGGTCGGACGGGCGATCGAGTTCATCGCCGACATCCGCGAGCTGGGCATGACCGCCGGCATCGCCATCAACCCGCCGACGCCACTCCAGCGGGTGCTCCCGGTGGTCGAGCACGCCGACATGGCGCTGGTCATGTCCGTCAACCCCGGTTTTAGCGGGCAGTCCTTCATCCCCGAGAGCCTCGCCAAGACCGAGACCATCGCTTCCATGCTCCGCCCCGACCAGCGGCTGGAGATGGACGGGGGCGTCACGCCCGCCAACGCCCCCCTCATCAGGCGGGCTGGGTGCGACCTGCTGGTCGCGGCTTCGGCGGTCTTCGGCAAACCCAGAGACCAGCGGGCGGGGGTGATCGCGGAGCTTCGGGGGGGCTGAAACGCTCTCGGGGCCCAAACGACAGGCGGTCGGGTGCTCGATGGGCCATGGTTTCTGATTGCTGGGGCAGGCCACAACGAGCGCTGGGCCCCCGATGAGCGAGCAGCCGGGCTGATATCCTTTCAACATGCGAACAAATCGGGATGCCCGGTCGTTTGTCCGGCGGATCCTGGCCGGTAGACTTCTCCCTTCATCGCGGGCCCACGCGGTCGGCTCAGGCCGGGCGGGGGTCCGGGGACGGTGCCCGCGGAGGCGGAACAATCGCATATGGCGAAGGTGAAACAAGTCGGATTGATGCTCGTCCGGGTCGGCTCGACCGTCTGGGACGCTGACAGCCGGATCGGCGGCGCGACGGACCTGCCGCTGAGCGAGGAGGGCGTGGGGACCTGCAAAGAAGCCGCCGCCTCGACCTCGGGCACGACCAGCGTCCTGTTCTGCGGCCCCGACGAGGCCAGCCGCCAGACGGCCGAGATGTTCAGCGCGACCTGCGGCGGCAAGATCCGCGTCTGCGACACACTGGCCGAGATGCGTCTGGGCCTGTGGGAGGGCATGCGTGAGTCGGAGTTCGAGGAGAAGTTCCCGTCCGCCTCGCGTCAGTGGCGCGAGCAGCCCGAGGGCGTGGTCGCCCCCGAGGGCGAGGCCCTGCTCGACGCCGAGAGCCGCATCCTCAAGGCCCTTGTTCGCAAAATCGACCGCCTCAAGCCCGACACCGAGCGGTTCGCGCTGGTGCTGCGCCCGATCGCGTTCGGTATTGTGCGAGCGGCGATCGAGGATCGGCCGATCGGAGACCTTTGGGAGATGATCCGCGCCAGGCCGGCGGTCGACCTGATCGACCTGGACGCAGCGAAGCTCGAAACGCTCCGCGCAAGAGCCTCGGGCAACGAGTCGCCCAGCAAGGCCGTGGGCGGCGTGGCCTGAACGGGACATGCAAGGCGAGGCCCCGCGGGTCCGCCGGAGACAGCCGATGACCAGAACACAATCGCGGAGCTGGACCGATGTTCGCCCCGCAAGGCGGGCGGAGATCCCCGAGGGGCTCTGGCTGCGATGCCCCGAGTGCGCCCAGATGATCTACCGGCGCCAGATGGAGGCCAATCTCCATGTCTGCCCCGAGTGCGGGCACCACTACCGCATCTCCGCCGAAGAACGCGTCCGCCAGCTCGCCGACCCCGGCTCGTTCACGCGGATGTTCGACACCATCGAGCCGACCGACCCCCTCAAGTTCCGCGACTTAAAGCCCTACCCCGACCGCCTCCGCGCCGAGCAGCTCAAGACCGGGCAGCGCGACGCCGTGCTCGCCGGCGAGCTCTTTATCAAGGGCCGCCAGTCGGTCGTCTGCTGCCTCGACCTGACATTCATGATGGGGTCCATGGGCTCGGTCGTCGGCGAGACCATCACACGCACAATCGAGCACGCGACCGACCGGCGCCTGCCGCTGGTGATCGTCAGCTGCTCCGGCGGCGCCAGAATGCAGGAGTCCGGCCTCAGCCTGATGCAGATGGCAAAGACCTCCGCGGCCCTGGCCCGCTACGACGACCACGGCGGACTCTTCATCAGCGTGCTGACCGACCCGACCACCGGCGGCGTCACCGCCTCGTTCGCCATGCTCGGCGATGTCATCCTCGCCGAGCCCGCGGCACTGATCGGCTTCGCCGGCCCCCGCGTCATCCAGCAGACCATCCGTCAGGAGCTCCCGCCGGGCTTCCAGCGTTCAGAGTTCCTGCTGGCCAAGGGTCTCGTCGACCGCGTCGTCGCCAGGGCCCAGCTCCGCAACGAGCTCGCGAGGCTCATCGACTACGCAGGGTTCTGATCCCATGGCTCAGGCTCGCGAGCTTGCCGAGAGCGGCGCCGTTCGCGCGAGGCTCGAGCGCATTCTCGATCCCCGTCTGCTCGCGTTCGCCGACGGCGGCTGGGCCGGCCTCCTCCACGCCGCGCTCCTCGCCGCGGCCTTCGCTCCGTTCAATCTCTGGTTCCTCGCGCCGTTCGCGGTCGTGCCCCTGCTGTTCATCAGCCGCCGGCGCCCGGGGCGTCTGTTCTCGATGGCGCTGGGCGTCTGGGTCGGCGCGAGCGTCTTCTGGGATTGGCAGATGCTGTGGGTGTGGGAGGTCTCGCCTGTCGGCTTTCTGCCGCTCGTGGCCTACCTCTCGCTCTTCCCGACACTCTTTGTCGTGTTGATGGCCAGGCTGCGACGGCGCCGGCCGGGCGTCCCCGTCGCGGGCGCCGCGGCTGTCCTCTGGGTCGGCATCGAGTACCTCCGGGGCGAGCTCCTCTTCGACGGCTACGCCTGGTACTTCGTCGCTCACCCCCTCATCAATCTCGCCCCGGCGCTCGGCGCTTCGGTGCTCGGAGCCTACGGCGTCGGCCTCGCGGTCCTCGCCCCGACGCTCGCGATCATCGAGCTCGCGCGCTCCCCCTTCAACAAGCTCTGCCGGCTGCAGGCCGCGGCCTGCCTGCTGCTGCTCGCGCTCGCGCTGGCGATGGGTGGGCTCGCCCGCCTCGGACCGCACGAGGAATCGCAGCAAGTCCGCATCGCGCTCGTACAGACCAACATCCCCCAGGACAATCGAAGCGCCTGGTCGCACGACAGCCGAGTCCAGACGCTCGTCCTGCTCGAAGAGAAAACACGCGAGGCGGCCTCACAAGGCGCTCAGATCGTCGTCTGGCCCGAGACGATGTTCCCGGGGTACTTCCTCGACCAGGCGACCGCCCGTTCGATCGCCCGCAACGACCGCCTGCACGAAGAGTTCCGCTTCTTCGTCGAAACGGTTCGTCAGCGCGTGCTCGACCTGTCTGAGGAAACCGGCGTCTCCATCGTCGTCGGCGCGATCGCGTACGAAAACTTTGTGTTCGAAGACATCGATGGCGAGCTCCGAGACCGCTTCGACCGCTCCTTCAACAGCGCCTTCCTTGTCGAGGGCGGCCGGCTGACCGACCAGCGCTACGACAAGCTCCACCTCACCCCCTTCGGCGAGGCGATGCCCTACATCGAAAAGTGGCCCGCCCTCCAGCAACGCCTCCTCGCCCTGGGCGCACGCGGCATGTCCTTCGATCTTTCCCGGGGCGACGCCCCAAAGGTGCTCCAGCCCAGCACGACGGGCGTCTCACTCGCGACCCCGATCTGCTTCGAGATCACCGTCGCGAAGGTCTGCCGCAGGCTCGTCCGCGAGGCCCCGGGCCCGGTCGTGCTGGTGAACATGACCAACGACGGCTGGTTCGGCCGGTCCGACCGCGGACGCGAGGCCCACCTCCTCGCGGCCCGCTGGAGAGCGGCCGAACTCGGCATACCGGTCGTCAGGGCCGCCAACACCGGCATCAGCGCCGCCATCGACGCGGGCGGACGCATCGCCGACCGGCTGGACACCCGGGCCCCGGGCCTCCTCGTCGCCGATGTCGTCGCCGCCGCGCCCCGATCCGCCCAGATGACCGTGGGCGAACTGCCTGGCATCGCGGCCCTCATCGGCGGCGTCCTGGTCATGGTGCTCGGCCTCGGCCGGCGTCCCAATGGTCAACGCCCCGCCCCGCCCCCGGCCGATACTCCTCCCGACGGGACGCGCGAACCCTCAACGGGCGAGGAAAGAACAGCGTGAGTATGAAGCGTGCAACAGCATTGGCCGCGGTGATGGTCGCTCTCTCCCTCTGCGGCTGCGCCGGCGGGGCCGACTCCAGCGGCGCCCTTGGCGGCGATCAGGGCCGCCCCGGTCAGGCCTCAGCGGACCCGCAGACCGGCGAGCGGCTGACCATCCGCAAGTCCCAGCTCCGCGAAAACGCCATCGAACTGCTCACCAAAGAAGCCACCGGCTCGGATTGGGCCGCGGTCCGGGCCAACGCGATCGAGGCCCTCGCCGCCGCCCCCAGCCGCCTCCGCCCCGTGATGCCGCTGGCGCTCGACGACCCGAACCTCGGCGTCCGCTCCGTCGCGCTGATGGCGATGGGAAAGTTGCGGATGTGCGACATGGCCGATTTCGCCCAGGACCTCTTGGAAGATCGCTCCCCCTTCGTCCGGGCCTCGGCGGTCTACGCCCTGCACCGCTGCGATCGCGACCAGACGCCCGAGCCGCTCGCGGCGATGCTCTTCGGCTCAGAAGACCCCAAAGTCCGCGCCCACGCGGCGTTCCTGCTCGGTGAGCTCGGAGACCGCTCGGCGGCGCCGATGCTCCGCCAGGCCGCCGCCGCGAGAGCGCCCCAGCGGGCCCGCGACATCGAGGCGAGGCTGATGCAGCTCCAGATCGCCGAAGCGCTCACCAAACTCGGCGACAGCAGCCAGTTGCACACCATCCAGGCCTCCCTGTTCGTCAGCCGGCCCGAAGAATTGGAAGCGACCGCCCTCGCCGTGCAGATCCTCGGCGAGCTGCGGGCCCGAGCGTCCGAGAACGACATCCGCAACCTCATCGCCTACCGCGATGAATCGAACCGCCCCATGCCCCCCGAGATCAGGCTCTCGGCAGCCCTGGCGCTTGCGAAGCTGGGGCGCACCGAAGCGGTGGGGGTCGGACGCGAACTCATGCGACACGACGACGCGCAGGTCCGCGCTCTGGCCGCGATGGTGCTCGGAGAAGCGGGTTTAGAGGAGGATCTGGTGGCCCTTGAGCGGCTGCTGGAGGACGAAAACGGCCTTGTTCGGGTTTCGGCAGCCGGCGGGATCCTGAATTCGCTGGGCTCGTCCTTCAGAGATTGATACACTGGGGAGACTCTGGTCCGTGGCGGATCCGCGGGCCCGAAAGGGGCGTAGGGTGATGGTGCCGGAGGGTTGTCGTACGGGGCGGTTTGACACCGGACGGCCAGTTCGGCTATCAAACCCGCTCGCGGGCCCCAACCCGGGGCGTGCGTGACGCAGTTTTCGGTCGCGAGTCGACCAATTGGAGTAACAGGCAGGCGGGAATCGATCCCTGGCAAGAGGGCAGGGTGACAATGACCGCCGCCGGCATGGGTGACCTGGGCCGTGCGCACGACGCGTGCGAGCCCTGACTGATCGAGGAGCCGATCGTGCATGGGTTGACCAAAGTTCTGGTGGCGTTCGCCGCGATTCTTGCTGTTGTGCTGGCGACGCTGACGATCGCGTACACGATCAACGCCGACGCAGTAACCGCTCAAAACCGCGAGCTGCAGGCGGCACTGCAGGCCTCCGAGGCGAGCAGAGCAAAGCAGTCGTCGGAGGTCGAGGCCCGCTCGGCCAACGCCGACACCGCCTACGCCCTGCTGCAGCAGCGCTTCGACGCGCTGCGTTCGCAGGTGGTCGAGCTCGAGCGACAGGCCGCCGAGGCCCGCGCCGCCCAGTCTCGCGCAGAACGCGACCTGGCCGCCGCACGCTCCGAAGCCCAGATCGCCGCGGGCACCGTCAAGACGCAGTCCGACCTGATCTCCTCAGTCAGCGGCGACAACCAGACGCTGCTCGACTCTGAGCGCAGAGCCCGCCGCGAGGTCATCGAACTGACCGACCGTCGCAACGAGCTGGAGAGCCAGGTCGCCTCCCTCCGCGAGACCAACCGCCTCCAGTCCGAGCAGCTCGCGCTCCTGCAGCGTGAGCTCGCCGAGACCCAGGGCGAGCGTCGGGGCGAGGCCGGCCGCTTCGCCGCCAGCGTCCAGGATGTCCGCGTCGACCCGGGCAGCCAGGACACCCTCGTCAGCCTGAACATCGGGCGTGAGGAGCGGATCCGTCCCGCAACCCGCCTCTATGTCATCCGCGACAACCAGTGGATCGCCAACCTGGATGTCGTTGATGTCGATGTCAACACCTCCGTCGCGAGAGTGGCGACCCTGGCCTCCGGCCAGACCGTCCGCCGCGGCGACCGCGTCACCAGCACCCTCGGCAACTAACGGAGGCCGCGATGAACCAGCAATTCGGCATGCAGATGCCGGGCGGCCGCGCCCGGAGACAGTCCGGGGTCGATGTCTACACCGGCCTCCTCTTCGCAGCCTGCGTCGCCCTCCTGACCGCCTGCGCCTTCGCATGGGTCCAGGGCAGCAAGATCGGCCCCGACGGCAACGCCTTCGGCGTCCAGGACACCAACCGCATCACGCTCCAGAGCCGCTGAACAAGGCCGCAAATCGGCCGATTCCACCGGTTTTCAGGCCGCCAAAGGGCTTGACATCCCGAGCGTGCGGCATATCTTTCCGAGCGTCCGGCCAAGGCCGGGCCAAGACAACCCGGGGCGGTAGCTCAATTGGTTAGAGTACCGGACTGTCGATCCGGTGGTTGCGGGTTCGAGTCCCGTCCGCCTCGCTTGAAGACCCCTGCGAAAGCAGGGGTTGTTCATTTTGTGGCGACGTTTTGGGCTGTCAACAGACCGCGACTGGTCGCCGAGGGCAACGGAGTCTCGGCTTCTTCGAGCAAGTTCTAAGGCTTCAGCCATGGTCCCTCGATATGCAAGTGCTCACGCGCCAGGCGCGGCAGCATCGAGGGGTTGCAGGTTGAAAAGTTGGCGGAGACCATGCGGTTGATGGGTTAGACTCGCTCCGCAAGTTCGGGGTCGATTCATTTGCTGGTCATAGAAAACCAAGGATTGGCCAAAGCGTCTCTCAACGAACTTCCTGAAATACGAACGCATCGCGGTCGCGGCGCTGCGCTTGCTCGAACACGGCGTCGGGCTTCGAGTTCAGAACACGGTCTTTCGGGCCGTAAACCGAAGTGCTCCGAGCTGCCGGATCTGCTCAGCGGTGCAGGCTCCATCGTGAACGGATCGAGGTGGAACCCGCCCGGTGCGATGCGCGTGCTCCACGCGTCTGACTCGCCGGAGCACGCCTTCAGTGAGGCGCTCGCGGCGTACAGGCACTTCGCGATCCCGCTCCCGCTCGACCTCCACATCGTGGTCCGCGCAGTCCGCCTCGATATGCAGCAGCTCCCCCGCATCCAAACACAGACCAGATTCTTGCTCGATCCCTTGCCCAGTGAATGGACCGAGAAGCGGGTTCGAACGCACGATAAGCTGTCTCATCGCGATGCTCAGCTGCGTCGACAGCATCTCGTTGCGGAGTGCTGCAACCCGTTCGGCCGCATCCGGGCTGACCGCTTTCCGAAGAATCCGTGAAGTGTCGCGCGTGATCCCGCGGCCGATCCAAGGAGGTGGGGATGCTGATCCAACTGAAGCGCCGACTGAGCCTCGCAGTGGCCATGGTTTTCTGTCTGCCGGCCATGCCCGCGATCGCCGCCCCCGACTACGCCCAGCCCGGCCCGTACGAGGCCGGCTGGCGGCAGGTCTCGGTCCAGCGGCCCGGCGGGGGCAGCTTCAACGCGTTGCTCTTTTACCCCGCGGAGGCCCCGGGCCAGAACGCGCCGCTCGACAGCAGCGGGGGGCCTTACCCGGCCGTGTCGTTCGGGCACGGGTTCCTCCAGCCGCCGACCCGGTACACCTCGATCCTCCAGCACCTCGCCTCGTGGGGCTACCTGACCATGGCGACCGAGTCGTCCCAGAGCCTCTTCCCAAACCACGCCAACTACGCCGAAGAGCTCAGCCTCTGCCTGACCTTCCTCGAAACCGAGCACGCCACCCCCGGCTCGTGGCTCGAAGGCGTCGTCGACACCGGTGGTTTCGGGATCTCCGGCCACTCGATGGGCGGGGGCGCCAGCATGCTCGCGGCCGCCCAAGACCCGCGGATCGCCGCCCTCGCCACCCTTGCCCCGGCCAATACCAATCCCTCTGCGGTCGCCGCTGCGGCCGGGGTCGCCATCCCCGTCCGCCTGATCGTCGGCACAAACGACTCGATCACCCCGACCGCGAGTCACGGCCGACCGATGTACGACAACGGCCTCGGTCCGAGGCAACTCATCGATATTCAGGGCGGGTGGCACTGCGGCTTCCAGGACTCCTCCGTCTTCGGCTGCGACAGCGGGCCGATGAGCCGCGCCGACCAGCTCGCACTCTCCCGCGCCCTGCTCACCGAGTTCTTCGAGCTTCACCTTCGCGGCGATCAGGCCGCGTGGGCCGGAGTCTGGGGCCCGGGGCTTGCCGCCGATCCGAGGCTGAGCGCCCTGTCAGAATCACTGCTCCAGGTCGAGGCGGGTCCGGCCGTCCGCGCCCGCGACGGCTTCCCCGCCGAAGTCGCCCTGACGATCACCAGCAGCGACACCGACCCGCGCGAGCTGACCCTCCGCGCCGAGTCGGCGGACTTCGACCTGACCGCCGAACCGGCTGCCACCGGCCCGATCGCCCCCGGACAGGCGACGCCCGCAACCTACACGCTCACAATCAGCGGTACGCCCGGCGACACGGGCAAGCTCCTCATCTCCGCGACCCGTCCCGACGGCGCTGGCGCCTGGGTCGAGATCGACGCCACACTCTTCTGTCCCGCCGACATGAACACCGACGGGGTGGTCGACGCGGACGACTTCTTCGAGTTCCTGGCCCTCTTCGCCGCGGCAGACCCCGCCGCCGACTTCAACGCCGACGGCGTCATCGACGCCGACGACTTCTTCGCGTTCCTCACGGCGTTCGGGGAGGGGTGCTGAGCGGGCGATGATCCGGTGTCGAGTCGCGAAACATTTGCGTTCCATGGGCCATTTGCTCAAGAGCGATTCGTGGCCGTGTACCGC
>REET01000050.1 GCA_007694925.1 Phycisphaerales bacterium | reverse complement strand
GCTCACGGTTCGTTCAGCACTTCGCCACGCGGCTTGTTGAGCAACGCCGTCAACTCGCGGACTGCACGGGCATCGGACTTGGGTGCGACTTTCTCGATCACAGTGGCCGCGGGCATGCTGGACGAGCCGACCAGCACGAACTGATCCCCGGCGACCTCAAACCCGCCCTCGGGCCTGCGGCTCATCGAGTACATGCCATCTCTCTCTCCCCCGACCCACATCCCGCCCCAGTCCGGCCAGCGTTGGACTTTCAGGAGTACCTTTTCCTGGTTGATGATCGCATCGACGACCTCGAACAACGCCATGTCCCCGCCAGGCGACCAACTCACCACGAAGTGGCCAACGAGCGACCGCCAAGCCGAGTATTGCGGCGATGTGGGATCGTCCCGTTCTCCTGCCGCGAGTTCGTCACCTGCTCGAGTCACGAGAATTCTCCAGCTTGATGCGTCCGCCTGCGAGAAGAACGGGAGAGAAGAGGCAGACTGACTTCCCCTGGTGTTTTCCCTTCGTGCGCCGTGATCCGGTCTGATATCTGTTTCCAGAGTTTAACAGCCCAATTGAAGGAGACCCCGCCGGGGCCATTCCGGCCTGAGGCAAGAACCGGGTCCTTTGGCGAACCTGTTCGCGTTCCGGCGGCCTGCGGCCTGGTGCTGTGGGCGGTGCTTGTGCCGCTGTTCTGGCTGGGCTGAGCGAGGTCGCCGGGGGCGTTCGGCGCAGAAAAACAGCCCGGTCCCCTCGGGTCGGCGGCCAGGAATCCGGCGGCACCGGACGACGGCCGCTTATGGCTGCTGCGGTCAAGCCCTGACCAGGTTCACGGGCCACCCGTGCACCGGCCCCGGCCGCCGACCCGGGGGACCGGGCCAGAGCGATGCTAGGCCGATGCAACCCCACGCGGCCCGCGTCCGGACAGGCTCCCCGGGCCCCGGGCCCCGCTCGCCATCGCACCGGCCCGATCTTCCTTACACTCTCCAGACCCCATGAACCAGCAGCAGCCAACCCTCGACCTGCACCCACGCGAGAACGACACCCGCCAGCGGATGACGCTGGTGAACATCATGCGTGCCGCCTTTGCGGCGCTCTTTTTCTCGGTGCTGCTGCTCTCGATCATCGGGCCGGACCGCTCGCCCCGCCCCGGGCCGGCGGGGACCGTCAGCTACACCTACCTCGCCAGCGACTGGCACCTCAAGCTCGGCGTGGGCCTGGCGCTGGGGGCGCTGGTCGTCCTGTTCGACATCCTGCTCCCCAAGCGCAAGCGGATCTCGACGCTCTCGGCCCTCTTCTTCGGCATCATCCTCGCCATGCTCGCGACGCTGGCGATCGGGCGCGTGATCGACCTGCTCGCCGATCTGTACGAACTGCACGACGCGTTCGTCGGCACCGTGAAAGTGATTGTCGGCATCGCGCTGGCCTACTTCGGCGTCGTGACGGTGCTGATGACCCAGGACGACTTCCGCCTGGTGATCCCGTATGTCGAGTTCGCCAAGCAGATCCGCGGGCCCCGCCCGATGGTGCTCGACAGCTCGGCGCTGATCGACGCTCGCATCGTCGATGTCGCCGCGACGGGCATGGTGCAGACGCCGCTGGTCATCCCGCAGTTCGTCGTCGGCGAGCTGCAGCGCATGGCCGACTCGCACGACAAGCTCAAACGCGCGCGAGGCCGGCGCGGGCTGGACATCATCGGCAAGCTGCAGCGCTCGGGCAGCCTCGATGTCACGATCGACGAGACGCCCGTGCCCGGCAAGGCGGTCGACCAGATGCTCGTCGAGTTCACCAAGGCCCTGCCGGCGATCCTGGTCACCACCGACCTCGGCCTCAGCCGCGTGGCGCAGATCCAGGGCGTCAAGGTGCTCAACCTCAACGATGTCGCCAACGCGATGAAGCCGAGCGTGATCCCCGGCGAGGCGTTGACCGTCCGCCTCCTCAAGCCGGGCGAGCAGCCGGGCCAGGCGGTCGGCTACCTCGACGACGGGACGATGGTCGTCGCCGAGAACGGCGAGGACGCCATCGGCGAAGAGGTCCAGCTCCATGTGACCAGCACGCTCCAGACCGCTGGCGGACGCCTGCTCTTTGCACGCATCCCCGACGGCGGACACGCCACGCCCGGCGAACACCCGGCCCTGCCCGGCCCCAACGAAGACAACGCCGAAAATCGCGCCGAGAGCACAACTGGAACCGAAGCCGCCAAGGACAGTTCCGCTCCGCCCGACGCCGAAGCCGCGATCGAAACCGCCGAGCCCGATCCGGAGGCATCAGACACCCCCGCCAGCGCCGCCGAAACGCCAGAGCCCCACCGCCCCGCCGGCCCCCGCCCGCCCGTGAAGCCGAAAAAGCCGCTGCGCGGGCGCAATCCGAGGCGGTGATCGCGCGGTCTGCTACGGCAGCACCCGCCCCTCCGCGTCCCGCCGCTCTCGCACCAACTCGCCCGTCTGCTGATCGATCCGGAGCTGCGGCTTGATCCCGGAGCTTTCACCATCGTGCGCCTGATGCAAACGACTCGGCTCGAGCTCGATCTTTGATGCGCCGCACTCTGGGCAAAGCTCACGCGTGCCCGCGGCTCCGATGTCGTACCCGCACACCACGCAGCGACCGCCGCACAACCGACCGATGACGCTCGCGGCGATTGCGCGCTGGTAGATGCCCCGGCAAGCGAACACAGCGATCGCGGGCATCCCGATGATCCCGGCGAAGTACGCCACATTCATCGGCGTGTGTGACCCGGTCGAGTAGAAGAAGGTCGCGAGGATGTAGATCGCCACAAACGCGTACACAAGCAACAGAAGCACTGAGAGTGAAACCGCCGTGACGACCGCGGCAAAGAGCCCGGACTTCGCCTCACGCTTCGCCTCCTTCACGGCACGCTTGACCTCCCGCAGCTCCAACGCCCGGAGTTCCGGGACGCGTCGCTCGACCCAATGCCGCACGCGCCCCTCGCGGAGCACGATCTCCCCCGACCGCGGAGTTGACGCTCGCTTGTTCATCGCGCCCCGATCCGCACCATCGGGCAGACCATCCCGCACTCGGGGCACGCGAGTTTCGTCCAGCGATCGCCTTCGTCCGCAGACCGCCCGCCGCCCGCCGAATCTTTTCGGCCCGCCAGCCCCAGCAGGCTGTAGCCGCAGCCGATGCAGACCGCCCGCCTCGCGTGCGATCCGACCGCGCGCATGACCGCTCGGCGCCGGATGCTCTTGGACGCGACGACCGCCGCGATCACGACCAGCACCAGCCACACCGACCCGATCACCACCGCCATCACCGCTGGCGCCGACTCGAACAGGAACTCCGAGAGCCACTGCGAACGAAGGAACGGCAGCACCGCGAACACCGACAGCATCGCCACCGCGAACCCGCCGACACCGACGATCGCCAGATTGCTCAGCACGACCTCGGGCCTGGCGAACCGTCCGGCCGCGGCGATCACCGCCCGACGCTCGTCGTCGGTCAGCCCCTCCAGCACCGCCTCATCGACCGCTCGCGACATTCCGGCCCGCCCTCAAACAAGACACCCGCCCGCACTCGGGGCACACCAGCGTACCCGAATCGGGCCGCCGCGCCGAGTGGCACGCGAAACCAGCGATAAACAGCACTCTGGCCCCGACCCTTCGCTGCGCTCAGGGCTCGGCGTCACGCGAGCACCGATCCCTCCCGGGTGGCACGGCTCGCCGAGCCGTGCCGCTACCCCCTCTCTTCGCCAGAACGCGACTCCCCGTTCCCCCCGAGCATCGCGTCGGCGAAGGCCTCGTCGTCCTGCACGCCCGCGTGCATCAGGTTCGCCGCACCGCACTCCGGGCACGGCTCCCGCTGCCCGATCGAACCGATGTCGTACCCGCACGCGACGCACGAACCCTCGCGGATCCAGCGCGAGATGTGCCGCAGCGCGATCGAGGCGTACACCCTCCCAGCCACCATCGGCGCCAGCACCAACCCGCCGAGCAACCAAGCCATGCCGTACCCGACCGTGACAAACCAGCCGGCCCCCGCTCCCCCGGCGCCCCACATGCTCGCGAGCATGAACAACGCGACGCACACATTCGCCAGCGCCAGAATCGCAACCCCCACCCCGCAGCTCAGCGCCGGCAACGCCGCCCCGCGACCGGCTCGCCGAGCCACGATCCCCCGGTGATCCGGTCCGAGCCGCCCCAACACCGGCATCCGTTTGACGAGCACACCGAACTGCACGCTCAACCCTCCTCCGGGGCGGCAAGGTTCGCCGCACCGCACTCCGGGCACGGCTCACGCTGCCCGATCGAGCCGATGTCGTACCCGCACGCGACGCACGAACCCTCGCGGATCCAGCGCGAGATCCGCCGCAGCGCGATCGAGGCGTACACCCTCCCAGCCACCATCGGCGCCAGCACCA
>REET01000182.1 GCA_007694925.1 Phycisphaerales bacterium | reverse complement strand
GGCCTGGCGGGCGCGGTTGTACCTGCGGCTGAGGTCCTTGCCCATCTTGCCGGCGTTGTCGGACGCGGACTTCATCGCGACCATGCGGGCGACATGCTCGGAGACGATCGCGTCGTTGAACGCCTGGAAGAGGACGGTGCGGACCGCCGTCGGCACGATCGCCTCGAGCAGCGAGGCCTCGTCGGGCGAGAACTCGAACTGGAGCGAACGCGTCGAAGCCTCGGCGCCCTCAGCGCCCCCGGTCTCGGGCGCCTTGAAGGGCAGGAGCTGGAGGATCTCGGGCGTCTGGCGCCCCGCCGAGATGTACTTCATGTAGATCACGCGGATCGCGGAGAACTCGCCCGACGCGTACCGCTCGGTGTACTGGGCCGCGAGCTTCTGCACCTCTTCCAGCTTCGGCTTGTCGCCGAACTGGGCGTGGTGGCGGTCGACGCCGATGCTGTTGAACTTCAGGACGCCCAGGCCCTTCTTGCCGATGACCTCGATGGCGCCCGAAGAGGCCTTCTCGTTGGCCCGCAGGTGACGCAGGGCGGTGCGGAGGATCGAGCCGTTGTAAGGCCCGCAGAGCCCGCGGTCGCTGGAGATGATCAGCGTGAGCTCGGGCTTGTTCTCGGCGCCGCTGACGCCCGAGAGCAGCGGGTGGTCCGCCCCCTCCATGCGTGAGAGCTGGCCGACGAGATCGAGCAGGGCCTGGGTGTAGGGCTTGCTCGCCGTCGCGGCCTGCTGGGCGCGGCTGAACTTGCTCGTGGCGATCATCTGCATCGTGCGGGTGATCCGCTTGATGTTGCCGACCGCCTTCATCCGCTTCTTGATTTCGCGTGACTTGGCCATGGGCGGACAGTGTAGGTGCGACCTCGGTCGAGGTCATGGGCGCCCGCCTTCGGCGGGCGAGAGGGTCGAGCAGGTGACCAGGCGATCAGGAGAGCGGAAAGGGCGGACGCCGGTCTCTGAGCGAAGCGAAGAGTCGGATCGGCGGGCCCTCATTGCCCGATAACAAAATGATCGCCCTTTGATAGGATCGCCTCCGAACCCCTCAGATCGTCAATCCGTCAAACGCCAGGTTCATCCCCTCCGGCAGTTCCACATCCGTCTCGGCGTGGCGGAGCTCGTGGTTCATGTGGACGAACCAGGTCTGCTCGGCCCCCACCTCCGACGCGACCGAGACCGCCTGCCCGAGCGTGAAGTGCGTCGGGTGCTTCCGATGGCGCAGGGCGTCGAGCACGAGGGTCTTCAGGCCGGTCAGGTGGCGCCACGACTCGGGCGGGATCGCCGAGACGTCCGTGCAGTACGCCAGGGGCAGGCAGTCGCTCTTGACGCGGTCCGAGTCGATCCGGTAGCCGAGCACCGGCAGCCGCCCGTGCAGCAGGCGGAAGGGCGTGACTTTCAGCCCGTAGAGATTCAGCACGCGCTCGGGCCCGATCCTGTGGGCGATCAGCGAGGCGACAAAGCTGTCGTTGATGTTCTTGTGCTTCTCGAAGATGTGGGCGTAGACGCGGTAGAGGTGTTCGAGGGTGTTCTGCTCGGCGTAGATGTCGATCGGGCCCTGCATCACCACATTGAACCGCCGGACCTCGTCGAGCCCCCAGGTGTGGTCGACATGGTTGTGCGTGAAAAGAATCGCGTCGCAGCGGTCGAGCTTGCTGGTCAGCGCCTGCTGGCGGATGTCCGGCCCGCAATCGAGCAGCACGCCGCGCTCGCGCCCGTCGGGGTCGGTCCAGCGCATCGCGGCGCTGGTGCGCAGGCGCCGATCGCGCGGGTCGTCCGACGACCAGTCGTTCATCCCGATCGCCGGCACGCCCGCCGAAGTCCCGGTGCCCAGAAAAGTAAAACGCATCGGGGATGAGGGTAGTGGCCTGTGGCGTCAGAGGCATCGGCGTCCGCGGGGGATTCGGCTGCAGAACGACCGTCCGAGCTCCAGACGCACAGTCAGCTCTGGCTCGTGCGTGACCTCTGCGAGAACCTCGCTGCCATCGGCTTGGGTATGCTCGGAATCGCCCCGAAGGGGCGCTGGGTTGTAGCTACGGGTGGAGTCCGCCGAAGGCGGACGGAACCCGTAGTACGCCCGGAAAAGACCGATCCCGCCCTGAAGGGGCGGAGGAATCGCAAGCGCCATCGCGTCCTTCACCCCTTCGGGGTGATGTCATTTTTTCTCGCATTCCACGGGTTGCGCACGCCTCGACGCTACGCGTCGGGCCGTGCTCCACCCGTCGCTACAACCCATCGCTCCTTCGGAGCGGAGAGCATGGTCATTCGTTCACGATCAGCCAACACTCACTCGGGCAGCTTCTCCAGCTCGCGCTCCGCCCGGTCGACCAGGCGTCCGACGATGTCGGGCCCGAAGTCGAAGGGCAGGCCCGCGGCCTTGAACAACTCGGGAAGCGGGCGCGAGCCGCCGATCGCCAACGCCTCGATGTACGCGTCGACGGCGCTCTTCTCGCCCTTCTCCATCGCGTGCAGCCAGACGCCCATCGCGCCGAGCTGGGCGATGCCGTACTCGATGTAGTAGAAGGGCGAGCCGTAGAGATGCCCCTGACGCTGCCAGGTCGTCTCGCGGAAGCGGGGGTTGAGGCCGGAGAAATCGGCCTGCGCCCGCCCCATGTACCCGAAGCGGTCGTCGAGCTCGAGCCAGATGTCCGTCCGCTCCTTGCGGCTGTGGTCCGGCTTGGCGTACAGCTTGTGCTGGAAGAGGTCGATGGTGGCGATCCACGAGAGGATGCTCACCGAGCTCTCGATGTGCTGGCGGACGGCCCGTCCGTGGTCGGTCTCGTCGGGGTAGAAGCCGTCGGGCCCGCCCCAGTAGGGCATCGTCAGGAACTCCATCGCCATCGACGCGACCTCGCAGAACTCGATCGGGGCGTGGCGGTAGTGCAGCAGCGGCTCCTCGACGAGCAGCATCGAGTGGAACGCGTGCCCGGCCTCGTGCACCATCGTCTCGACGTCGCGCTGCACCCCCGCCGCGTTCATGAAGATGAACGGACGACGCGTGTAGTCGCGCATGTACTGGTACCCGCCCGGCGCCTTGCCCTTGCGGCTGTCCAGATCGAGGTACACGCCCTCCGCCTCGCCCTCAGTGGGCAGCCCCTCGCCCAAGACCTCGAACATCTCCGCCAGGCGGTTGTCGAGCTTCTCGAACGCGCGCATCGACTTGTCGAACAGCTCGTGCCCGCCGTTGAACGGGCGCAGCGGCCCCCGCCCCTTGGGGTCCACGCTCAGGTCCCACGGGCGCAGCGAACGCACGCCGAGGGCCTCGCGCCGGCGCTCCGACAGCCGCTTGTTGAACGGCACGACATGCTTCTCGCACGCCTCGTGGAAGGCCTGGCAGTGCTCGGGCCCGTAGTCGAAGCGCATCTTGCTCTTGAAGGCGTAGCCGATGAAGTTGTCGAAGCCCGCGTTCTTGGCCATCTTGTGCCGGCGCTCGACCATCTTGTCGAGCAGCTCGTCGAGCTTGTCGGCGTCCTGGAGGCGGCGCTCCGAGACCGTCTTCCACGCCGACTCACGCACCTGCCGGTCGGGCGACTCCTGGAAGACCGCCATCTGCGGCAGCGTCTTCTCCTCGCCCTCGAACTCCACCGTCATCTCGCCGGTGATCTGCCCGTACTCCTGCGCGAGCTTGGCCAGCTCGGTCTGGATCGGCACATTGTCGGGGCGGAAGAGCTCGACCTCGGCCTTCGTGTCGCGCAGGATCACCTCGTAACGGTGCTCGTCGAGCTTGTGCTCGCCCGAGAGCTGCACGAACCGCTTGTCAAGCTCGAACAGCCGGGGCTTCAGCTTCGGCGGGATCTTCTCGACAAACTCGGTGTACGCACGCTGGGCCGCCTTGTCGTTGGTCCGGCGGCTCATCGTGATGTAGCGGTCGGCCATCGCCTCGTCGCACGCGGCCTCCAGCTCCGACCGGTCGGCAAGCCAACGCTCCAACTCCTGCGCGGAGGAGACGGTCCGGTTCTGCAGGTCATCGAGCAGGGCCTCGATCTGCGGCCAATCGGACGCGTCGAACTCGGCGGGGATGAAGTCGGTCGCCTGGGCCGGCATGAAGGGCGCTCCTTTCGCGGAAGGTCGAATGGCTCCAAGATGAGCCCCATGCTATTCGAGCCGCCCAATCCCCGCACGCCCATAGCCGGGACCGGAGAGGCGCAAGAAAAAACCCGGGCCGGGGCCCGGGCTGCTGGATCGCTGATGCGAGACGGAAAAGTCCGGAAAACCGGGGAGGATCAGCCGAGGCGGCGGATCATCTCCTCCTGCTCGCGGTACCACTCCCAGAAGCCGTCCTCGTCGGTCCCGAAGACGAACAGGGCGAAGTTGGGGTTGTTGCGGACCATCCCGCCGATCTGACGCAGCGCTTCGCGGGCCCGGTTCAGGAACGGCCCGCGCTCCTCGCGAGGACGCGTCTGGGCGAC
Organism: Phycisphaerales bacterium; assembly: GCA_007694925.1. GTDB lineage: Bacteria > Planctomycetota > Phycisphaerae > Phycisphaerales > UBA1924 > SLFH01. The sequence continues at coordinate 16,939 of REET01000182.1, read as the reverse complement.
CGCCAGCGAGGTCTGGAACCGGTCAACATAGTTGTTGAGGTTCCGCTCGTCACGCTCGACGCGGTCGCGGAAGCGGAGGATCTCACGCTCGGCGCGGCTGATCGGGTAGCCGAAGCCACGCTCCTGCTCGCCGACCCAGATCACCTCGGTCAGGCCCATCGCCTTGGCGAGCTCGTCGACATTGTCGGCCGTGCCCCGCGAGAACCCGAACCGCTTGGCGGTCTGGGAGTTGAAGGTGAGCACACGCCCGCCGGGGTTGACGATGTGGTCGCCCGAGTGGTCCTGGTACCAGGTGACGCGCCCGTGCTCGTCGAAGGAGGCCGAGAGGGGCACATCGATCTGCATCGCCCGCATGATCGCGTGGTCGTACCCGCCGCGATCGGAGATCCGCTCCATGAGGTAGAGCGCCTCTTCCAGCACGCGGTCGGTGATCGCCTTGCCCGACGCGCCGTAGAAGCCCGTGCAGGCCCCGTAGGCGCCTGTGGTCATGAAGTAGATCTCTTCGACGGTGTGGGCGGTCATGGCGGCCGCCGAGATCGCCGAGTCGATCCACGCCACGACGCGGAACTTGGGCTTGAGCTCTTCTTCGATGAGGTCGCTGAGACGCTCGATCTCCAGCAGCGCGCCGCCGCCGGAGTTAATCCGCAGCACCAGGATCTCGACCCCGTCCTCTTCGAGCTGGGGGATCACGCGCCGGACGGACTCGGCGGTCATGTACAGACCGACCATGTCCTTGCCCGAGCCGCCGCCGAGGGTGATGACCGCGGCGCGGGGGGCGCCCGTGGCGCCGGCCTCGCGGGGCTGGTCACGCCGCTCGGGTCGGCGCTGGGTCTGCTGGGTGTCGTCGGCCTGGGCGCCGACATTGCGCTCGATCTTCTGGATCTGCGAGGCCCGGTAGATCACCTCGTTGACGATCCCGCCCTTGCGGATCTCGAACCAGATGTACCCGTCGAGCTCCTGCTTGATCGTCCCCTCGACGACCGTGCCGTCGGTGAGCGTCACTCGGTCGTTCGCCCACGACGCGGCCGTGAGCGAGACCGACAAGAGCGCCGCCACCAGCAGGCTCAGCAGCTTTGTCATTCGAATGGTCATGGTGTAAACACCCTCCTGATTGGTTTGTCAGAGACCGGCCGCTCAGCGACGGTCCGCCATCTGCTCCAGACGGATCCGCTCGATGATCCGCTGGATCTCCTCGACCGGCGGAACGCCGAGGAACGGGTTGATCGAGCCGTCGAAGCGGCGCACCAGACGCTGGATCTCTTCGAGCGTCCGGATCTGGCGCCCGCGGGCGCGGGTCCGCTCGTTGTAATCGCCCTGCACCTGGATCTCCTGGAACTCACGGAAGAGCTGGCGCAGGCGACGCTCGGCGTTGACCAGGTCGCGCGACCACCCGGCGACGATCCGCTCGGCGCGATCGTCGACACGGGTGAAGTTCCGACCGACGCCGAGCTCCAGCAGGAGGTCCTCCAGCGTCCGCACCGTGCCCCGCGAGATGCCCAGGGTCAGCGCCAGGTCGGCGGTCATCGTCAGCGTGTCGTTGCCCTCGCCTCTGACAATCTGCTCGATCGTGTCGGCGTTCTCGCCCCGGCCGTCGTCGGTCAGCAGGATCTCGCCCCGGCCGGCGTCGGGCCAGCCCTGGCGGAAGACCGGGCGTCCGCCCTCGAGCCGGTACGACCAGACCTGGCGACGCATGGCCATCGCCTCGATGATCTCGGGCGGATACCCGCCGGCGATCGCGATGCCCTTGGCGATCTCGATGTTCGCCGAGATCAGCTTCTGACGCACCACCTCGTCCATCCCGCCGAAGAGCAGGTCAAGGTTCCCCACGCCGCCCATACGCCCGGACGGGTGGAAGTAGATCTCGCGCGAGGTCAGGGGCAGGAAGCACGAGCCGCCCAACGCCTGCTTGACCCAGAACACCACGCGAGGCGGGGTGTCGAAGATCTGCTGCATGTCCACCCGCAGCAGCTGCAGGATGTCGTCGGTCATCTGCATTTCGCTGAAGTGGCCCTCGTCCTGGCCCTGCTCGCGACGCTGCTCCTGGATGAACGCGAAGTACGAACGCAGGTCCAGCGTGATCACCAGCACATCGGCACGCTGACGCGCCGCGTCCTCCAGCGCCTCGCGCATCGGGGTCGCGGCCATGTCGCGGCCGAAGTGGCCCTTGAACTCGGCGACATAGACGCGGGCGGCGTCCGCCCCGCGGTCGGCCCGGCGGGCATCGACGCGGTCGGGGCGACGGTCCTGCGCCTGCTGCGCCTGGCCGGCGCCCTCGCCACGCTTGACGCTGAGCACTTCGCTCTTGTTGTAGGTCATCTCCGTCCGGATCCCCGCGACAGAGATGCGCATCTTGATCTGCGTGTCGGTCTCTTCGAGGATCTCCCCGTTGATCACACGCCCGTCACGCAGGATGATCTGGTCCGGCGTCGAGAGCATCACCGCGGCCGAGGCCTGCTGCGACACGACCGGCACGCCGGTCAGCACCGCGGCGCCGATCACCAGCGAAGCGACCGCCCCCCTGAGGAGGCCCGAGCCAAGCCAGCGACGCTTCTTCTGTTCAGTCTTCATATCACGCAACTCCGCTCGATGCCGCCCGTCCCCGCTCTGCTGCCGGGACACTCTGCTTTGAACCCGCGCCTGCCCGGAGGGTGTTCCGCCCATCTCCGACAGATCAAAGCGCCGGGCGAAGCCGGCCCTTCGGCACGGTGTAGAACGATCCAACTCCGAGCCCGGTTCGATCGACATCCTCGACCGAACCCGCTCGATCACGATCTAGAAAGAGTCCGTCCAAGCCTTCAGCCCGGTCGGCCCCGCTCCGTCCTACCGCCAGTCTACAACAACGATGCTCCCGGGCCAACGCCTTCTCGCCCGAAAGACCGCCCTGCAACGACCGGCTCCTGCCCATACGGGCCGGACCGCCCTTCTGATCCGGCGAACCTGCCCATGAGCACCCGAACGGGGTATAAACCGATCGGCCCGCCCCTCTGTTCCGCAAGCCGAGGGCAAACCCCGGATTTTCATGCGTCGGGCGACCCCCGATGGGGTCAGGCCGGACCGCTTTCGTCCTCGTCCTCGCCGACCTCGACCGCCAGCAACCGGGCGAGCTCGATCGCTTCGGGCAGCGTCGCGACCCGGTCTTCGAGCTGGGCGTCGTAGACCGCGTCGAGCACCCGCTTGAAGACCGGCCCGGGGGCGAACCCCGCCTCGATCAGCGTCCGACCATCAACCAGGGGCTCTGGAGCCAGGCCTGAGGGGGTCCGCTGGAGCTGTTCGACCCGGGTTCGGATCCGGGCCCCCTCCTCCGGATTTTCGGACGCCACGATCCGCAGCGACTCCAGGAACCAGTCCGACGCCGCGGCCCGCTTCTGCGCCGCAGTCGTCATCCCCGGCCACCCCCGGAGCAGGTGGGCGACGCCGTCGAGCACGGCTTTCAACCCGTCGCGCTCCTCGTTGGAGAGATTCAGCGCCTCGCGGTAGCGGGCGACGAGGGGGGCGATCTGTGTGGCCTCGATGATCGAGCCGCGATCGATCGCCCACGCCGCCAAACGAGTCCAATAACGAGATTCGTCCCCGATCCGGCCGAGCCGCTTCGGCGCGGCCTTGCGGCTCGGCTCCAGCAGCACCGGCTCGTCGAGCCCGAGGTACTGGAGCGTCCACGCCGCCAGGTGCCGGCTGGGGTGCCCGAGCATGCGGCGCAGCTCGTCGCCGATGCGCTCGCGGCTGACGCCCCGCAGCTCCGAGGCGTGGCGCCGGATCGCCTCGGCGGTCTGTTCGTCAAGTTCGAACCCGTAGCGCGAGGCGAAGCGGACCGCTCGCAGCGCCCGCAGGTGGTCTTCGGCCAGTCGCTTGTCGGGGTCGCCGACGGCGCGGATCACCTTGCGCTGGATGTCTTCCAGCCCGCCGACAAAGTCGATGACCAGGCCCTGCTCGGTGTAGCGCTCCGCTGCGCCCGGGTGGCGGGGCTCGGCGCTGACGGGCTCATTGCCGTTGGGGTTGCCGGCGGGGTCGCGGGTGTCCAGCGGGTCGAGGAAGAGGGCGTTGATGGTGAAGTCGCGCCGCTGGGCGTCCATCTCCGGAGTGCTGAAGACGACGGTGTCGGGGCGACGGCTGTCGGAATAGGGGCCGTCGGAGCGGAAGGTCGCGACCTCGATCGCGACGCCGTCGTGCTTGACGAGGACGACGCCGAAGCTGGCGCCGACCTCCTGGGTCTTGGGGAAGAGGGCCTGGACGCGGTCGGGGGTCGCGTCGGTGGCGATGTCGTAGTCCTTGGCGGCCGAGCCGATGAGCAGGTCGCGCACGCACCCCCCCGCGAGGTAGGCGGTGTGCCCGGCGTCGCGGAGGGCGCGGATGATCCCAAGGGCGGCGCGGGAGGCTCGATCGGGCGAAGGCTCACTCACGCGCGGACTGTACGCGATTCTCCGCCCGGGCCTGTGTCCGGGGCGGGCATCCGGGGCGGGCGTTCGCCCCCTAGGCTGATGCGCGGGCCCAGACCCCGCCCGGGAGGAATGGCCGATGCAGGTCGCAGATCTGATCAACGCGATGGAGATGATCGCCCCGCTCTCGTACGCCGAGCCCTGGGACCGGGTGGGCCTGCACCTGGGCCGGCCCCGCACCGAGCTGGACGGGCCGGTGCTGCTGACGATCGACCTGACCGAGGCGGTGCTGCACGAGGCGATCGAGTCGGGCGTGCGCGCGATCGTCGCCTACCACCCGCCGATCTGGGAGCCGCTCAAGAGCGTGACCAACGCCTCGGCGAAGGAACGCATCATCCTCGGCGCCGCCGAGGCCAGGATCGCCATCTACTCGGCGCACACGGCGCTCGACAGCGTTCCGGGCGGCGTGACCGACTGGCTCTGCGAGGGGATCAGCGGGTCTGAAGAGCCGGGCAAGATCCACGGGGACTGCCGCTCGATGAGCCCCGCCGCCGATGGCGAGCACGAGGTCAAGATCGTCACCTTCCTCCCCGAGAGCTCGCTGGAGACGGTCCGCAACGCTTTGGCGACGGCCGGGGCGGGTCGCATCGGCGAGTACTCGCTGTGCACCTTCAGCTCGCGGGGCACCGGCACCTTCCTCGGCTCCGACGCGAGCAACCCCGCGATCGGCCAGTCCGGGCGGCTTGAGCAGGTCGAAGAGCTGCGGCTGGAAACCGTCTGCCCCAAAGAAGCGCTGCCCCTGGCGCTTGAGACGCTCCGGGCGTTCCACCCCTACGAAGAGCCCGCGATCGATGTGTACGAGCTGGCGCCCAAGCCCCGCCGCACCGCGGGCGCGGGCCGGCGCCTCGTGCTCGACCAGCCCGCGACGGTGGCCGAGATCGCCGAGCGGCTCAAGAAGCACCTCGGGCGTGCGCGCATCCGTGCGGCGATCCTCGGGGAGGACAAGCCGGTCTCACGCATCGCGGTGGTGCCCGGCGCGGGCGAATCGATGGCGCCCCTGGCCAGGCGCATCGGCTCGGAGCTGTTCTTTACGGGCGAGATGCGCCACCACCAGGTCAACGCGGCGCTCGACGGGGGGATGAGCGTGCTCTTGGCCGGGCACACCAACACCGAGCGGGGCTACCTGCCGAGGCTGGCGCAGGCGCTGCGTGATCGGCTGCCTGGCGCGGAGATCCGCCTTTCGACGGAGGACCGCGACCTGCTGACGGTGATGTAGGCCCTGGTTTCAGCCGCCCAGGTCGAGCACGCCCTCGTCGCTGAACGAGGTCTTGGGCCTGCTGACGCCGGTATCGAAGAGGGTTTCTGCCAGCGCGCCCGGCGCGATGTAGGTCACCTCGCCCCGCAAGGTGTAGCGCACGCGGCCTTGGAGCCCTTCGATGTCTTCGGCCCGCAGCACCACCGGCAGGCGGAAGGTCTGGGTGCCGAAGCGCCGGACCGACGCCTCTGAGGAGCGGACGCCGCGGAACACCTCGCGCCCTTCCAGCGAGAAGCGGTAGCGGACCTCGCGGAGGGGGAGTTCGCGTTCGTTGCGGTTTGCCGCCTCGATCTCGAAAACGACGACGCGGCCTTCGTCTGTGACCTCGCCCAGGGAGGCGTCGCCGACGCTGAGGCGTGGGGAGGAGACGGTCGAGCAGCCCGCGCCGATCGCCATGGCGAGGAGCAACGCCGCGGGTGCGAGCCGGGATCGCCCGCTGGGTGGTGTGTGGTGTCCGGTCATCTGGCCGGAGCGTATCACCGACGGGCGATGGCCGTCGCCCGGTCGTCCCGCCACTTGGTCATGCAGACCCAGCCCTCGGGACGCCCGACGCCGTGGCTGTCCTGGTAGAGGATCGAGATGTAGGGGGTCATCTCGTGGACGCGGTCGGTGTAGACCTTCCACTGGACCGCCAGAGCGCCCAACGCGAGGAAGCAGACCCAGGCCCCGGCCTCGGAGAGCTTCCTTTTGGAAAAGCAGAGGAAGATCGCGGCGGGGATCAGCACCATGGCGAGCTTCCACGCCCCGAGCACCCATGGCGAGCCCTGCTCGATGACCAGGCGGGCGACGGGGTTTGCCTCGACCATGCCGGTGCTGAGCAGGAAGGTCAGGGTGAAGTAGAGGTCCGCGATGCTCAGCACGACGATCGCGAAGACGAGCATCGCGACCCGGCGCGTTCGTGCGATTTCGGCCGGCGACACGGCTCGACACGCGGTGGGGGGCCGAACGGCCCCCCGCCCGAGCGGGCTCCTCAAAGTCGGGCTGGGCCGTTGGATCGCGAGCATCGGGGCGGGGATCGGCCCCGCGACGCCGGATCTGTCGCTCCGAAGCCGATGTGCGGATCCCCCGTGTTCCGGTCGGGTCGGTCGTGCCGGTGCGGGTATGCTCAGGCATGGTCCGAAAGCGCCACCGGGTCGTTTGCGCCGGGGCTGCCCCGGCGTTCCTTGGGTTCGTGCTCTGCCTGACCGGCGCAGCGCCCGCCCAGTTCATCAACCCCCGGGGTTCGACGCCGGTGCCGGTGTATGCGGACGACTCGACGGCGGCCCGCCACGCCTTAGACCGGCTCTCGGACCTGATCGCGGGGGGCAACGAGGGCGAGGCGGTCCGATCGCTGCAGCGTCTGCTGGATGATTCGGGCGACCGCGTGCTGGAGGTCGAGGGTGACGCAAACCTGTACATCTCCGTGCGCGAACATGTGCACCGGCGCCTGCTGGCCAACCCGGAGCTGCTGGAGCGGTACCGGCGTGCGCAGGAGCCCGAAGCCGCCCGCCAGCTCCAGGCCGGTCGCGAGCGACTGGTCGAGCAGACGCGTCTGCTGACGCCTTCGGGCTATGAGGCCGCGTTGCGTGTGGCGCAGCTGGACATCGAGGGCGCGAGGTTCGACGCCGCACGATTCATGCTGATGCAGCTCGAACCGCACCCGGACCGCCGGGGGCGCAGCGGGGCGGACGCGGCGCGTCTGATGCTGCTGCTGTCGAGATACACCGATCGTGCGGATGTGCGAGAGGCGGCGGACCGCTGGTCGGCCGAGGCGGGGCTTGAGGAGAAGGAGCGTTCACGGATCTCCGGCCCGCCCGGGGTCGAGATGGTCCGGCTCGACCCGACCACCGCCTCGCCTCGCATCGATCTGAACGAGATCGTCGCCCGCCCGATCCAGTCGGTGCGGATCGATCCCGATTCGCCCGCGGTGGGCATCAACACGATGGCGTCGGGGCCTTGGGCCCTGCCGGCCCTTGTGGGCGACGACCTGTTCATCAGCGACGGGGTGCGGGTGGTCTCGCTGGACCGTTTCACGCTCTCGCACCGCTGGTCGACGGAGATCGCCGGGGCGAGCCCGCGCGGGACGAGCACGCCCGACCGCTTCCGGCGGAGGGCCGAGCGCCCGGTGCAGCCGCGATCGGTCGCGGTCGGGGACGGGCTGGTGTTCACGACGACCGGGCACGGCCCGGCCTTCGAGGCCGACCGGCCCGACGTCGTCAAGGCGTTGGACCGCCGCACCGGCGAGGTGGTCTGGTCGTTCCACCCGATGGAGGCGTTCGACCAGTTCGCCGGGGCGGAGAGCGACGGGATGGTGCGTCACCACGAGGGGACGGTGGTGTTTGCGGCGCAGATCCGCCCGGACGATCGGCGTCTGTGGTCGTACCGGCTCTTCGGGCTGGACGCGTCGACCGGCGAGGTGCGCTGGTCGCGCCTGATCGGGACGGCGGGCTCGGTCGGCTGGAGCGCCGCTCCTGTGCGTCCGACGATCCAGCGCGTCAAGGACGGGGTGGTCTACCGGTCCGACAGCTTCGGGCTGATCAGCGCGATCGAGACCGCGACGGGGCGCGTGCGCTGGGTCCGCAGGCGCACGGTCGAGGCGTACGGGATGACGCCCGACCTCCGGCCGGCGCTCGCTCCTTCCCCCGAGTTTGTGGGCGGCCGGTTGGTGGTTCTGTCCGGCGATGCGGGGTGGATCCTGCTGCTCGACCCCGAGACGGGCGAGCTGCACCACGAGATCGACGCGGTCCGCCTGAGCTCGCCCGCGATGGCGCTGGCGGTGGGCGACTGGATCGCGCTGCTGGGCAATCAGGGCGTGCGCTTTCTCCACGCCGACGACCCGGACCCGACCAAGGTCGTCGACGGCCCGCAGGTCTCGCTCGACGGGCTGAGTGGCCGCCCGCTGTCCGACGGGGAGCGTCTGCTTTTGCCCATGGCCACGGGGATGGGCGTCGTTGATCCGAGCGATCCGAGGCGTCTGGAACGCATCGAGCTGGATCGGGGGGGTGTGATCCTCGCGGCCGAGGGGCAGGTGCTGGTTTCGTCGGCCGAACGCCTGCACAGCTACCTGGTGTGGGAGACGGCCCAGCGGACGCTCGCGGCTCGCCTGCAGAGCGATCGCGAGGACCCCGAGCCCGCCCTGACGCTCGCGGAGCTGGCATATCTGGCGGGGCGCAGCGAACTGATCGAGGGCGCTGTGGCGGAGCTGATCGAACGCCTCGCCCAAGAGAACACTGAAGAGGCGAAGGAAGTGCGCCGGCGCGGCTTCCGGTCGGTCCTGGAAATGCTCGAGCCGACCGGGCGCCGGGCGGAGCGGGCGGCGCTCGCGCTTGAGGTGCGGAACGGGCTGATCGGCCACCTGCTCCGCCTCGCCTCGACGCCTGAAGAACGGGTCTCGGGCCTGCTGGTGAAGGGGTCGCTCGCCGAGTCGTCCGACGACGCGGGCGGCGCGCTTGAGGTGTACCAGGGGATCTTGGCCGATGCCGAACTCGCGTCGTCGAACTGGCGGGGTCCGGGCGCGGTGCTGCGGGCGGACATGGAGACGACCCGTCGCATCCGGCGGGTGCTCAGAGCGTCGGGGGGCGGGCTGTACGAGCCGTACGAAAAAGAGGCGGCGCAAAGGGCAGAGGCGCTGGGCGAGGACGCCGACGCCGCGGCGCTCTTGGAGCTGGCGTCGAGGTTCCCCGCGGCTTCGGTCTCGCCGGGGTTGTGGCTTCGGGCCTCGCGGCTGGCGGCGCGGGACCACGAGGCCGAGCGGGCCCTGCTCGCGTCGATGGACTCGATGGTCGAGCGGTCGGCGGCGGGCATGCGGGTGGACAAGCAGATCGCCGGTGAGGTCTCGGGCAGGCTGGCCCGGTCGCTGATCGATCAGCGTCGCCCGCAGGCCGCGGCGAGGGTGCTCGACCGGGCGGCGCGTTCGTTCCCCGACGCCACGCTGACTGCCGGCGGCGAGCCGATCGACGCGGAGGCGTTGCGTCGGCGTGTCGCCGAGGTGCTGGGCGACCTCGCGTGGCGACCGCGGATCGGGCGAGAGATCGGGCGTCCTTCGGCGACCTTCGAGGGGGCGTCGATCGCGCCGCCGATGCTGAGCTCCGGCGCCCCGGTCGCGCCGGGATACATCGTGCTCAGGCACAAGGATTCGCTGGCGCTCGTCGAGCCCGACGAGGGCGAGACGGCGCGGATCCGCGAGCGCTGGTCGCGTCCGGCCTCGCCGGATTCGAGCGTGCTCAGGGCCGATCGGGAGGGCGTGATCGTCTACGAGATCGCCGAGGATGAGCAGCGGCTGGTGCGTCTGGACGCCGAGACGGGGCGCGAGCTCTGGTCGCTCTCGGTCGACGAATTGCTCGAGCGAGGCGGGGAGACCCGCGTGAGCCTGAGGCTCGTTGGCGAGGTGCGCCCGGACGATCTGGTCGCGGCTTCGACGGACCGGACGCTTGTGCTCGCCCGGCGCGCCGGCGACACGGTGGCGATCGATATCGAGACGGGGCGGACGCTCTGGCGGCGCGAGCGGGGCGAGACGCTGGTGCACACGCTGATCGCGGGGTCGGGCGTGGTCGCGATCGGGACGCAGGACATTTCGCTGAACGCTTCGACGGGGGTCGCGGTCGTCGACGAGCGGAGCGGGGAGCGCGTCGCGACGCTGACAGAATCGGAGCTGGTCCCGGGCGGGATGCGTTGGTTGCGTCTGACCGACTCGCGCGTGCTGATCGTGGGCCTTGAGGACCGGGTGGCGGCGTTCGACCTGACCAGGGGCGAACGCCTCTGGGCGCACGCGGGCGGCTCCTCGGCGGGGAGCGTCGACGCGTGGCTGACGGGGGGACGCGTCGCGGTGCTCACGCCCGATCGCGGGCTGTCGCTGATCGAGGCCGAGACGGGCGAGCGCGTGTCGCGGCTCGAAACCGATGCGGCGCTGATCTCCTCGGGCCCGACGGAGCTGGTCTCGATCGACGGGCGTGACGCGTTTGTCTCCGCCAGCGGCGTGCTGCTGCTCGACGAGCGGGGCGCGGTCGCGGGGAGAGACGCGGTCTCGGGCTCGGGGGCGGTCGATTCGTTCGCGATGCCGGGCGTTGCGGCGGAGCTGTTCGTGCTTGTCGAGCGTCGGGCTCGCGTCGGTTCGGCCAGCCGCGTGCGTCTTGCCGACGCGAGCGGGCGTTTTGTGTCGGGGCCGACGGCGTTGATCCTGCGTAACGACGACGAGGCGGAGCGCGTGGGCGTGCTCGAGGGCGTGGTGCTGGTGCAGACGAGGCTGGGGGTGATCGTGCTGCCGGCGCCGCTCGGCGGGCTCAGCGGATGAAGCGCATGCGTCCGGCGTCGGGGACGGGGACGCCGCCGCGGCTTTGGAGCGAGGGGAAGTAGACGAAGAAGGCCTTGCCGATCATGACCTCGCGCGGGACGACGCCGACGCCGGCGTGGGGGAAGGCGTCGAGCAGCCACGCGTCGGCCTCGTCCCAGAGGCGTCCGTCGAGGCTGGCGGCGGAGTTGTCGCCGGCGACGAAGAACTGGTCGGGCCCGAGCGTCGGCGTGTTGGCGGGGTGGGTCGCCAGGGCGGGGTCGCCGGCCATCGAGTGGTTGGATGACTGGTAGTCGGCGGCGCGGAAGTAGAGGTCGCGGTCGAGGGCGACGCGGTGGAGGGTGAAGGGTCCGCCGGAAAACTCCCACGAGGGCTGGGCCTCGCGGTAGTTGGCCATCCGCCCGTTGACCGATCTTGTGAAGGGGTTGCCCGCGTCGGCGAGGAGGTCGTCGAGGCGTCGGCCGGTGACGAAGGCGATGCGTTCAGAGGGGTTCCAGTGGTAGGCGCCGCGGTCTTTGCCGCCGGCGACCTTGCGCCCGTCGATGAAGAGCCAGAGCGTCTGGTCGACATGCCAGAACTCGATGTTGGCGACGCGTCCGGGGCGGAGGGGCGATGAGAGCTCGGCGCTGTCGAGGGTGATCCAGTCCGGCTCGCCCTCGGGGCGCATGAGCAGGCGGGCGCGGTCTTGGGTGATGTCTGCGGCGAACTCGTGGCCTCTTGCCGTCAGCTTGGCGCGGACCTCGCCCCCCTCACGCTCGAAGCCGACACCGAGGCGCATCCGCAGGTCCGAGACGGGGAAGCGGGGCGGAGCGCCTCCGCGTGTCATGAGCTGGCGGGTCTGGTTGTACGCGAGGTAGTCGTCGATCGGCCAGTTTTCCGTGTCCCAGAAGATGGCGGTCGGCGCGTCGCCCTGGTAGCGGTAGACGCGGGTGCGGCCGATGGTCCATTCGGACCTGTTCGACGAGGCCCGCCAGGGCGAGCGGTACTCGGCGACATGGGTGTGCGGGGCGTGGGCGCTGTCGAAGAGGGTGTACCAGAGGTCGCGCTGCATGCGCCTGGGCTTGCGGGCGATCTGCCAGCCGGGGCCGGACCATGGGTTGTCTGCGTTGGAGGCCTGGGCCGCGTCGCGGAAGAAGACATCGCCATCGACGAGCGCGACCTGCTCGCCCGGGAGGCCCAGGAGCCTCTTGATGTAGTTTTCTTCGGGCTGTGTGGGGTTCTTGAAGACCGAGACATCGAAGCGCTGGGGGCGGTAGATCGGCTCGACATACTTCAGGACGAAGATGCGGTCGCCGGCCTCGCGGGGGACGCCGACGTGCTGGCTGGTGATGCCGCTGCGCGAACGCCCCGGCGCGGGGGGCGGGCCGCTCATCGGGTCGTGGACGATGACGGGGTGCTGGGGGGACCCTTGGACGGGCAGGGGCGGCAGGTGCTCCTGGTCGTTGAAGTAGAACCAGGGGCCGACATCGAAGTCCGTGCCGGTCTGTGGCGAGCGGAACTTCATGTGTGCGCCCAGGAGCGTCGGGGCCATCGAGCCGGTGGGGATGATGAACGCCTCGAGCACGAAGCCCCTGAAGATGAAGGCCATGGCGAAGGCGATCACCAGGGAGGTGAGCGTTTCGCGGGTGCTGGCCGACGCGCTGGGGCGCTGGCGCGCGGAGGATGGGCTGTCGGTCCCGGTCGGGGTCATGGGAGGCACACAGTAGCGGGTTTCAGTCGGGGACCGTGGCGGGGTCTTCGCCCTGCTCGATGGCGGCGATCTTGCGGACGCGCCGGGCGTGCCTGCCCCCCTCGAAGCCGGTGGCGAGCCACCGGTCGACGATCTGGCGGAGCGCCTGCTCGCCCATCAGGTCGGCCGAGAGGCAGAGGACATTGGCGTCGTTGTGGCTGCGGCTGAGCTCTGCGGTCAACTCGTCGTGGACGACAGCGGCGCGGACGCCCCTGACCTTGTTGGCGGCGATGGACATGCCGATGCCGGTGCCGCAGAGGAGGATTCCAAGCTCGGCCTCGCCCGAAGCGACGGCGCTTGCGACCTCGGCGGCACGCTCGGGGTAGTCGCAGGGGGATTCGTCGCAGGGGCCCATCATGCGGACCTCCCGCCCCCCGGCCCTGATGTGCTCGGCGATCTTGCGTGCGGCTTCGAGGCCGCGATGGTCGGCGCCGATGGCGATGGTCATGGCTGAAGATCCTTGAACCTTTGGGCGATCAGGTCGCGGAGGCGGTCTGCGGTCTCTTGATAGGCGCTGAGCGGCATCCCGATCGGGTCGGGGACGTCGGCGCCCTCGGGGTCGAGGACAAAGGCGCGGTCGGCGGCGGTGGGTTCGATGGCGAGGACGGCCCGGAGGTGGCCCTCGGTCATGGCGTAGATGATGTCGGCCTCGGCGATGAGCTCTTTCGAGAGGCCGCGCGAGCGGTGGTCGGTCAGGTCGAGCCCCATCTCGTCCATGGCCTCGACCGCCTCGGGCGAGGGGCCCGAGCCCCCGGCGCTGGAGGCCCCGGCCGAGAGCACGCGCGTCGGGATCGGGTCGTGCAGCTCTTCGAGCAGGTGCTTGGCGATCGCCTCGGCCATTGGGCTTCTGCAGGTGTTGCCGGTGCAGACGAAGAGGATTTTGCGGGAGAGCCTGCGGTCGACGGCCTGCGCGTCGATCGCTCCCTCTGAGAGGATCTCGTAGCCGCCGGCGGGGGTGAGCCTGATGGTGGTGCTGAGGGCGGCGTAGCGGGTCTTGCCCGAGTCGAGCACCTCGGCGATGCCCGCGCCGGTGGCCCCGGCGATGGTCTCCGGGGTGAGCTGGGTGTCGGGCCCCCAGCCGGATGCGCCCAGGCGGGTGGCGATGACGGGGGCGCCAGCCTCTCGGAGCAACTCTGCGGCGACTGCGTCGTCTGGCACGCGGATGGCCAGGCGATGCCCGTCGTCGGCGGCGCCCTGGGCGAGGCCGATCCGACCCCGAATCTCTGCGATCGCGCCCTCGTCGCCTTCGACAATGAAGGTGACGGGGCCGGGGGCGAGGCGGTCGAAGATCCGTTTGTGGGCGTCGAAAGCGGGGCGGACGGCCCGCTCGACGGTTTCGGCGTCGGGGGCGTGCCACGCGCCGGCGCGGCCCGCGCGGTCGTTGTCGCTGAGCTCGCGGAGGAGGCTGACGGCTGAGGGCTCGGCGCCGATGACCCCGATGCCGTAGACCGTCTCGGTCGGGAAGACGACCGCCTCGCCCCTTCTGAGGGCGTCAGCGGCGCGTCGGATCGCGCGTGATCGTTCTTCCGTGGAGAGGTCGCCGAGGCTCGTGGCGGTATTCATGAGTTCGAGTATCCGGTGGCGGGCGGTTCGGATCAATCCCGGGTTCCTGGAGCGACGGCGCAGACGCCTTCTCTGGCGCGTCGCTCGGCGGTTCTGTTGTACACGATTCTGCCCAGGGCGCTGATTCCGGGGAGATACAGGACCGATGCGGGCAGAAATCCGAGCGGGGTCTGGAGGATCGCCCTTCGCATGGCGGGGAAGCCGACGAGGACCCGTCCGGTGCGTGTCTGCATGGGCATGCCGCGCATCGCGTCGTCGAGTGAGACGGGGAGGTCCTGTGTTTGGGTCATGTCCTGGAAATCGAGGCGATTGAGCCAATCGAGGGCCCGCAGGATGCGGGTGGACCGTCGGCACATGCCGCACTGACCGTCATAGAAGCAGACATCGCGTGCCACGGAGGGAACGGTACGCCTTGTGGGGGGCGTGGGTTCAGGGCGAGGGGGGTCGTGGCCGGTAGCGATTTGGTCGGCGGTGGTCGATCTGGTATGCTTTGGAAGAGTTGCTGGGGGGCGGCGGCCCTTGTCCGGCCCGAGTGGCGGGCAGTTGGCGGGTCGTCGCAACAGCTTGGGGCCGGGAGCCGAACAGAGGGATGGCTCCGGGTGAAGCTGCGTCCCCCGGGGGGCACTGGCGTGCGGGCGCGGCGCGTCCTTGTGGGTCGGCCGTGTTGGAGCGGGAATGATGGTCTGCCGGGCCCGAGGGGCTCCGGCGTCGTCGCACTGGCCTGCGACGGCAGAGCACAAAAGATGGAAGCACGCACCATGGACCTGAACCGACAGACCGGCCGCCGGGATCTCTGCCGCACGCGCGGCTTCACGCTGCTCGAACTCCTCGTGGTGATCGCGATCATCTCGGTGGTGCTGGCGTTGCTGCTGCCGGCGATCGGCGGGGCGCGCAATGTGGCGCGGAACGCGACGACCCAGACGCTCATGCGCGGTCTCGGCGACGCGGTCGACAAGTTCCGCCAGGACAACGACGGGAGGACGCCCGGCGTCTTCAGCGCCCGCCAGATGGGCCACCAGGACAACGAGAACCTCGGCTTCACCGCGATGGAGAATGTGCTGCTGGATCTCGCCGGCGGCGTTGTCACGCCCGACTCGCGCGACGCGACGATCCACTACGCCTTCGGCCCCAGCAACGACGCGATCCAGGAGAACCAGCGGTACGGCCCCGCGGGGCGCTTCGTCCGCCCGGACTTCATCGGGAGCGACGGCCCGGGCTATTTCATCCCGCCCTCGAAGTACTTCGTCGAGCAGGAGCGCGGGCCCGACGGCTCGCACTTCCAGCAGAGCGCCAGCAGCGCCAACCAGGCGCCGATCCCCGCGCTGGTCGACGCGTGGGGCACGCCGATGCTGCTCTGGGTCGAGGACGAGTTCGGGCCGCGGGATATCCGCAACATCGATGATTTCGCTCGGCGCAACGCCGGCGGCGGGAGCTCCCGCTTCTACTGGGCGTCCAATGCCGGGTTCCTTCGCTCGCTGGCGCTGGGCGACCGCGGGCGGAACCAGACTTGGGCGGCCTCGGGCAGCACCGCCCCGAGCCTGATCGGCGACGGCGCTCCCACGGCTTCGATCCCGGTGACGATGGCCGGCTTCCTCGGCAATCCGTCGTATCCGGGCGAGTTCAACGGCGTGAACACGCTGCCCGCAGCCGCCCGCGGGCGGATCGTGATCCAGTCCGCCGGGACGGACGCGATCTTTCTGGCCGCCAGCGACTCCGGGGCGATCAACAGCGGCGCCTCGCAGCGCTCGGGCGGGGGGAACTACACGATCGCCGGCGGTGGGCTCCGCTACGGACGCAATTTCTTCACCGGGACCGGGGTCCGCTTAGAACGCAACGGCTCCCCCGCGACCGAGGATGTCGCCGAGCGCTTCAACGACCTCTTCCAGTCGTTCGGCAACTGAGCACGGGCGCACAACCGATCAACACACAGAGCACCGGCGGGCTTCCGCCGGTGTTTTTCTTTGCGCTGCGGCTTTGGGTCGCCGAGGGATGACCCCGCACTCCGTTGCGATCGGGGGACGGCGTTGGAGGCAGAGCGGGTTGACATCCGCCGCTGATTCCGGATACTGCGGGCCATGGGCGGGGCCGGGACGAGCCAGTCTGACAGCGGGCACTCGGGCGCGGCTTTGCGCGCATGGACCGCGCTGGGGTGCTTTGCGCTCGGTGTGGTGCTGTGGCGCTGGTTCGGATCGGCGTACGGGGGCGCGCCGGCTGCGGCGTGGCTCGCCCTTGCGTGCTTGGCGCTGGTGTTCTCGGGCCTTTTGCGTGGCGTTTCGTGCAAGCTCTGCCTCGGGCTTGCGGTCGTGGTCTGCGGAGCGGGGTGGGCGACACTGCGGATCGACGAGGGAGTTTCGCGTACCGGCGCGATGCACCTGCGCGTCGCCGATCCGGCGACCGAGCGACGGCTGATCGAGATTGAGGGCGTGGCGCTGCAGACGCCCTCGCCGATCGGGGAGCGGCGCGGGGCGATGGCCGGGTTTCTGCGCTTCGGGGGCGAGGGAGAGCGGTTTTCGCTCCGGATCGAGTCGCTGCGGGGCGACGATGGCGGGCGGGACTCGTCGGGCGTGGTGCGCGTGTTTGTCGGCGAGGGGCTTGAGGGGCGCGTGCGCGCGGGCGATCGCGTGCGGCTGGCGGGAAGATTCCGCCCGCCAGAGCCGCCCTTGAACCCGGGCCAGCGCGACAGCAGACCCCTG
>REET01000051.1 GCA_007694925.1 Phycisphaerales bacterium | reverse complement strand
AGCCTTCATGGACGAGCATTACCGCCACTTCAACGCCGCGACGACGGTCCGCGCCGCCAAGGCGTGGAACGACCACCTCGACCGGGGCGGGACGATGTTCCTGACGCTGGCGGGGGCGATGAGCACCGCCGAGCTCGGTCGCTCGCTCGCGGAGATGATCCGCAAGGGCAAGGTGCACGCGATCAGCTGCACCGGGGCGAACCTCGAAGAGGATGTCTTCAACCTCGTCGCCCACGATCACTACCGCCCGGTGCCCAACTACCGCGAGCTGACCGCCGAAGACGAGCAGGCCCTGCTCGACGAGGGGCTCGCCCGCGTCACCGACACCTGCATCCCCGAGGAAGAGGCGATCCGCAGGATCGAGGGCTCGATGATGCGCCTCTGGAAAGAGGCAGACGAGAAGGGCGAAACGCTCCTGCCGCACGAGTTCTTCTATCGCCTGCTGCTCTCTGGCGAGCTGGAGGCGCAGTACCAGGCCGACCCGAAAAACTCGTGGCTGCTCGCCGCGGCCGAGAAGAACATCCCCCTCTTCGTCCCCGGCTGGGAGGACTCGACCCTCGGCAACATCTTCACCGCTCGCAACATCGAGGGCGAGCTCTCGCGCACGACCATCATCCGCCCCGGCGTCGACTACATGGTCAGCCTCGCAAAGTGGTACAAGGAGATCGCGCCGAAGGGATCGGGCGTCGGCTTCTTCCAGATCGGCGGCGGCATCGCCGGCGACTTCCCCATCTGCGTCGTCCCGATGCTCAACTTCGACCTCAAGCAGGATGTGCCCGTCTGGTCGTACTTCTGTCAGATCGGCGACTCGACGACGAGCTTCGGCTCGTACTCGGGCGCCGAGCCGGGCGAGAAGATCACCTGGGGCAAGCTGGAGAAGGACACGCCGCGCTTTATGATCGAGTCGGACGCGTCGATCGTCGCGCCGCTGATCTTCGCGTATGTGCTGGGGTGGTGAGGGTTCGGCGACGCTCAGCACAGCCTGGGCAACAGGCGTCCACGCAAGCCACGCTCGCGTGCGGACCATGAGCTTTGTCCCTCCGGCGACGCGGCTTCAGCCATACGCCGAATGACCTTTGGGAAGTCAAGGTCCGCCTTCAGCCCGAGCATGGGCATCAGCACCGGCGCCGGCAGTTTCGACGACGGTTCCAGTTCCCACCAGACCTGTACGGTCGAGCCGTTCCCGGCCGGTCGAACCTCCCAGCCGCCGCGCATCGAGCGGGCGGGGAAGGGAAAGCCGGGCTCGTCGGTCAGGAAGCGGACAGTGAAGCTCTTTCCCTCGCGGAACTCTGTGCATTCTTCGCTCCAGTGCCTCCCGGCGCGATCGGTGCAGGACCGCACCGCGCCGGGGCCCGGCTCGCGGTCGTCCAGCACGCACGAATCCTGAAGCATCGGCATGTACCGGTGGATGTCGCCGATCCGCCCGATCACGCCCCACATCGCCGCGGTGGGCGCATCGACGCCGACAAGGATGCAGTGGCGGTACACGCCGGGCCGTACGCGGTGCGCCCTGCCGATCCCGATCATTTGCACGATTCCGAAGCCCAGCACGACAGCCGCGACGCCCAACGCCAGGATCGCCCCGCCCCGGGAGAACACGCCGGGGACCAGCAGCAGCACGACCGTCCCCGCGACCCAGGCGAAGTCCGCGAGGCTGGCGTACAGCGCGCGCCAGGTCGCCACGCGTCTGCGTGTCGCCTGGTGGAGCAGGTCCGCGCCAAACACGAGCAGGCCGGCGCCGATGGCGACAAGCACCCACGAAGGCCACCCGCCGAGCCACCCCCCGACGAGCCGGGGCAGCGAAACAAGCACGGAGGCCGAGATCAGCGAAAAAACAGCGTTGCCGGCGAGCGCGAAGCGCAGCGTCCGCGTGTCGGAGCGATGCATCATTTGGATGTTCCTTTCGGTGTGTCCGGCGGGGTGAGCGGTTTCAGCCCGCGTCCTCTTCCTCGCGGCCGAAGTCGAAGATCATGCAGTGCCCGCCGCCCCAGACCGGGTAGACCACATCGCAGCGGTACCCGATGAATTCGCCCGCGTCCCAGCCCAGGCGATCGAAGAGGTGGCCGAGCAACTCGGTGTAGCGCGGATAAGCCGCGTGGGCGATGTTGGCGATCCCCGGCTGGAGCACCTCGAGCTTGGGCGTGACGGGGAAGCGGTCCAGCCAGCGGAGTTCCTGCGTCTCGGCGAGGTTGGGCTGGATGCTGTAGACCCCGACGCTGGGGATGCACGCGCGCGCCAGCGAGCGGTGCAAGAGCACATCGAAGATCAGCCGCTTGGCGGGGAAACGCCCGAGCATCCAGACCTCGTGCAGCGGGGGCTTGCCGCCGGCGGGGTGTTTCTGCGCCGCGTCGGTCCGGCCCGCAGCCACGACATCGATCGGGCGGTCCGGGTCCATCTCTTTGGGGTCGACGAGGAAGACGGTCTTGTTGCCCGGCCCGCGCGAGGTGATGACCGGCAGCGGCTCGGAGCTGAACTCGGGCAGCACCAGCCCCTGGCTCCGCCCCTTGACCGGCTCTCGCTCCAGCGTGCTGTACGAGCCGGCGCCCGGGTCTTCCGACGCGCTCATGTCCGAGAACCAGAGGAACGAGAACGGCATCGCGTCGCGCCGGACATGGTGGCCCAGAAACCCGCGGAGCTGGGCCGAGTCCATTAGCCCCGGCTCGCCCGGCGTCGGGCGGAAGGCGAAGGTCGCCAGGCTCACCTCTGAATACTGGCCGGTGAGCTGGCGCCCGCTCTCAAAGAGCTGGGTCCGCAGCGTCAGCTCGCTGTCGGTCTCGCCCGGCGTCATTGCGGGGGTGCCCGGCGCGGTCCGCATCCGCCGGAGCAGCTTGCTGCGGCTGGGCCCCATCGTCCGCACGCCCTCGGCGAAGCGATCGACCGCCGCCTCGACCGAGTCGATCGCCGAGTCGTCAAGGTCCTCCCCCTCGCGGAGGGAGCCGACAAACCGGCGGAGCCCCTGGACCCCCGGCAGGCGGGTCACCAGCTCCGGGCCGGGGAAAGGGCCGCTCACGGCCGAGACGATCCGCTGGCAGGTGGTCCGCTCGACGCCGAGGTGGCGGGCCATGCCGCTGGCCCCACGCGCGGGCTCGGGCAGGGCGAGGATGGCCGAGCGGAGCTCGCCGTGGAGGCGCCTGGCGATTCGATCGAGGGCGGATCGTTCCTCCTGGGAGAGGGGCTCCTGGGCGGGGGACTCGGCGTCGCGGCCCTCCCAGGGGACTTCGATCGGTCTTTGATTGGATGTTGGGCCGGATGTTGGACGCATATTTGTCTGAGGTATCGGCGGAGTGCCGCAACCTGGTCCGGAGGTGAGCGGAAAAATCTCTGAACTGTGCTCAGCATACCTCGGGTCGTGCCCGAGCACAAGCGGATTTCGGAGACGAGCACAATATTTCGCAATCTGGGCGGCTCACGGCGGTTTGAAAGGAATTTCTGCGATTTCCGAAGAACCCCTTGGCGCGACCTCCGGATGGATGTATGCTGAGCACAGTTCAGAACAGGATCCGCTCACGGGTACCGCGGCGTCAGGCGGTCCACCGGGCGCCGGCCGGCCCTCCCCGAAACAGGAGAAGCAAGATGAAGAATCTCTGCTCAGCACTGGCGTCACTGGCGATCGCTGCGGGCTCGGCCTCTTCCGAACCCATCTACAGCAACCTGGCCGATTCGACCGGGGGGTTCAACATCACCAACTTCGACAACTGGATCCTCGCCGACGACATGGTCGTCGCCGGTGGGGGTGAGCTCCAGGACATCACCTTCACCGTCCTGTACTCCGGCGGCGGCTTCGGCGGTCCCGGGTCGATCAACATCGGCGCCGAGGTCTCGCTGTACCTCGACGACGGCGACGGGGTCCCGCAACTCCCCGACGGATCCGACACGCTGCTCTGGTCGGGAAGCTTCGATCCGGTGTCGGTCTCGTTGAATCAAGTTGTTGTTCCGACGCTGGAGATCACCCCGGGCATCCAGGTCAGCGCGGGCGATCGGATCTGGCTGGCGATCAGGTACCAGACCGATGCGACGAGCTTCGTCAACTTCGGCACCGAGCTGTTCGACGACTTCACCGTCGGCTCCAGCGACGGCAACATCTACCGCATCGACCTGGACAACAACAACGATGTCGAGCCGTTCCCTGTGGGCGGCTCTGGGATGGGCGCGATCCTCACTGTCGTCGAGGAGTGTCCGGCCGATCTGAACGGCGACGGCGTCGTCGACGCCGACGACTTCTTCCTGTTCCTTCAGTGGTTCGCCGCGGGTGACCTGCGGGCCGACATGAACGGCGACGGCGTTCTGGACGCGGACGACTTTTTCGAGTACCTCGCCCTGTTCGCGCAGGGCTGTGATTGATCGGCCGTTTGCGTGCCGCCCGGCTGT
>REET01000219.1 GCA_007694925.1 Phycisphaerales bacterium | reverse complement strand
GGGGGGGCCGCCGCGGGGGGAGGGGTCATAGACGGAGAGACTGAGAGACTGAGAGACGAAGATACGGGTTCATTGCCGTCACCTGCTCGCCTGCTCGACGCTCACCTGCTCTCGCCCGCCGTTGGCGGGCGACCCTGCGCCCTGCGCCCGGCTCCCTGCGCCCGCCCGGGCCTTGCCCGGGCTAAATCGTCTGCGTTCTGCCGCCGTCGACGCAGATGCTCTGGCCTGTGATGTAGCCGGCGGCGGGGGAGCAGAGGAAGGCGATGGCCGCGGCAGTCTCGTCCGGGCTTGCGAACCGCCCGAGCGGGATCTGGGCGAGCATCTCGCGACGCACCTCGTCCTCGCTGGTCCCGCCCTTCTGGGCCTTGGTGCGGATGAGGCTCTCCAGCCGCTGCGTCTCGGTGTAGCCCGGCAGGATGTTATTGACGGTAATCGCGTCGGGCCCGAGTTCCATCGAGAGGGTCTTGGCCCAGCTCGCCACCGCCCCCCGCACAGTGTTGGAGACGCCCAGCCCCGGGATCGGCTGGCGGACGGAGGTCGAGATCACATTGACGATCCTGCCGTAGCCCGCCGCCCGCATCCCCGGGACGAGCGCCTGCACGAGCGTCTGCGACGAGGCGAGGTGCATGCGGAAGGCGTCGATGAACGCCCCGACCGAGGCGTCGATCGCCCGCCCCGCCGCCGGGCCCCCCGTGTTGTTCACCAGGATCGCATAGGCGTGCCCAGCGTCCAGGACGCCCCGCACGCCCTCGCCGACCGCGTCGGGATCGGCAAAGTCCGCGGCGAACCAGTCGTGCTCCTGCCCCCCGTCGTCGGGCAGGACCGAGACGGTCTCGGCGAGGCGTCCTTCATCGCGAGCGGCCAGCGTCACGGACGCCCCGAGCTGCGCGAGCTGGATCGCCGAAGCCCGCCCGATGCCCTGCGTCGCCCCGCAAACCAGGGCACGCCTTCCTGAAAGGTCGAGATTCATGGGGCGAGGATAGGGACCGGCTACGGGTTGCGCAGCGGGCTGCGGTGGATCGACCAGACACGCCGGCGGAAGGTGTTGTCGCCCTCGCCGTGCAAGAGGTAGATCTCGCCGCGGGCCGTGACGGCGTATGGATCGTCGCGCAGAGCCTGTGGTTCCGTCCACGCCAGTTCCACCCAGTGGCAGGGACCTGCATGCGTAGTTCTCTCGGCGTCATGCCCACTCTCCGGGTGGTCAGGCCCGGATATTGTGATCTGTTCCGTCAGTCGTAGTCGTGATAGTCTGGTGATGGGTCCGTCGAAGGTTGTGCCATTGATCGATTGTTCGGCATATTCTTTGGATCGCGGTGATTGTTGGGAGATACCAATGTCGACATTAAACGGATTCGGCCGGCTTGGTTCAGGACATGTCAGATAAAGCGTGTCGACAAACAAGGCTGCTACAGAGTTGAATGATTGTCAAATCACCTCTCAAAGAACTGCGCCATTGTGAAAGCCGTTGATCGCCAAAAATCAGGATCTGTGGGAATAGGTTCGCTGGAGACATCTGCTTGTCTTGCAGCGGCGACATGTCTTAGAAAGAAGTCGAGACCCGGATTGGTCGCAATAGAAGCTGCGGGGACATATGCCCCTCTAACCCATTGCCCAGCTCCAGACAAAACGAGCTTTCTGTACAGCTGTGGAATCAAGTCCGGATCAATGCCGTGGGCGGCGGAGATCGCTGTCAGGTCCGGATCGTTGCGCACCAAATCAAATAGTGCTTCCTCGGCCAACACGCGCCGTGACTTCTTGCCACTGACAATTCGATCCATGGCTTTCTTCATCTCTTTTTCGTAGTCTAGCGGCCTGTGTATTGGAGAGATCTGCCTCATGAGTTTGGCTAGGATGAAATTCTTTCTGAGAAGTCGCAGAGTTCTCATGTTGTTCGTCCTTTGGTTTTGGTCGCCGCCAATGCCGTCAATCGGAGCACGGCGCACCTCCCTTTCAGCCTCACGCCCTGCAGCATACCTATTTCTCGAGATCCGGCATCACCCACACCGTCTCGATCGCCCCGTCATCGCCCAGCCGCACGATCTCCCCGTCCGCGAGAAGCGCATGCGGGCCTTCATCGGGCAGCCAGAACACGCCCCGGGCGGCTCGCCCGGTTGGCCAGCGGGCGAGCACCTCCGCGTCAAGCGAAAGCTCGACGACCTCGTCGGGATTCGTTCTTACGGCAAGCAGCGTTCCCGAGTCCGGCCTCCAGGCCCCGGGAAACCCGTACGCCCGTCCGGTCTTCAGCCTGTCATCCGTCGTTGCAACCCGCCCCGTCGTCAGGTCGGCGATCGCGATGACGCCGAACGCCGCCGGCACGGCGAGCAGCGTCCCCGAGTGCGAGGGCCTGAAGCCATCGAACATGTAGCCCGCTTCCTCGATCGTCGCCGCTGGGCGGAGTTGTTCCTCGCCGATCGTCAAGCGCTCGACCACCACTGAACGGAGCGCTTCGAACGAGTAGCTGATTCCCGGATTGCGAGACATTATGGCGAAGTCTTGTTCGGGGCTGACCGCAAGCAACGAGCCGTCCGGAGCGAGGGCGAACTCTGTCTTTTCGACCTGGAAGTGTCCCTCGCGCCGGCTGTTTCGCTCGGTTCTGACGATCGAACGCTCGCCGTCGCGGAGGTCGATCAGCCACAGCGTTCGCCGGGTTATGCGCGGTTCCCATTTGCGCCAGTCCTCATCGAGCATCACCGCCGCAGTCGAGCCGTCTCCGCTCAGCGACGCGTCGTCAACGCCGAACTTGCTCCAACGCGGCGTCGCCTCCGCGGTGTCGAACAATAAAGAGACCCCCTGCTCCTGGGTGTCGATCACCCACACCCGCCCGAACGACCATGAGTCCAGCGGGCATGGATCGCTCAGCCCGATCACCCGGCCGTTCTCGACGCCGGTGACGCGAAAGTCCGACGCGGGCGGGCCGTACGCAAGCCAGCCTCCGGTCTGGAGATCAACCTCGACGAACGCGACCGCACTCACATAAACAGGCCGGGGTGCATCAGCGAGCTGGATCAGCACGCGCGACCCTCCGATCGCGTCCGCCCGAATCGGATAGAACTCGCCGAGCTCTGCGAGTTGAACGGGCGAAAGCTCCGCCAATCCGCGGGGCGCATCGGCCGCCGCAAGGCCGCTCGTCACCACCGCCGCCAAAGCCGTCCATCGGAACAAAGCGCACCTCCCGTTCAACCCCATACCTCTCAGCATACCTATTTATCGAGCAGCCGCAACGACCAGACCGGCCGGAACGCCCCGTCGGGCAGGAGCTGCACGATGTCCTCGTTGTCGACCACGGCGTACGGGTGCTCCTCGCCGGGGAGCCAGAACTTCGAGGAAAGCGTCTTACCGGGAAACCGCCAGCGGCCCAGCTCCTCGCCGCTTGCTGCGAACGCTGCGACATCCGTGAACTGTTGCGTGCCGCTGCCGCTTCTGGTGAAGCCGCAGAGCAACGCATCGGACGACGGGCTCCAGACCAAGGGGGGCGTCGGGTACCGTCTTTCAAAGCCGTTCAGTTCGGAAATCGTGGCCTCGCCGGTCTGCATGCTTACGAAGATGATCGCCCCGCCCTCGTCCTCGGACCGGTAGTTGAGCAGGCCGAGCAGTTGGCCGTCGGGCGAGAGCGCCATGCCCCATATCTCTCGACGATCGAGCGAAAGTGCTGTGATGGTGTCCGTTTGCTGTTCTTTGAACATCGACCGCTTGAGCAACACCCGCGCGTCCAAGGTGTCCACAAACGGATCAATGCCGACCATGCGGTCTGAATCGATGGGCTGCATGAGCTCATCGATGACGTACAACATCCCCGTGGCGTCCGGAAGAAGTGCGCTGTGGCGAGGGGTGCGGCGAAGTTCCACCACAGTCGGGCCGGCGTCAAAACTGTCGAACACCAGCGCAAAATTCTGAGTGCGATGTGTGTCAGGGTGATCCCGATAGACAAAGGCGGTTCCGCTCTTGCCGTCGCGAGAGATCGCGACCAATGACATGAGCATAAAATCAACATCCCCGTCCTCGTTCCGGGACTTTTCGATCAGCGGCACGCTCGTCCAGTTCTCCGTATCCAGAAGCCACAGCGAATGCGCGAGCGAGCCATCTTCCGGCCGTGAATCGAGCGCGTAGCAGACCACCTTCCCCGCGGCCGAGGCGACCGGTGTGACACGCCATGCGAACGGATGGTGTGCGGCCCACTCCCCTGTCGAAACGTCGAGTTCGAGCAGCGACGCAGTCCCCGACATGGTCCTCCCAAGGCCGCGCAGTTGGAGAAACAGCAGCACGCGCGAACCGCCGCTCGGCACGGCCTCAATGCGCAGCACCTCCCGGCCCTCCGGGATCGCCCGGTCCCACTCGCTCATCTCATCCGCCGTCCGCGGCTCGCTCGTCGGAGGGGCGATTTCGAGCT
>REET01000107.1 GCA_007694925.1 Phycisphaerales bacterium | reverse complement strand
TGCAACCCCGCGCACCTCGCGAGGCTTTCGGATTGCCAGCAGCGAGCACAGCATCCGCCGCATTCGTCTCGGCGGCGCATCCGGAACACCAAAGCGCGTCCAATCCGAACACTCGCCCTCATCGAGCGTCTTCGAACCACCTGCAAGCATTCCCCGGATACGCTCACCCATGCCCGAATCTCCCCCCACCTGGTCCCTCGCCCACGGGCGGTCGCTCGTTCTCGACCGGCCCCGCATCGTCGCGATCCTCAACACCACGCCCGACAGTTTTCACGAGGCCTCGCGCACGGGCAGCGTTGCCGAGACGGTCGACCGCGCCCATCGTTTCGCCCAAGAAGGCGCCGACATGCTCGACATCGGGGGCGAGTCGACGCGGCCCGGGGCCGAGCGTGTGCCGCCGGCCGAGCAGGTGCGCCGCGTCGTGCCGGTGATCCGGGCGATCCGCGAGTCGTCGGGCCCCGCCTCTGGCCTGCCGATCAGCGTTGACACGACCCTCGCCGAGGTCGCGCGCGAGGCGATCCTGGCCGGGGCCGACGCGATCAACGATGTCGCGTCGGGGAGCGAGGACGACGCGGTCTTCGCCCTCGCGGCCGAGCACGGCGCCGGGCTGATCCTCATGCACCGCCTCCGCCCGCCGGACGCCGACAGCTACTCCGACCGCTACACCCAGCCCCCCGCCTACACCGATGTGGTCGCCGAGGTCGGCGCGTTCCTGCGGCAGCGGGCGTTGGCCGCCCTGCGGGCCGGAGTCGGCCCCGCGTCGATCGTCATCGACCCCGGGCTCGGCTTCGGCAAGACGGTCGGGCAGAACTTCGAGCTGATCGCCCGGACCGCGGAGCTCGCGGCGATCGGGTACCCGGTGATGTCGGCCGCCAGCCGCAAGAGCTTTGTCGGGGCCGCGGCCAGCCCCGGGCGTGAGACGGCGCCCGCCGAGCGTCTGGCGGGGTCGCTGGCGGTCTCGATCGAGCACGCCAGGCTCGGGGCCTTGCTGCTTCGCGTGCACGACCCGAAGGAGCACGCCGAGGCGATGCGAACGGTGCTGGCGATCGGCGGGGCGGGCCCGGGGTAGAGGGTCCGGATTCCGTCTGGGAAGGGCGCGGGCACACCCTGCGGGCGGGGGCTATGGTTCGCATGCCTCCCCAGTGGGATCCGGGCCGACGATCGGTCGGCCGGAGGGGCAGGCCGGAACACCCCGCCCCGCGGGGCGGTTTGCGGGGCGGCCGGCGGACGGCCCCGAAACGGGAAAGATCACGCGGCTCTCAGGAGAAGCAGATGGCCAGCGCGAATGTGCACGAGTTCACGGACGACAACTTCCAGGCCGAGGTGCTCTCGTCCGACCAGCCGGTGCTGGTGGACTTCTGGGCCGAGTGGTGCATGCCCTGCCGCATGCTCGCCCCCACGATCGAGGAGCTCGCCGACGACTTCGCCGGGAAGGTGAAGGTCGGCAAGTTCGACATCGACCAGGGCAAGCAGGTCGCGACGCAGTTCGGGATCAGCGCGATCCCGACGGTGATCCTGTTTGTCGACGGGAAGCCGGCGAAGAAGTTCGTCGGGCTCAAGGGCAAAGACGACTTCGCCGCGGCGCTCAACGAGGCGGCCGGCGCTTAACGCCGGCCTTGGCGTCACGCCAGAGTCCCGCCGAGAGGCGGGCCGGGATCGTTGCCGATGTCGACAGGATTCCATGAAGTGCCGGCCGATCGCGACCGGTTTGGAGGGCGCCCCCTCCGCTGCGGCGCCATCGGTGTCGGGCGCATGGGCCGCCACCACGCCCGCGTGTACGCCCAGGACGAAGGGTGCGAGCTTGTTGGCGTGGTCGACGCCGACGCCGCCCGGGCGGGCGAGATCGCCGACAAGCACGACACCCGGGCCTTCGCCGACGCCTCGGCGCTGATCGAGGCGGGGGTCGACGCGGTGAGCATCGCCGTGCCGACCGTCGAGCACCGGTCCGTGGCCGAAGAGTGCCTCAAGGCCGGCGTCGCCTGCCTGGTCGAGAAGCCTTTGGCCAAGGACGCCGACGAGGCCGAACACCTCAAGCGCGTCGCCGAGCAGTCGGGCGCCGTCTTGATGGTCGGGCACATCGAGCGGTTCAACCCCGTGATGCGGGCGATGCAGAAGGCGACCGCCAACGGCGCCGAGGTCGTGCCCCGCTTCATCGAGGTCCACCGCGTCAGCCCGATGACCTTCCGCTCGGTCGACATCGGCGTGGTCATGGACATGATGATCCACGACCTCGATGTCGTCTTGTGGCTCATGGGGGGCAAGGAGCCCGACGAGGTCATCGCCTCGGGCGTGAATGTCATCACCGAGCACGAGGACATCTGCAACGCCCGCCTGCAGTGGAACCTGCCCCGCGGCAAGTGCGTCGCGAACATCACCGCCAGCCGCCTGGCCCTCAAGACCGAACGCGTCACCCGCATCACGGGTGAAAACGCGTACATCAAGATCGACTACGCCGCCAAGAAGGGCACGATCATCCGGCGGACCGCCAACGAGATCCAGATGCGGGAGGTGCACGAGCAGCTCCGGCGCGGGGTCGACCTGACGGACCTGAACTGGATGGAGCTTGTGAACATCGAGCCCCTGGAGATCGACGACGCCGAGCCGATCGTGGCGGAGATCACCGCCTTCCTGCAGGCCGTGCGGACCAACCAGCCCCCGCAGATCGACGCTGAGGCGGGGTTGGCGAACATCCGCACCGCCGAACGGATCGTACGAGCGACACGCGATTTCATGTAGTCTGTCCCGTCCCGGAGGCCCGCCAGAGCCGATCCAACCCGAGCCTGTCGATCCGCCGGGCGCCGTCCGTTACACTCGGCGTCCTGCCGCCCGTCGTCCGGGCGGGAGTTCCGCCGCCAGTCCATTGCAAGAGCCGTCCGATGCTTCCCCCCGACCAGCCTTCACCGAACCCGTCCGAGACCGATCCGAACCAGGCCCAGCCCGCAGAGGCCCAGCCGGGCGAGGCGCCGCCGCCGACCCCGGCCAAGCTCTCCGACGAGCTGGAGGCGGAGATCGACGACGCCATGGCCGCGATGGAGCGGGAGGGTTCGCTCGAAGCGCCGAAGCAGCAGCCCGCCCCGGCGGGCGGGGCCGCCAAGCCCGCCATCCGCGGGCCGCGCGTCGTCTCGGGCGGTCGCGAGCACCGCACCGGCGCCGTCGTCTCGATCGGCCCGACCGACATCTTCGTCGAGTTCGGTCCCAAGGAGCTCGGCGTCGTCGAGAAATCACAGTTCGGCGACAAGCCGCTGCCCGAGAAGGGCGACCAGGTCGAGCTGGTGGTCAACCGCTTCGACCCGGCCGAGTCGATCTTCATCTGCACCCTGCCCGGGCAGGTGCAGAAGGCCGACTGGGAGCAGCTCGAAGCCGGCCAGGCCGTCGAGGCCCGCGTCACCGGCGTCAACAAAGGCGGGCTGGAGCTCGAAGTCGCGGGCCACCGCGCTTTCATGCCCGCCAGCCAGGTCTCCCTGGACCGCATCCCCGACCTCTCGGTCTTCGTCGGCGAGAAGATCGCCTGCGAGGTGCAGCGTGTCGACCGTCGCGGCAAGGGCAACATCGTCCTCAGCCGGCGCAACATCCTCCAGCAGGAGCGTCAGGAGCGGGCCAAGGAGCTGCGCGACAAGCTCGAAGAGGGCCAGACCGTCCAGGGCACCGTCCGCAAGATCATGCCCTTCGGCGCGTTCGTCGACCTCGGCGGGGTCGACGGCCTCGTGCACATCTCCGACATGACGCACGAGCGCGTCCCGCCGACAGAGAAGAATGTCCAGAAGTTCGTCAAGGAAGGCCAGGCCGTCAAGGTCGTCATCCTCAAGATCAACTGGGAAGACAACCGCATCAGCCTCGGGATGAAGCAGCTCCAGGACGATCCGTTCGTCACGGCGATGAACGAGGTCGTCGAGGGCGCGATCGTCACCGGGCGCGTCGTGCAGACCGCCGAGTTCGGCGCGTTCGTCGAGGTCGCGCCGGGCGTGCAGGGGCTCGTGCACATCTCCGAGCTGGACTGGAGACGCGTCGCGACCGTCGAGGAAGTCGTCAAGCCCGACGAGGTCGTCACGGTCAAGGTCCTCAAGATCGACCCCGAAACCCGCAAGGTCTCCCTGAGCATCAAGCAGACCAAGGAAGCCCCCCAGCGCCCCAGCGGGCCCGGCGGCCCCGGCGGCGGCAAGGGCCGCGGACGCGGACGGGGCGACCGCGACACACGCAGCCCCGAAGAGATCCTCAAGGAAACGCCCGAGTTCCGGCGCCTACGCGAGAAGTTTGGCAAGACCGGCTTCAAGGGCGGCCTGTAGGCTGAATCATCCCGAATCTGCAGAGACCTGTGGCACTGGCGGCTCGACCGCCAGTGTTTTTTGCGCAGCAAGGCTCGCCCACAGCTACGGCACAATCGGGATCACACCCTCAGC
>REET01000244.1 GCA_007694925.1 Phycisphaerales bacterium | reverse complement strand
AGTAGGTCATCGCCGACTTTTGGGCCCTCCAAGGGAAATCTTGGTGGGCCCTTTTCGTTTTTGCTCACTATTCCTCAGCCGCCGATTCGCACGCACGCGTTACCCTGGGGCATGCCAAAGCCGAACGCCCAATCCTTCACCGTCAGCGCCGCGCTCGTCATCGCAGTGATCGCGCTGATGGGTCACATTCTCAACCGCTTCTATTTCCCTTCTGTGTTCAGTCAAACCCGCACGCTGAGTGTTGTTCATCCAGACGGCGTTCCGGCAATATTCATTACCGGTGAATTCCCGGACAACCCGTCGATTTTTTTCAAGAACGCTTCAGGGAAGCTAGCTCTCGACCTCTCGGTTTCGCCGCTCGGCGTCCCGGTCGTCGGTCTCCACAACCAGCAGTACGGCACAGGGCTCACGCTCTGGCTCCCACCCGACGACGGCGTCCCACAGATTGTCGTGACCGCGGCCGACGGCACGACTTCCACCCTCCGGCTCGACGCCCAGCTCTTTGAGGCGCTCTCGGCGCTCGCCGCCAGCGGTTCATCGCAGGGTCCGTAGTTTCTTGGGGGACGGCGATCCGGATCGAGGCTTCACCCGATGCCGCAACGCACCCCGACCCATCTGCTGTCGACCGCGCGAACCGCCCCCGATCGGCCCGGGTACACTCGCATCGCCGCACCGATCCCCCGCGGCGAACACGGAGGCGATCCACGATGACCCAGAAATCCGCCCAGGCACTCCTCTACGAAGGCGGCGCCGACGCGCTCGTCCGCTACGAGCAGACCACCGAACGCGTCACCCTCCTCCCCGCAGAGTCCGGACGCCTCGAGCCGGGACGTCGCCTCCGCATCCTCTGGGGGCAGGACATGCTCAAGGATGTCATCGACGGGCGGTACCGCGCCGTCGTCTGCGGCGTCAACGACGAGGACAACGCCCACGGCATCGTCGCCCAGATTGTCAACCTCGTCACCACCAGCCAGTGGTCGGTCAACTCCGTCACCAGCTACGCCAAGGTCTTCCAGGACGCCGTCAGCGTCCACGCGGCCCACGACAAGGAGCCGTACGTCCTCAAGTACGACCTCGACTCGCTGCTGGTGCTCGCGCTGCTCCGCCCCAAGGGTCGCGACCACTTCACCCTCGCCGATCTCAGCCGCGGGTTCAAGACCGTCTGCAAGATGATCCACGGGCGTGTCGACCGCCAGCCGATCGCGACGGTCTCGTTCCTCGGCGCCCGCTCCAACCGCCTGGTCGGCGAGGACGGCACCGAGCCCAGCTTCGAGGCCGTGCTCAGCACCATGTACGAGACCGGCTTCCGAGGCGATGTCTACCCGAGCCCCCAGCTCTGGAACTACGGCGACATCGGCGTCTTCCCCACCTACCCCTTCCCCGAAGGCCTGGAGCGCATGCGCGAGGGGAGCAGCTGAAGGGCCGGCGGTCCCCGCTTCGCTCCGAGCCTGATCACCCCGCGTGCCAATCGCGCGCGATCGGCATCCTTCTGCCGGTGCCGAAGGCCACCGATGTGATCTTCAGGCCGATGGCGAGCTGCTTGCGCTTGTACTCGTTGATGTCGATCATCCGCAGCACACGCGTGACGGTCTTCTCGTCGAAGCCGGTCTCGCGCGTGATGGTCGCCGCCGACTGGCGTTCTTCGACGAAGCGTCGGACGATCTCGTCGAGCGTGGCGTAGTCGGGCAGCGTGTCGGCGTCTTTCTGGTCGGGCGCGAGTTCGGCGCTGGGGGGCTTGTCGATCGTGCCGCGGGGGATCGGGGCTGCCGAAAACCCGCAGGCCTCGTGGTGCTCGTTCATCCATTCGGCGAGGCGGTAGACGAGGCGTTTGGAGACATCCGAGAGCACGGCCAGCCCGCCGTTCATGTCGCCGTAGAGCGTGCAGTAGCCGACGGCCAGCTCGCTCTTGTTTCCGGTGGTCAGGACGAGGGCGCCGGTGCGGTTGCTGATGGCCATGACGACGACGCCGCGCAGGCGCGACTGCGTGTTCTCTTCGGCCACATCGGGCAGCGACTCGCCGAGGCGGCGTTCGCCGAGGGCCTCGAAGGCGGGGTCGATCGCGCCCTTGAGGGCTTGCATCGGGCCGGCGTCGGTGTCGCCGATCGGCACGGTCACCAGCTCGATGCCGAGGCGTTCGGCGAGCTCCCTCGCGTCGCTCTTGCTGTGCTCGCTGGAGTAGGGGCCGGGCATCGAGACGCCGAGGACCTTGTCCGGCCCGAGGGCCGCGGCCGCGATCGCCGCGACGACCGCCGAATCGATCCCGCCCGAGACGCCGAGCACGACGCGCTCGAAGCCGGTCTTGCGGCAGTAGTCCCGCACGCCCATCGTCAGCGCCTTGAAGACCAGTTCCTCGGCGCTCGCTTCGATCCGCGGGTCCTCGGGGCCGTTGCTTGATCGCCCGGCGTCCGGATCGATGTCGGCGATGAGCAGGTGCTCTTCGAAGCCCGGCGCCGCGGCCACCAGCCCGCCATCGGGCCCGAAGACGCAGGCGTGCCCGTCGAACAGCAGCTCGTCGTTGCCCCCGACCTGGTTGACGGAGGCGACGAAGACGCCGCGGCGTTTGGCGTGCCCGATCAGGATGTCGCGGTGCCTGCGCCCTTTTCCGAGCACGAACGGGCTGGCCGATGGGCTGACGACGATCTGCGCGCCGGCCTCGACAAGCTCGTCGACGGGGTCGGGCTCGCGCGTGTAGTGCTCGGCGAAGCCAGCGTCCTCGCCCTTCCAGAGGTCCTCGCAGACGCTCAGGCCGACGCGCACGCCCGCGACCTCGATCACCACCGGCGTCTCGCCCGGCGTGAAGTAGCGGTCCTCGTCGAACACGTCGTAGGTGGGGAGGAGGCGCTTGTCGTAGCGGGCGACCGTTTCGCCGTCGCGGAAGGCGAGCAGCGCGTTGGCCGTCCCGCCCCCGGGCATCGGGAGAGGGCAGCCGATGATCGCGGTGATCCCGTCGGTCTTGGAGGCGAGCTTTTCCGCTTCGCGGCGGCAGGCCTCGACAAACCCTTCATGCTGCAGGAGGTCCTTGGGCGGGTAGCCGCAGATCGCGAGTTCGGGAAAGACGACGAGATCCGCGCCGCGCTCGCGTGCTTCGGCGATGCGCTCGGCGATCAGCGCGGCGTTGCGGCCGAGGTCGCCGACGGTCGGGTTGATCTGTGCCAGTGCAATCCGCAAGGGACGATCATAGGGATCGGTCCGGACCGCCCACGCATCGGCGGTCACGCCGGTGGTTCGGACCCGCGGGTCGTTTGGTCGGGCTGTCTATCGGGTTGTCTGTCGGGCTGTCTGTCGGGATGGGGGTCGGGCGTTTCGTCGACCCTGATGCGCTCGCCCGACTCGGGGTCGACATCCAGCCCGCCCTCGCGCAGCTGCTCGAGCCTGGCGAGCTTGGCCGGGTTCAGCCTGGCGACGCCCGCGACCGTCCCGATGATCCACGCGACCGTCTCGCTGGCGGTGACCACGACCGCGACGGCGGCGAACCGCTCCGGATCCGCGATTCCCAGGAGCGCGACGGTGCCGATCGTCCCGGCCTCGCGCACGCCCAGCGCCCCGGCCGGGCTGCCCGCCCCCAGCAGGAAGTACGCCACGCCCGAGAGCGTCGCCTGCTCCCAGGTCAGGGGCACGCCGAGCATCGCGGCGGCGAGCTTGAACCTCGCCGTGTGCACCGCCACATCGCACAGGCGGAGGGCGATGTTGGTGAGCAGCGCCCGCGGGTCGGCGAGCATCACGATCCCCGTGTGCATCTTGGCGTAGGTCTCGGTCCGCACCGCCTTGGAGAGCGGCTTGATTCGAAAGAGGTCGATCATGCGCCGGAAGCGATCCAGCCCCTCGCCGAACGAGAACAGCCCCGCGAGTTTCCAGATTACCAGCGTCGAGAGGCCGATGCCGACGACCGCCGTCAGGATCCACCAGACATCGATCCCGCGCCGCCACACGCTCGCCCCGAGCAGCGGCAGCAGCACCGCCAGCATCATCACGCCGACAGCGCCAAACCACGAGCCGATCGTGAAAATCGGCACGCCGTCGCGCCGGTTGTGCACCGCCGTTCGGAACAGCAGGCTGAGCTTGAAGGGCAGGTACGACAGCAGGCTGGCGATCGCGTTGACCGCCTGCACATCGATGAGCGGGAGCCGTTTCACCGGGCGGATCGCCGCCCAGAAGATCATCCCGTTGAACCCGAGCGTCAGCACGCCCAGCAGCACCATCGCGCCGACCTGATGCCAGCTCGCGCGGCCGAGCTCTTCGAAGGCGTCGCGGTTTTCCTCGGCGAACGCCAGGCGCAGCGTCCACGCGAGCAGGAGCATCCCGATCACAAAGCCGATCGTCTGGACGACGAGCTTCCGCCGCGTCATGCCCCGGCCGGAGGGTTCTTTCGCCTCCGACGCCCGCTCGCTCGCTTCGGCC
>REET01000053.1 GCA_007694925.1 Phycisphaerales bacterium | reverse complement strand
ACCGCGTGCAACTGCTCGGCAAGGACCGGGTGGCGATGCACTGGCACATGCACCACGACGGGGCGGCGCACTGGCGGAGCTGGGTGAAACGGGGCGAGCCGATGCCGGTGGCGATCGTGCTGGGGGGTGAGAGCGTGCTGCCGTACGCGGCGACGGCGCCGCTGCCGCCGGGGATCAGCGAGCTGTTGATGGCGGGGTTCTTGAATCGGGGCGGGATCGAGATGGTGCGTGCGAAGACGGTGCCGCTGTGGGTGCCGGCGAACGCGGAGATCGTGATCGAGGGGTTTGTCTCGCACGAGGCGGGGCCGATCGGGTACGACCCGCGGACCGGGGAGGAGCTCGGGCCGGAAGCGGTGTTCGAGGGGCCGTTCGGCGACCACACCGGCTTCTACTCGATGCCGGACCGCTACCCGATCGTGAAAGTGACGGCGGTGACGCACCGCAAAGACGCGGTCTACCCAACGACGGTGGTGGGGCTGCCCTTGCAGGAAGATTACTTCCTGGGCAAGGCGACCGAGCGGATCTTCCTGCCGCTGCTGAAGACGCTGATCCACGACATCGAGGATTACGACCTGCCGGTGTTCGGGGCGTTTCACAACTGCGCCGCGGTGAAGATCGGCAAGCAGTACCCGATGCAGGCGAGGCGGGTGATGCACGCGGTCTGGGGCGCGGGGCAGATGGCTTGGACCAAGACGGTCTTCGTCGTCGAAGGCGGGGTCGATGTGCACGACGCGAGGGCGGTGCTGGGTGCGGCGGCGGAGCACTGCGACCCGGCGTTCGATTGCGAGCGCGTGCGCGGGCCCCTGGACATCCTTGACCACGCGGCGCCGTGGCTGGGGTCTGGCGGGAAGATGGGGTTCGACTGCACGCCCAAGTGGCCGGGCGAGGAGGCGGTCGGGGGGCGTAAGCCTTCTGCGCCGAGGCCGATCCCGGGGAAGGACGCGACCGAGCGGGCGCTCGCGGAGATCTTGGGAATCGAGGGCGTGACGGGCGCGGCGCACCCAGAGTCGCCGGGGGGCTGGCTCTTTGTTGCGACCGAGCGTCGGGGGGGCGAGGCGTTCGCGGAGCTGGTTGAGGCGCTCGGCGGGGTCGACTGGGGCGGGCCGGCGCCGGCGTTTACTGTGGTGGTCGGCGAGGGCGTGCGGGTCGGTGATCCCGACGAGGCGCTCTTCCACTGGCTGGCCAACGCGGACATGGCCCGCGACCTGCTCGTCCGCGAGCGGGAGGGCCGGGGCACGGCGTACTTCGACAGCACGCCCAAAGACGAGGCCGAGGGCGGGCGATCGATGCCGGTGCGGGCGTGGCCGCCCCTGATCGAGATGGACGCGGAGGTTCGCCGGCGCGTGCTGGAGCGGTACGCGTCGATCGGGATTCGCCCGAAGATGGGGCGAGACGCGGTCGAGTGAGTGCCGTTTCGAGTGATGGCGGGATCAGCCCCCGATGGACTCGGGGCGTTCGATCTCGGCGACGCGGCGCTGGGTGAGCCAGCGGTCGGCCTCGGCGACGATCTGCTCGTGCAGGCGGAGGGCGTTGAGGCCCATGCCGGCACGGTTGGGCAGCTCGTTGACCAGGACGCTGAAGGCGAGGGTACGTCCGGTCTGGGGGTCGATGATGTAGCCCGAGAGGCAGCGGACGCCGCTGATGGTGCCGGACTTGGCGCGGACCTCGTTGCGGACGCGGACCTCCTGGAAGCGTCTGCGGAGGGTGCCCTCGCCGACGGTCGGCATCGAGGCGAGGAACGAGCCGACCAGGCGTCGGTCGCTGTGCATCGAGGCGAGCCAGGCGGTCATGAGGTCGGGGGTGACGGTGTTGGCGCGGCTGAGGCCCGAGCCGTCGCTGACGGCGAGCTTGGCGGCGGCCGCGGGGCCGAGACGGTCGGTGACGATCATGCGCATGACCGCGGCGCCGTCGCTCCACGAGCCGGGCTTGCCGGTGGTCTCGTGGGCGATCCGCTTGAGCAGGGCCTCTGCGTAGAGGTTGACCGAGTCCTTGTTGCAGATCGCGATGATGTCGCTGATGGGGGTGGTGACGATCGCCAGCGTGCGGTCATCGGGGAGGGTCTCATCGTCGCGGACGAGGCGGACGGCGCCGGACTCGAGGCGGACGCCGGCGTTCCGCAGGCGGTCGGCCATGAGCTGCCCGGCGTAGAGGGGGACCTCGTGCAGGGCGACGCGGACGGACTGCCCGCCGGTGCGGACGCTGCCGATGAGCTGGAACTGGTTGCGGGTGAGGTTCCGGATGACGCCGAGGCGGTTGCCGCCCTCGGTGACGGTCCGGGCCCTGACCTCGATGCCCGGGGTGAGCCAGGGGGAGGCGGGCTGCATGGCGTAGCGGGCGAGTGCGCCCTCGCCGCCGCCGGGGCTGAAGAAGAACTCCAGGACATTGCGGTGGATGTTCACCCCGCCGACGGCGGCGCAGTAGTGCCGGTCGAGTTGGTCGGTCGGCCAGAGGGGGTGGACCGCCTCGCGATCGAAGACGCGGTCGTCGACGACGAGCTCGCGGACGGCGCCGAGGCCGGCCTGCGCCGCGGCTTTGGCGATCGCTTCAAGCAGGTCGTCGGTGGACATCGGGGGCTCGCGCATCGCCAGCAGGCCGGGGTCTGCGAAGCTGGGATCGCCCGAACCTTCGAGGACGAGGCGGTCGCCGCTGCGATAGAGGCGGGTGGTGAACTTGTAGTCGGGGCCGAGGGCGGCGATGGCGGCGCCCGAGGTCAGGAGCTTCATGTTCGACGCGGGGATGAACGAGGCTGTCGCGTCGACGGCGCTGAGGGTGCGTCCGGTCTGCAGATCGAGGATGTGCACGCCCACGGCGGCGCCGCCGATGTCCGCCTCGCGGATGATCTGCTCGATGCGTCGTTGGAGGCCCTGATCGACCGCCGAGGCGAGATCGGCGGCGAAAAGCAGGACGAGGGCGAAGACGCCCGCCAGAAGGGCTGACGGGCGACGGCGATGCTCGGCGGTGGTGGGTTGGGTCATCTCGCCGGAGGGTATCGGCAGGAGTTCGATCCGAACAACAGCGGCAAACGCTTGTGGGTACGAATACTGAGGCTGAGGTCGGGATTGCTGTCTGGGGCGTCTCGGAGGGGCCCCGGGCGGGCCGATCAGAGGGCGAGGGAGGCGGCCCGCTCTGCGAGGTCGATCGCGTCGTCGGCCTGGGTCTTGGAGGTCAGCTCGATCTCGGTCCAGACGCGGGTGCCCACGCGGGTGGCGCCGGCCAGGGCGTCGCGGGCGGTGCTGGAGAGCTTTTCGACCTCGATCGAGCAGACGACATCGGCGTCCAGGCGGATGCAGACGCGGGGGCGTTCGGGGTCTGGAACCAGGTAGAGGAAGGGTTCGGAGCCCTTGCGGCGGGGGCGGTAGGCGAAGGTCCATCGCCAGGGGAGGCCGAGCCAGCCGAGATCTTCGCGGATGCCCTTGATGGCGCTGAATTTTTCTCGGACCATCTCGGCGAGCGGGGTCTGGGTCTC
This sequence comes from Phycisphaerales bacterium, assembly GCA_007694925.1. Classification (GTDB taxonomy): domain Bacteria; phylum Planctomycetota; class Phycisphaerae; order Phycisphaerales; family UBA1924; genus SLFH01. Next base: position 939 of record REET01000053.1, on the reverse strand, counting down.
TCCGAGGGGATCGAGGAGGCTGCCGGCCTCGGGCTTGTCGAACTTGTTGCTCCAGGCAATGCACGGATCGACCGCGATCGAAGTCATACGCCGCATCCCTTCATCGAACTGCACCAGCCGCAGGTGTCCGATAGGGAGTATACACGAAACCCCCTAGGGATGCACGGGGGGGGCTCGGATCGGCTAGCATCGGTGCTGAAAGGACGTTGCGGGCCAGTGATGTCGCAGATACCAGATCCATTGCCTGACGCGGGGCTCGAAGAGTCGGCGGTGCTCGTGGTCGACGACAACGAGCAGAATCTCGAGCTGATGCAGGCGTATCTGGAGGACCTGGGCTGCCCGGTGCTGACGGCGCGGGACGGGATCGAGGCGGTGCGGATGGTCGAGGAGCACCAGCCGGACATCGTCCTGCTGGATGTGATGATGCCCCGGATGAGCGGCTTTCAGGCGTGCAAGAAGATCAAGTCGGACCCCACGACACGCGACATCCCGATCGTGATGGTGACGGCGCTCAACGAGGTTGGGGACATCGAGCGTGCCGTCGAGTCCGGGGCCGATGACTTCCTGACCAAGCCCGTGAATCGGCTGGAGCTGCTGACGCGTGTGCGTTCGCTGATGCGGGTGCGTCAGCTCCGGCGTCAGCTCGACCGGACGCTGGATGAGATGCGTCGTCTGCGCGAGGACTGATCTCCCGGCTCATCAAGATCCAAGAGCGAACATCGCAATAAACAGCCCCCGCCGGGCGGACCCGGCGGGGGCGTTGTGTGCTGAGCCTCTGCGAGGTTGGGGGAGTTAGCAGCCCGCGGCGAAGGCGCTGAGGAAGGCGAAGAAGTCGTCGGCGTCGATCACGCCGTCGTTGTTGAAGTCGGCGCGGGGGTCGCCGGCGGCGAAGAGCTGGAGGAAGAGGAAGAAGTCGTCGGCGTCGACGACGCCGTCGCC
>REET01000157.1 GCA_007694925.1 Phycisphaerales bacterium | reverse complement strand
GTCGGGTCGGCGTGGCGTTGTTCCCAAGTGTAGGTGATCTTCGAGCCGTCGGGGGCCTCGTGGTCGTCTTCGAGCGTGCCGAGGGTGTAAGCGTCGGTGCCGCCGTAGAGGTCGCAGGCGATGATCCCGCCGGATCGCAGCCGGCGGAGCGCGTGGCGGAAGTAGGCGACCAGGTCCGCTCTGGTGTGCAGCTCGCAGATCGAGAAGTTGCCGACGAACAGGATGTCGCAGGGGTCGTCGGCGTCCATCACATCGCGGGCGCGGGGCGTGACGCCCGGGGCTCCTGCGAGGCGTTCGAGCACGACCGGGTCGTGGTCAACCGCGAAGGCGCTGCCCCCCGGGATCAGGCTCGTCCAGGCGCGGCTGGTCGCGCCCGCGCCGGAGAAGTCTTCGCCGAAGATCTGCGGGTCGCCCCCGTGGATCGCCGCGAGCAGCGGCGCGTCCCTTTCGGGAGACTGTGCGCACAGTTCATAGAGATCGTGCTTGTCCATGGCCAGAGTTGTACGCGCCCGGCCGGTTCGGCGCGGGTTAAGCCATGCGGATCCAGCGGAGAAGTGTGGGCAGGTTGGGGGCTTTGCCGTACATCAGCACGCCGATGCGGAAGATTTTGGCGGTCGCCCAGACGAAGACGAAGACTGCGGCGATGCCGATGAGGATCGAGGCGACGACCTGCCACGCCGGGATCGGCTCGGCGCCGGCCAGGCGGATCACCATCGCAAACGGGCTGATCGGGGGCAAAAGCCCGCAGACGGTCGCGAAGGTCGAGTTGGGGCTGCGCATCAGCGGCATCCAGAGGATCAGCGGGATGAGCATCACCATGATGACCGGGGTGAGCAGCGACTGCGCCTCGTGGACCTCCGTCACCGCCGAGCCGATCGCCGCCATGAGCGAGGCGAGCATGAAGAACGCGATGAAGAAGTAGACGATCAGCAGCCCGATGTTCCCCGCGTCGACCAGGTGCAACAGGTCGAACTGGCGCATCGTCAGGATCGCGATCGTCACATACATCAGCAGGACCGTCAGCGCCACGCACATCTGGCCGAGGATTTTGCCGGTCATCAGCTGCACCGGGCTGACGGCCGAGAGCAGCACCTCCATCACGCGGCTGGACTTCTCCTCGATCACCGTTGTCATCAGGTACTGGCCGCCGGTCATCACCGAGATCCAGAGCAGGAACATGAACGCGCCGGCCATCGCCATGTTGGCGCCGCCGCCGGTGCTGGCCCGCTCGCCCGTCTCGGTCATCACCTGGGGGCGGCTGCTCCGCACCTGCACGAGGCGGCTCAGGGCCTCTGGGTCCTGCCCGGCCGCGGCGATGCGGGAGGTCCGGATGGCGCCCTCGATCTTCTGCTGCAGGGGCCGCTCGAAGCGGTCGTCGAGGCGCGGGCGGACGGTGATCTGGTACGACCCGAAGCCCAGTTCGTCGCTCGGACGCACCGCGTTGGGCTCGATGAGCACGATCGCCAGCAGCCCGCCGTCCTGCGGCGTGCCTTCGAGCAGCGCCCGCTTGCGTTCCTCGATCGCGTCCTCGCTTTTGTCTGGATCGAGGGCGGCGACGGAGATATCGGGGATCTCGCCCATCGCCTGCTCGATGGCTCTGCCCGCCGCGGCTTCGGCGGCTTCGCCGAGGCGCTCGCCCGCCTGCTGCTCGATGGCCCGGCGGGTCATGTCGTACTCGGCGCGGAGGGCTTCTTCGGAGTAGCCCGCCGCGAGCTGGTCGGGAATCGTCGGGATCGATGACGCGCCCTCCCATCCGGAGCGGTCGACGACTTCGATGGTGCCGCTGACGCGCGGGGGCGTGTCGTCGATCAGCTTGGGGATCAGGAAGATCAGCCCGACCATGATCAGCGGGAAGATCACCACGCCGATGATGAAGCCCTTGGTGGCGACGGTCGAGATGAATTCGCGCTTGGCGACGGTGAGTGTCTTTGCTTTCACAGCGCACCTCCCCGGGCGGCCCCGGCCAGTTCGGCCCGCAACTCGTCCTCGGAGCGTTGCTTGTCGCCACGCGTGACGATGTCGACGAAGATGTCTTCGAGGCTCGGCGTCCGGAGTTCGATTTTCTGCACGGGGACCGCCGAGGCGATGGCGCCGAGCACATCGCCCGCGTCGGCGCCGTCTTCGAGGTCGGCCTCGTAGCCGTGCTCGGTGGTTCTGACGCCCGCGACGCCGGGGACGGACTCGGCCTTGATGCGGGCGCCGTCGGTGTCGGTCCCCTGTGCTGGCACGAACGCGATCCCGCTGGCCATGTGCGGGCCCCGGATCTCGTGCATCGGCGAGTCGAGCACCTTCCGGCCCCGGTCGATCATCACGATGTGGCGGCAGAGCTGCTCGGCCTGGAACATCACATGCGTGGAGAAGATCAGCGTTCGCCCCTGGGCGTGCTGCTCGAGGAAGAGATCGCGCATCAGGCGCATGTTCACGGGGTCGAGCCCGCTGAACGGCTCGTCGAGGATCAACAGGTCCGGCTCGGGCAGCACGCAGGCGATGAACTGCACCTTCTGCTGCATGCCCTTGGAGAGCTCCTCGCACTTCTTGTTGAGCTCGCCCTCCAGCCCGACGCGTTCGAGCCAGTCGGCGACGGCCCGCTTGAGCTGGGGCCCCCCGTGGACGCCCTTGAGCTTGGCGACATACTCGATGAAGGCGCCGACCTTCATCTTCTTGTAGACGCCGCGCTCTTCGGGCAGGTAGCCGATGCGGTCCTTGCTCTCGATGGCCGAGGGCTTGCCGAGGACGCTCAGCCGCCCAGAATCGGGGAAGATGATCGACATGATCATCCGGATCGAGGTCGTCTTGCCGGCCCCGTTGGGCCCGATGAACCCGTAGAGCCCGCCCTCCTTGACGGTCAGGTCCAGCCCTTCCACGGCGACTTTCTCGCCGAAGGTCTTGCGGACCTGCTCCATGATGATCGCGTCTGCCATCGGCGCGTGTTCCTCTCTCTGGCCCCGCGTCGCTTCTGGACGGGGGTCGCTCTCGGATGATTGGGCGGCGGGTCGGCCGGAGCGCTCGCCGGCCATCGCGGATCGGCGATCGCCCGCCGCGTGGGCGAACTTTGGGCGGCCAAACCGCGGGTGGGGGTTCTGTGCCGGGTGTACTCGGAAGACGCCCGGCCTATTTTCACCCGGTGCCCGAAGCCTTCCCCGACATCCCCAAGGCCCTCGCCGACCGCCTGCGCATGCTGGAGGAGCAGCACCGCGAGGCAGAGGCCTCGCTGGCGGACCCCGAGGTCATGGGCGACCACCGCAAGGTCCGCGAGCTCTCGATCAAGAAGGCCGCCACCGAGCCGGTCGTCGAGGCGTACCGCGAGCTGGTGCGGCTGCGGGCCGAGCACGCCGAAATGACTGCGGCGCTGGGCGACCCGGAGCTCGCGGAGCTGGCGGGGCAGGAGCTGCCCGCGATCGTCGAGCGGGCCGAGACCCTCATCGAGACGATCAAGAACCGCCTGGTCACCGCCGACGATCGGGCCGTCGGCTCGGTGATTCTGGAGATCCGGGCGGGGACCGGGGGCGACGAGGCCGGGCTCTGGGCGGCCGACCTCCTTGGCGTCTACCAGAAGTACGCCCAGCGCCGGGGGTGGGATGTCGAGGTCTTCGAGATGGCCTCCGACGCCGGGCTCGGTGGCGTCCGCCACGCGGTGGTGGGGGTGCGGGGCGAGGGCGTCTGGTCGGAACTCGCGTTCGAGGCGGGGGTGCACTCGGTCAAGCGTGTGCCCGCGACGGAGACGCAGGGGCGGATCCACACCTCGACCGCGACGGTCGCCGTGCTGCCCGAGCCGGAGGAGGTCCAGGTCCGGATCGACTGGGCGAAGGATGTGACCGAGCATGTGACGACCTCGCAGGGGCCGGGGGGGCAGAATGTCAACAAGGTCGCGACGGCGGTCCACCTCGTGCACGAGCCGACGGGCATCGAGGTGCGGATGCAGGAGTCCAAGAGCCAGCACCAGAACCGCGAGAAGGCCCGTCGCCTGCTGATGGCCCGCGTCCACGAGCACGAGCGCGAGGCGAAGGCCGCCGAGCGGTCGGCCGAACGCAAGAGCCAGATCGGCGGCGGCGGACGCAGCGAGAAGATCCGCGTCTACCGCTACCAGGACGGGATCGTGGCCGATCAGCGGCTGGACACGAAGTTCAGCCTGCGCGATATCCTCGAAGGCGACCTCGGCCCGATGTTCGAGGCCCTGATCGAGCGGGAGGTTGCCAGGCGGCTGGAGGCGTTGTGATGCTGTCGCGGGAGCTGTGTTGGATCTGTGGCGCGGGCGGCTTGCCCGCAGGTGCCCCGACGCCATGAGCGACGAGAGCGCCGCGATCGCGGCGAGGTTTCTTTGATCTTGGGGAAGTGCGCTCGATGACGAACAGTCGACGACCCTTGATTCCGATGCAATGGCTCGCGCTGCTGCTTGCGATCAATGTGCTGCTGGTTCTGCTGATGGTCTATCTTTTGGTGCAGCAGCAGTTGGTCGTCGCCTTCACGGTCTTTGCGGTAGGGACACTGATCAACTTTGGACTCTCGATGCTGATCGCAAAGAAGTATCGTGATGCGATCGTTTCATCGCGTGACCGCGGGCCGCCGGGGACTTGACGCTGCGCCGCGGGGAATCGACACTGGCGGGCAAGCCGCCGGTGCCACAGATCGACCGCGACGGGTGCAGCAATACGGAGATCCAATCGTGAAGATCGATCCGAAGGACTTGCTCGACCACGACAACGCCTCGTTCAGCGCGCAGCTCGACGCGATCCTCGCCGTGCCCGACCACAGGCACGAGTCGAACGATTTCCAGCGGGCCTGCTCGGCGTTCGCCCACGCTTGCTCCGCGCGAGAGCTCTGGCTGCGTCGCATCGACCCCGAGACACCCGCCCCCGAAGCCGGCGGCGTCGACCTTTTCCCCGAGAGCGTCTTCGCCGACGAGCTCCGCCCCCTGCTCGACCGTGTCGTGCGGTATTGGGACGCGCATGCCGCCAGGGTCGAGGCGGGGCCGGGTTGGGAGGCCGAGGCGGAGCGGATCATCGAGTACAGCTCGACGGACGGGAAGCCTTGGACGAACAGCGTCGGCGAGATCCTGCTGCACCTGTTCGCCCACGGGCAGTACCACCGGGGCCAGATCGCCCTGCTGCTGGGCAGGCTCGGCGTCAAGTCGCCCGCGACCGACTACATCATCCGGGCCCGCAACGCCCGCCGGGGCGGGTGAGGCCCCCCCGACGATTGACCGGTCGTTCGGGCGAGGTTCCTCTTGCAACCGTCCTGGGATTCTGCAACGATCCTCGCCAGAGGAGAGATGCAGATGCGCAGGACCACCGTTGCGATCGCGGCGGCCGCGGGCGTGATCACGCCCGCCTTGGCCGATCCATTCATCGATTTCGCGTTCAACCCCGCCCAGAGCGGGTTTGAAGGGACGCTGAGCCTGGGGGTCGAGACCTCCGGCTCGCTCATCGGCGATTACGACCCCGACACCAACCCGGGCGGCACGCGGACCAAGCCGGGCCTCTTCGGCTCGTTCGGACCGACCGAGAATGTCCCCGTGCCCGTCGACTTTGGGGTGGACATCGGCGGGCCGGCGACCGCCTCGATCTCGGGCTCGATGCGCCTGGCGTTTAATGCCGAGGGCGATACGGTCCGCGTCAGCGGGTACACCGCCGCGTGGGGACCGGGATCGATCAGCCTCCCCGCGACGCTCTCGCTCGACCCCGACTCGTTCCGCACGCGCAGCCCGGACTCGACCTTTCCGGGCGTTCCGGTCAGCCTGCCCATCGGCGAGATTCTGCTGAGCGACCTCTCGATGGTGCAGGTCGGCGACGCCGCGGCGGGAACGCTGACCTCCCGCGCCGGCGGGTTCGACTACCAGGTCACTGTCCCGGTGCTGCTGTTCGGGACCGCGACGCTCTTTGGGCAGACGATCGACATCCCCGGCGTGCCCCTGGCGATCCCGCTCGATGGCGGCGTCGACATCGAGGGCGACGACGCCGTCCTGTTCTCGCAGCGCAGCTTCACCCAGGACGGGGGCGCAGCGCCGGGGCTGCAGCTCCCGACCTTCCCGCTGGATCTGCCGACGGTCCTCCCCCCGGGCGAGACGGCGAGCCTGCTTTTCTCGCTGGAGCTGGAGAACATCCTCTTCGCCCTCAGCGGGACGCAGACGCTCGTGAGCAGCGGCGTGGTGATCCCCGCCCCGGGAGCGGGCGTGGTCTTGCCGCTCGCGGGGCTCTGGCTTGTCGGGCGTCGCAGGCGGTGAGGGACGCTCAGCGTCCGGGGCCGGTCAGTTCGACGCTGTGGTCTTCGAGGTTGGGGATTTTCATCGAGCTCGGTGAGAGCCGCCCGTTCAGCGAGATCCCTGTCGGCATCGACTGGTAGGTCTCGATCGAGATCTGGCGGATCGGCATCGGGAAGCCGGGGATCTGTGTGCCGTCGTCGCTCATGGTGATCGTTGCGACGACCATCAGGTTCTTCGCGTCGTCGGGGACATGCTCAAGCGGGGTGCGGTCGCCCGCGCCCCCGGACCGGCCCATCAGGCCCCGGTGCATCGGGTGGCGGTACCAGCGCATGACGGCCTCCTTGTCCTCGAACCAGGCCATGATGACGCTTTTGCCCGATTGGGTCTGGGCGAGTTCGACGCCGTAGCACCCGGGCACGCTCCGGATCGCCCCGGCGAGCATGTCGCCCATGTTGATGGCCGGGACGGGCCGGTCTTCGGGCTGATCCTGGGCGGGGCGCCCTTCCTGGACGGGTCGGCCCTCCTGTGTGGAGGCTGCGTGGCCTGCCCCGACAAGGGCGAGCCCCGCGGCGGAAGCGAGCAGGGCGAGCGCGGAGAGGCGGCGGAGGCTGGGTCTGGCGGGCATGGGAAACTCCTGGCCCGCCGGGCGGCGGGGGTTGTTGTTGGGCCGAGTGTACTTTCCGGACGGTCGTGGTGCGGAATGTCTGTGCGCCGTTTTCACGAAGGCGGGGCATCGGGCGGGCTTGAACTGCGAATGGATTCTCGATAAGCTTCGTTGTGAGACCGCGTTCGCATTCTCAACAGCCCCGATCGATCTGGTCCCTCCCCATGCCGACGACCGCCCATCGACGCGCTGGCTTCACGCTGATCGAGCTCCTGGTGGTCATTGCGATCATCGCGCTGCTCATCGGGATCCTGCTGCCGGCTTTGAGCGGGGCGAGGAAGGCGGCCCAGCAGCTCAAGTGCCTCTCGAATGTGCGGTCGCTCGAGATCGCGCACACGATGTACATGGACGCCAACAACGGGCGATTCGTCGGCGCCGGGCTCCCGCACGGAGGGGTGGGCCAGGTCGAGTCGGTCGAGCAGGCGTGGCCGTTCGTCTTGCAGGACCATTTCGGCCAGCAGATCGCCCTGCGGTCCCCTGTCGATCGCAGCCGCTTCTGGAATGTCGCCGAGGGGGGCGAGGACGAGGGGATGACGCTCGCCGAGTTTGTCTCGATCGCGCGCGATCCCGCGGCGAGGGCCTCGCTCAACTCCGCGCAGGTCTCCAGGTGGACGAGCTACGGCCTGAACAACTACACCGTCAGGGGCTCGGCGGCGCCCGCGACGGAGTACATGAAGCGCGACCGCTACGACGAGATCCAGCGCATCCCCAGGCCCAGCGCCACGGTGCACTTCCTCATGATGACCTTCGGCGACGGTGACAGCCCCGGCTCGACCTTCGCCAAGAGCGACCATGTCCACGCCGAGGCGTGGGGCGACTTCGGGCGCGATCTCGCGCCCGGCCTCGCCGCAGCAGAGATGCAGACCAACGCCCACGGCGGACGCAGGGGCCGGTGGGATTCGGTGGCGGTGTACGGCTTCCTTGACGGGCGTGCAGAGGCGCGCCGGTTCGAGGAGGTCTACCGCGACTTTGACGACAACTCCTTCGACCCGGAGGTTGCAAGATGAAGCGAAACACGATCCTCGCGTGCCTGATCGGCGGCGTGCTGACCGTCTCGGCGAGCAACGCGTCAGCCCAACTCCACGAGGGCGACATCATCGTCGACATCAGCCCCTGGGGGCAGATCCGCACGGGGGATGTCGACACTGTGAGCGGCCAGGCGAACATGGGCGTGCGTGTCTTCGACGGGTGGTTCGGCAAGCAGCCGAACTTCACCAACGACCCCGGCTACGACACGCTGCTTGGCACCTTCCAGCCCGGCGAGCTTGTCGGCTTCAACATCCGCAGCGCGCTGCGGGTCTGGAGCGGCGATGACTTCTCGACCATCGCGCAGGAGCGGGTCCAGTTCCGCTTCGCCCAGACGCTCCAGGCGATGACGCCCGAGACCGATGTCTGGACGGAGGGCTTCAAGGTCTCGGTGCCGACCGACGGCAAGTGGCACCGGCACATCGGCATGCTCCTGCTCGGCCCCGCCGACGGGCAGGGCGGCTTCCTGCAGCCCTCCGACGGCGTCTACCTGCTGCACCTTGAGCTCGACACCACCCAGAACGGCGTGATCTACTCGCAGCCCTACTGGCTCATCATGAACCAGAACCGACCGACGCAGGAGGTCATCGACGCCAAGGCGTGGGTCCAGGACAACTTCCTGCCCAGCCCGGACTGCCCGGCGGACATGACCGGCTCGACCAGCCGCTTCTCGCCCCAGTACGGCGTGCCGGACGGGGCGATCGATGCCGACGATTTCTTCTACTTCCTCAGCCGCTTCTCCATGGGCAGCCTCGCCGAGGCGGACCTGACAGGCTCGACAACGCCCGGTGATCCGGCTTACGGCGTGCCGGATGGGGTGGTCGACGCCGACGACTTCTTCTACTTCCTCCAGAAGTTCGCCGCGGGCTGCCCCTGACGGAAGCGATTTCGCTTGTCTGCGCGCCGGGGCCGCCCCTTGCGTGCTCACTCGCGAGAGGCGAGAGGGATTCTGAGCTCGCCAACCGGTCGAGGACGGAGAGGGAGCGGATCGCCGGCCCGCACGGAGCGTTCGGGCCGGCGTCCGCGCTTTTTGCCGTGCGCATTCCCGCTACACTCGCGAATGAGCGGGGCGGCAGCCCCGGGGAGTGCCGAGTGTGAGCGCGACTGCAAAGACGCTGGTCTGTGTCCCGATCATGGTTGAAGAGGTCGGGCGTGCGCTCGCAGACGCGAGCGAGGCGTCGACGCTCGGCGCGGACCTTGTCGAGTACCGCATCGACGGGTTCTTCGACGGGGAGCTGGACGAGGGCGTGACGGGCGAATTGTGCAGGCTGCTCGATGAGACGCCGCTGCCCTGCATCGTGACCTGCCGAAGTGTCAGCGAGGGCGGGCGGTACGAGGGGGAGGAATGGGCGCGACTGGACCTGCTCGAAGCGATCGCAAAGCGGAAAGAGCCGCCGAGCGCCCCGGCGTACATCGACGCTGAGTTCGCTTCCTACCGGGATTCGCCGGGGCTTGCGAGACGGCTCAACGAGCTATTCAGTGAATCGGGGCGGCTCTCGACGACCGGGCTGATCCTCTCGACGCACGACTTTGACGGTCGTCCGGCGGACCTGACGCGCCGCCTGCTCGCGATGCGTGAGGCTGGGTCGGCCAGAGCGCTCAAGGTCGCCTTCCGCGCCCGCTCGCTCCGCGACAACCTGGAGCTGTTCGAACTGCTCAAGGAGCGCGACCGGCCGACGATCGCCCTGGGGATGGGGGAGTTCGGGCTGATGAGCCGGGTTCTGGCGCCGAAGTTCGGCGGCATGCTCACCTTCGCCTCGCTGCGGGACGAGTCGTCGACCGCCCCGGGCCAGCCCACCATCGCCGACCTGCTCGGGCTGTACCGCTTCAGGGAGATCGGGCCGGGGACACGGGTCTACGGCGTCGTCGGCTGGCCCGTCTCGCACTCGCTCGGCCCCTTCATCCACAACGCGGGCTTCGAGGCGGTCGGGCACGACGGCGTCTACCTGCCCATGCCGATCGCCACCGGCGAGAACGGGCACGCCGCCTTCGAGAGCCTCAAGGCGACGCTCCCGGCGCTGATCGAGTATCCCGGCCTGCACTTCTGCGGCACCAGCGTGACGATCCCGCACAAGACTGGGCTGCTGAGGCTCGCGGGCGAGCTTGGCTGGGAGATCGACGAGGCCTCGCGCGCGATCGGCGCCGCCAACACGCTCGTCGTCGAGCGCGACACGGAGGGCGGGGTCGAGGGCGTGCGCCTGATGAACACCGATGCGGAAGCGATCGCCGACTGCATGGGCGAGGCGGCGGGGGGCTTGGAGGGGCTGCGCTGCGCCGTGATCGGGGCTGGCGGGGCGGCCAGAGCCGCGGCGTGGGCGATGGCCTCTCGCGGCGCCAGCGTCGGCGTCTACGCGCGAAAGCCGGAAACGGCTCAGGATCTGGCCCGTTCGCTCGATGGTCTCGGCGGTGAGGTTGCGGCCCACTCGCTTGCGGACTTCTCCGGCGAGGGCTGCGATGTTCTGATCAACTGCACGCCGGTCGGGATGCGGGGCGGGCCGTCGCCCGAGGCGTTGCCCATCGAGGGTCCGGCCCTGGAGCGGATGGCCGACGGGGCGGTCTGTTTCGACACGGTCTACACGCCGGCTCGGACGCCGCTGATCGAGGCCGCCGAGCGGGCGGGGCTGCGGACGATCGACGGGGCGTCGATGTTCGTGCGTCAGGCGTCGGCGCAGTTTCAGGCGTGGACGGGGTCTGCGGCGCCGGAGGGGTTGTTCCGGCGGATCGTCGAGGAGCGTTCGGCGGGCTGAGCGGGGGGGCGGGGGTCAGTCGACATGCACGCCGCTGGTGCGCAGCACGGTCTTGAACGAATCGCCGAAGACGAAATTGTGCTCGGGGAACTGGACGCCGCCCATGTTGTTGTCGAGGTGGCTGAAGACGAGGTCGACCTGGCCGATGCGTTCGGTCTCGAAGCCGGGGCTGAGCAGCTCGATGGTTCCTCGTGTGACGGCGCCCTGGGGCATGCGCTGCGCGATGGTCGCGGTGTAGCGGAGGGTGTCGCCCGGGACGGCGTCGCGGTTGAGGACCGCCTTGGTGATCTTGGCGAGGATGACCTTGTGCCGGAAGTTCTCGGCGTGCCCGACGAGGATCCCCGCGGTCTGGGCGACGCCCTCGATCACGAGCGAGCCGGGCATGGCCGGCGCGGCGGGCAGCCCTTCGACGGAGTCGACCGGGAAGTGGTCGTGGAGGTGCTCCTCGGCGAGCGAGATGTTCTTGATGGCGACCAGACGCTCGCCCGGGACGAGCTCCAGGATTCTGTCGATCCAGATCCAACGCATGGATGCTTCACTCTCTGGCGAGCTTGGCCTCGCAGAAGCGGACCAGCGCGTCGACCGTGAAGATCTCGGCCACACGCGTGACCTCGGGGTTGTCGCCCAGCGACGAGAAATCCGCGTGCGGCAGGCGTTCCTTGAGCGCCGCGAGCCCGGACGGCGTCACACGCCCTTCGTGGACGAATGTTTCGTCCTGCGTGACATTGTCGGGGAAGAGCTCGCCCTCGTTGATCTGGAAGCCGAAGGTCTGCTCGAGCTGGAACTTAATGTCCAGGAAGTCGATCGACTCGGCCCCCAGGTCGACGGTCAGCCGGGCCTCGGGCGTTACCTCGTCTTCGTCGACGGCCAACGCCTCGACGAGCAGATCGCGGACCTTCTCGAAGATCTCATCTCGGGTCATGTCCGATCCTTGTCTGGCCCGCTCCCCCCGCGAGGGGTCATGGGGCGAGGGGTATCTTAGCGAACGCTCGATGGCGGGCACACCCGGGCCAAAAGCGGTCGGAGTGTAAACTGCCCGGTCGCGGCGGTGTGCGCTTCATCGAGCGACAGCCCGGCGCCGATCACCTTCGCAACGCCTCGGAACATCAGGTTTTCCCCGTCCCCTCCCGTACGATCGACCTCCACCCGGAGCGTCTCTCCGGGTCGGACAAACCGGCCGTACTTCAGGGCACGGACCCCGCCGATCGCCAGCCTCGACCCGCCTTCGGGAGATTCCAGCAGGCGGGCGGCCTGGACCATCGCCTCGAGCATGAACACCCCGGGCAGCACCGGGAAGTCCGGGAAGTGGTCCTGGAGGTATTCTTCGGCCGCGCTGACAAGCTTCACGGCGACAATCCTGTCGTCGGACCGGTCCAGCACGGCATCGATCAGCTCGAAGCGCATCGAGGGCCAGCGTAGTCGCGACACGCCTCAGACTCCAGCGTCGTACCCTCCAGATCATGGCCAGGCTGTGTGAAGATGCGATCTGCCTCCGCGAGGCCGAGTGGTCCGAGACGAGCCAGACCGTCACCCTCCTCACGCGCGAGCACGGAATCCTGCGGGGCCTGGCCAAAGGGTCCAGGCGTGATCGGGCGGTGTTCAGCGGGGGGTTCGAGCCCCTGACGCGGGGCGAGCTGCTTGCGATGATCCGCCCGGCCGGCCAGCTGACACTGCTGACCTCCTGGGATCTGCGAGAGACCTTTCCCGAGGTCCGTTCCTCTCTGGCGGTGTTTCACGCCGCGATGTACATGGCTGATGTTGTCCTGCACACGATGACCGAGGGGGACCCGCACCCGAGGGTTTTCGATGCGTTGGCGGGCTCGCTGCGAGAGCTCGGTCCCGGGCCGGCCCGGGACGCCGCCCTGGCGAGCTTCCAATGGTCGGTCTTGGACGACACCGGGCACCGGCCCGAGCTCCACGAGGACATCCGGGGCCGAGTTCCCCTCCGCGGCGCACCGAGCCACACCTTTCTGCCCGATCTGGGCGGGTTTACCGAAGACACCGGCCCGGGCGGGCCGGGTTACCGGGTCAGAGCCGAGACACTCGCCTTTCTCCGGCGGCTTGAAGCGGGGGCACTTCTCCACGAACTGGCGGATCAGGACCCTTCGACGCTCGAGCGGGCGGCGAGGTTGCTGGCGGTCGCGGTCAGGCACACGGCCGGGCGAGAGCCACCCTCATTGGGGTTTGTCTTTGCCGAAACGGCCGTCTGATCCGTGAAGTTCTCGTCCGCGCCCCCCAGAACGCGAAGCCAGAGGCTCGGATCACCGATGGACGCCCGGGCGAAAGAACTTGCGGCGGACCACAAATGGACACCAGACTCCTGGAATCGATCCTGAACTGTTCGAGGCTGCCATCGCTTCCGGCGGTGGCGCTGCGGGTGATCGAGCTCACCCGCGACCGGGACGTGGCGATGAGTGAGCTCGCCTCGACGATCGAGAGCGATCAGGGGCTGAGCGCCAAGATTCTCAAGACAGTCAACTCCAGTTTCTACGGGCTGCGCCAGCCTTGTTCGAACATCAAGAAGGCGTTGGTGCTGCTCGGGCTCGGGCCGGTCAAGTCGCTCGCCCTGGGCTTCTCGCTCGTCAGCTCGATCGAGATGGACGAGAAGGACGGGTTCCCGTATACGGCGTACTGGCGACGCGCGTTGTACACCGCCGCGGCTTCGAGGCTCGTGGCGGTCAAGTGCTGCCCGGCCGACGACCCCGACGCGCTCTTCCTCGCGGGGCTGCTGCAGGACATCGGCATGCTGGCGATGCACCGGGCGCTGGGGGACGAGTATGTTGCGGTGCTCAACGAGTCCGGCCAGGACCACCGGCACCTGGCGCGGCACGAACTGAACGCACTGGACATCCAGCACCCCGACATCGGCGCGCTGCTCGCTCAGCGGTGGAAGCTGCCCGACGAGCTGCAGATCCCTGTGAAGTACCACGAGCGCCCGACCGCCGCCCCGCCCCGTTTCCAGCGCCAGGTGCGCTGCGTCGGGCTTGGCAACATGCTGCACGATGTGGTGAGCGACGCCGACCCGGCGCCCGCGCTGCGGCGCGTGTACGCCAAGGGGGGCGAATGGTTCGGGCTGAACAAGTCGGGCGTGGACGAGATCGTCAAGAAACTGACCGAATCCGTCCGGGAGCTCTCGGGCATCTTCAGGCTCGATACCGGGCAGCATCCCGACCCGGTCGGGATCCTCCAGGACGCAGGGCGTAGGCTCGACGAACTCTCTCGGACGGACCCCATCGCCTCGTGTGTCAGCCGGCACATCGACGCATGCGTGGTGCAGGGCGGGGAGACCGACCCGCTGACCGGGGTGCTGAACCGCAACGGGTTCGAGTCGGCCGCCCGCAGCGCGTTCCACCTGACGCGCAGCAAGGGCTCGCCGCTCGGGCTGGTGATCGTCGCGATCGACCGGTTCAAGGAGCACATGAAGCTGGGTCCCGAGGGGCTTGATGGTGAGATCGCGCTGGGGGTGACCAGTTCGCTCGACCGGCGTTTCGGCCCTAGCAAGGGCGTGGTCTGCCGTCTCGGCACGGATCTGTTCGCCGTGATCGTCGACGGGCTGGAGCGGGGCAATGTGACCGAGCTGGCCGAGGGGTTCCGTTCGGAGCTTGAGCGTTACTCCTCGCAGTGGCTGGTGCCGGACTATCCGGGGGAGCTGCGGGTGACCGCGAGCGTCGGGATCGCTGTCGCCGATGAGTCGACCGCCGGACTCTTTTCGACCCCAGACCTGCTGATCGCCTCTGCGATGCGTGCGGCGTTGGCGTCGCGTCAGGCTGGGGGCAACACGGTCCGGGCGTTTGCCCCGGCCAAGAGGGCGGCGTGAGGCCTGAAGACGGGACTCGGCGGGGGTCGGGCGCATACACTTCGCTTTGGAAACCGGTCTCCTGGAGCCCCGAATGAGCGTGACGACGAAGCTGCTCCGCCTCTATCGTGTCGATCAGCAGATTACTGGCCTGCAATCCCGCCTCAAGGCGGCGCAGCGATTCCTCGACGAGCAGGAACGCCAGATCGGCGGCTTGGAGACCAAGCGGAACGCCATCGACGCCCAAGTCAGGCAGCTCTCGGCCACGGCGGGCAACCTCGAGAACGACGCCAACAGCATCCAGGTCCGGATCGACACGCTCCGCGAGTTGATGAACAACGCCAAGACGAACAAGGAATACCAGGCCCTGCTCGTCGAAGTGAACACGCTCAAGGCCGACAAGGGCAAGATCGACGAGCAGGCGATCGGCTACCTCGAGCAGATCGAGAAGCTCCAGGCCGAACTCGCAGAGCTGAACACCCAGAAGTCCGAGCGTGAGAAGGTCAAGGGCGTCGCGGCGACGGACCGCGACCAGCGGGCCGACGAGATCCGCGACCGACTCGAGGAGCTCAAGAAGCAGCGCGAGCACTTGGTGAAGGAAGTCCCCGCCGACGCGCTGGCGATCTACAAGGACCGGACGGTCCGATTCGGGGACGACGAGGACGGCGTCATGGCCGCCATCCACACGCACGACTTCCGGCGCCACGAGTTCGTGTGCGGCTCGTGCATGATGGGCATCCCGTTCGAGTCGGTTTTGGCGATCCTCAAAGAAAAGCTGACGCCCTGCACTTCCTGCGGGGTGATCATGTTCGTCGAGGAAGACCTCGCCGAGAAGCTGACCGCCAAGTCGAAGTAATGGGGCGAGCAAGCCTCGCATCACACGCCAGAGAGCGATCTCCGCGTCAGGCGATCGGTCTGCGCCAAGGCGACGCCGGCGCGGCTTCCTCTTGCGGCGCCCTGAAGATCATCCTTCGTCCTGCTTCGACGCGCCTTCGTGGATGATCTTGAGCACCTGCTCGGGCGTCTCGGCTGAGGCGATCTTCTCGCCCGTCTTCTTCTGATAGAAGATCTTGGCGAGCTTGGCGAGCGTGCGCAGGTGGGCTTCGGGGGGCAGGCTGACCGGGCTGAGCAGCACCAGCACGACCCGCGCCGGGTCCTCGATCCGAGCGAGCTTCAGCCCCTCCTTGAAGGTCGCGATGTAGACCGTCGGCTTGGTCACCCACGCGACATGCGCGTGCACGAGCACGACGCCGGCGCCCAGCTGCGCCGCGTACTCGCTGGCGGCCTTGACGATCGTGTCGCGAGCTTCGCCAGCTCTGGAGCCGAGCTTGGGCTGCAGCAGTTGCTCGATCGCGGGGCCGAGCTCGGACGGGTCGAGGTCCAGCAGGATGCGGCTCTCGTCGATCAGCGTCTCGGACTCGGGCAGCGAGTACGCGCCCACCCAGGTGTTCCGCTGCACGGGGTCGGCCGGGAAGGCGACGACGATGTTGTTCTTCGGGAAAGTGTCGACGATCCGTCGCGGCATTCGGCTGAGCTGGTGGGTCCAGGCGAGGCGGCCCTCGCGGGCGCTGAGCACCACGATCATGTCGTCGGGCGTCGCCTCGCCCCGCAGGCGCGGGATCACCTCGGCCCACGAGCGGAGCGCGTCGTAGACGACTGGCGCCTTGAGCTTCACGCCCTCCAGCCTCGTCTCGATGCCTTTGAGCTCGGTGGCCGAGCCGAGCACGGTGATCTTGGCGCCCAGCCCGCCGGCGAGACGCCCGATGGTCTGCATCAGCTCGATAAACCCGGGCTGGCGCGAGGCGAACTGCGGGGCGAGCACGAGCAGCCGCTTGGTGGTGTTGATCCGGTGGTCGATCTTGCAGACCAGCACCATCTGGGCCGTGTCTTCGAGCACCTGGTCGATCACGGTGCCGAGCGGTCTGCGCCGGAGTGAGGGATCGCCGCTCCAGCCGATCACCAGCGTGCCGATGCGCAGCTCGGTGATGGCGCGGGTGATCCCGTTGGCCACGCTCATGTCCACGCGCGTCACGGGGATCACCGTCACGCCCGCCGCAGACGCGTGCACGACCGCCTTGCCCAGCGTCTTCTCGCCCGCTGCGACCTCCGCGTCGGGGTCGTCGGTGTCGCGGACGACGACCATCGGGTAGACCGCCTCGTGGCTGACGGCGGGGCGGGCGACCAGCGCCAGGTCCATGAGCTCCGGCGCCGACTCTGGGTTGGCGATGGGCACGAGGATCCGCGCGGGGGTCTGGCCTGCGCCGGCGGGCTCCTGCTCCTCGGCGATGGCGATCTTGCGTCCGGCCCGCTCGACGAACCACGGGCCGATCAGGCAGGTCACCAGGATCATGAAGACGGCGCCGTTGAGGATCTCTTCCCCGAACAGCTCGATGCGGAAGCCGACGAAGACCGCCGCGAGCGTCGCCGCGGCCTGCGGGACGCTCAGCCCGAACATCACATCCCCCTCGTCGCGGTTGAAGCCGAGGACGCGTTGGGAGAGTTTGGCCGCGAGGTACTTGCTGAGGGTGACGGTCCCGGCCATGACGCCGGCGGCGAGCCACGCCTCGGGGCTTGTGACGATCATGCCGACATTGACGAGCATCCCCACCGAGACGAGAAAGAGCGGGACAAACAGGGCCTGGCCGATGAAGTTCACCCGGTTCATCAGCGTGCCCTGGTTGGGGATGAAGCGGTTGAGCGCCAGCCCGGCGAGGAAGGCGCCGATGATCGGCTCCATGCCCGCCAGGGGCGCCAGCCAGGCGCACAGGTACCCCATCGCCAGCACGAAGACCACATCGCGCACGCCCCGGTCGGGGAGGTGCTTGAAGTAACGCCGCGCGATCAGCGGGACGCCCCAGAGGATCGCGCCGACATACACCGCCAGGAACCCGACGAGCTGCGCCCAGAAGAGCGGCGTCAGCTCCCCCTCCTGCGAGCCGGCGATGATCGCCAGGATCAGGAGGGCGGTGGTGTCGGTCATCAGGGTGCCGCCGACGGTCGTGGTGACGGCGCGCGTCTTGTTGACCCCGAGCCTGGCGACGATGGGGTAGGCCAGCAGGGTGTGCGAGGCGAACATCGAGGCGAGGAGGATCGCCGCGGGCCACGACATCCCGAGGAGGGTCTTGGCGGCGATGATGCCGAGGACCAGCGGGACGCCGACGGTGATCGAGCCGAAGATGAGGCTCGTCCGCCGGTGGCGTTTGAACTCGTGCAGGTCGATGTCCAGGCCGGCGAGGAAGACGATGTAGAGCAGGCCGACGGTCCCGAGCAGGATCACCGTCGAGTCACGGTCGAAGACATGCAGGGCATGGGGGCCGAGCACGATCCCCGCCACGAGCAGGCCCACGATCGAGGGCAGGCGGGCCATCCGGGCGAGCAGAGGCGCCAGGAAGAGCACCAGCAGCAGCCCGGCGAAGATGCCGACCGGCTCGCCCACAAGCGGCGTCGCTTCCCGCACGGCCTCGACCACTTCAGCGGCGGTCCCCTCGCCGACCGAAGCGGTCGCGGAATCGGCAGCCGTTTGGGATGTTGGCTCGGTTGGGTCTTGCATCGCCGCGGGAGTGCTCTGGACAGAAGGCGAGCATCCTACCCGGGCGGCCTAGCCGGGCCAGAGAGGGGGCGCGAGGGCGGGCCGGATCGGGCGGATCAGTCGGTCGGGGGCGGGGTGGCCTTCTTGGCGATCGGCTTCTCGCCGCGGAGACGCCGCGCGATGTCGGCCTGGATCAGACGGTCCTCGTGAATGGAGAAGTGGCTGAACACCCATGTTCCGGGGGTCCAGAAAGGATCTCGTCCGGGCGGGGCGGTGTTGTGAGCGCCCACCCAGGTGTCGTGGCAGTGGGCGTAGGGGATCAGCTCGAAGGGATTGTGTTCGAGCTCTTCGTCGAGGCGTTTGAGCAGGGCCGAGCCGGGCTTCATGTCCCGGGCGGCGGGATCTGGGGCGATCTTGGTGGCCAGGCGGGCGCCGCGGTGGGGGGTCGCGAGGGTGAAGAGCCGCTTGATCTGCAGGCGGGGTCCCTGCCGGTTCGGGCTGGCGGCCAGTCGGGCGACCAGACCTCCCATCGAGTGCCCGACGACATCGATGGGGATCGTCTCGCGTCCCTCGCCGGGCCAGCGGTCGTGGACCTTGACGGCGACCATCGAGGCGATCCGCTTCAGATCGCCCCGCATCGGGTAGGCGAGGGGCCAGAACTGGTCCAGATCGCCGCAGGTGAGCTCGGCGAGGCGGGAAGCGAGGACGCGTCCGCCGAACTCCGGGGAACGCCAGCCGGCGAGCAGGAGGACCGGGCGCTGGAGCGGGATCTTCTTGGCAAGCATCCCGGCGATGGCGTCGGCGAGGGCGTCGCTGCCCAAGTGGAAGTCCGGGTTCTTCCCCGAGCGGGGGAGGAGGGAGGGGGCGCCGACGATGGGCTGGTAGAGCAGGCGGTCGATCACGCCCGGGCGGGCCGACGGGGCGTCTCCCGGCGGCTGATCGGGAGGCTCGGGGGAGCGGGGCTGCTGTGATTCCTCGTGCAAGTCGGGCCGATCCTTTCCCAATGATCGGAATTGGTAGGCCCCGGGCCGGCGGCGGTGCGTGTGCGCCGGCCGGAGAAAGGCCAGGGTTGGCGTTGGAGCGGGGGGCTTCGGCCGCGGGTTCTCGGATGACTCTCCGAAACCGGACCCGCGGATTTCAGCGAATCCGATCACGCCGCGGCGCGGCGATGGAGCGATCAGGCATGAACCTTCGGACGATCCGTGAACGATTCGGGGCGCAGCGGCGGCGCGTGGTGTGCGCCGCGATGGCGATGGTCGCGGGCGGGCTGGGGCTCGCCCCTGCCGCGTTGGCCGGCGAGGAAGGCTCGGGCTCGTTCATCCGGTCCCAGGCGTGCGAGAGCGGGATGCGATCGACGCTGGAGGCCGCGGTTCGCGCTTACAGGCCCGCGGGGGACCGTGGGCCGACGGTGTTCCTGGTCGCGGCGGTGCACATCGGCGACGCGTCGTACTACAACGAGATGCAGACATTTCTCGACGCGCAGGATGTCGTGCTGTTCGAGGGCGTGCGGGCGCCGCGATCGGGCGAGGACAGCCGCTGGAGCGCCGAGACCGACGATCAGCAGCGGGCGATGGTGAGCGAACGGCGCGCGGCCCTGCTCTCGAGATGGATCCAGCGCCACCGGCGGGCGCACGGGGAGTTGCCCGGCACGCTCGGCGCGATCGATGTGCCTTCGGAGATGCTCCAGCCCGCGCTCATCGATGCGTGGGGCAACCCGTTCCTTTTCGGCGTGGTCGATGACGGTGAGGCCCCCGCGGCGTGGGTGATGAGCCTCGGCGCCGATGGCAGGCTCGGGGGCGAGGGCTTCGACGCGGACATCGTTGTTTCTCCCGATTTTACAAAGCGATGGGAGGCGCCGACGGCGCGGGCGCAGGGGATCCAGCAGGAGCTGGCCGACGCGCTGGGCCTCTCATTCCAAGGCTCGGTGATGCACCACGACGCGCCGAACTGGCGCAACAGCGATGTGTCGATGGATGTGATCGCCGAGCGGTTCCGCGAGGTCGAGGCCGACCGCTCGGGCGAGGCGTTTTTGAACATCATGTCCGGCGGCGGCCTGTCGGGTCGGATGGCGACGGTCGCGGTGCGTCTGATCGGCGCCTCGCCCCGCATGCGCGAGGTCTTCAAGGCGATGATCGTCGAGACGCTGGCCGATGCCGAGCGGGCGATGGCCTCCCAGCCCGCCGCCATGCAGCGGATGATGCAGGTGATCCTGCACGACCGCGACGAGGTCGTGCTGAACGACATCGGGCGCGTGCTGGAGGAGTCCGGACGCTACGGCTCGATCGCGGTGATCTACGGGGCCGCGCACCTGCCCGGCGTCGAGAAGGGCCTGCGCGAGCGGTACGGGTACACGCCCGTCGCGACCAAGTGGATCCCTGCGATCCGCGTGGACCTTGAAGCCGCGGGCTTCAGCGAGCGCGAGGCGCAGATGATGCTGCGGACGATGCGTTCGAGCCTTGAGCGCCAGCTCCGTCGCGGGGAGCGCGGGGGGTGAGCCGCGCCGACGAGCACGCGCCGAAGCGGTGCGCCTCGTGCGGCAGGTTGTTCCAGTGGCGGCGCAAGTGGGCGAAGAACTGGGAGAGCGTCAGGTATTGCTCTGACGCGTGCCGACGCTCCAAACCCGGCGCTCGGGGCAGGGCGCTGGAGCGGGCGATCCTCGAACTCCTGGGCGAGCGCGAGATCGGGGCGTCGATCTGTCCCTCCGAGGCGGCAAGAAGAGTCGAGCCTGATCACTGGCGGGGGCTGATGGAGCCCGCTCGACGCGCGGCCGGACGGCTTGTCGGCGCGGGAATGGTCGAGGTGACCCAGGGCGGACGCGTCGTCGAGATTTCGGAGGCGAAGGGGCCGATCCGAGTTCGTCGCGGGCCACGGTTTGGCGTTGACTCCTATGATCGCGATGTCTGATTGATTCGCGGGATTTCGCACCGGAGCCGACACAATGAAGCCTCACATGGTTCTCTTTCTGTACGCGGTCCTGATCATCGGGGCCGGGCTTGTCGCGTTCATGACTGCGCCCGAGGATGCGAACAAAGCGACGGCGCTGATCGCGCCCGTCGCCGGCGCGGTCGTCACGGTCGCGCTCGCGGCGGCGTCGTTCTTCTCGAAGAGTCCGAAGCTCTCGCGGGGGCTGCTGTACGGCGCGATCGGGTTCGTCGGGTTCTTCGGGCTGTCTGTGGCGGGGCGGGCCGCGACGGCCGGGGGTGACCCCGAGAAGGCGTACCTGCTGCCGATCCTGTGGACGATCGTCGGCCTGAGCGTGCTCGCGGTGGTCGGGACGATCGTGGTGGCGAAGAAGCACCAAGCCTTGACCGCCAAGACTTCCGAAGGCGGGGCGTAGGATCCGTCGAGGCCGATGCTGCTGCGCGGCGTTTGTCGCGGGCGTCGGTGCTGACGGAGTCCGCGACGCATGAACGATCGGGCCGAAGACGGTGCAGCGGCGGGATCGCACACGAGCGACGACGCCGCGGAGGGGGCGACGCACCAGTGGCGGGTGCGGTCTGAGCGTCTTGCGCCTCTGGTCGACGGCGTCGAGTATTACGCCGCTGTCCGTTCTGCGTTGATCAAGGCGAAGCGTCAGG